>NZ_JCADBL010000004.1:0-494941 GCF_059359015.1 Micromonospora sp. LZ37 | reverse complement strand
CCAGTCCGGGGTATAAATCATAATTGGCACTGGCTTATCTAGCACCCTGTTGAGTTCTCAAAGAACAACCACACACCGCCGAGAAACCCCACACCGTGGAGCCCCCGTCCGGGGCATTTCGTTCATGTCCGCCGCTCTCGCGCCGGGCACTTTTACTACCTTACCTCACCGTCTTCCCCGTGTCAACCGGTGTGTCCCGGTCTGTCACGCTTCGTACGGGTTGGCACCGCTGACCGCGCGCAGCGGCGAACCGCTGTGCTGATCATCGGATTTGGTAGGCCGGCCGCTGCGGTCTCCCGCTAGCTCGCCCGGTTCCCTACCGGTCGACAACCTTACCCGGTCAGTTCCGCTCCGCCAAATCCGCCTCGCGGCGTTTCCGGCGGGCAACCGCCCGGACCGTGTCGGTCAGGAGCGTACCCCTTTTCGACCCGGCGCCAGTCCGGTTCGGCCATCCAGGACCTTCGTCCCGTTTGCCCCGTTCCGCGCTGGCAGAGAGAAAGTTACGCGTCTGCGGGTTTGATCGTCAAATCCGTGGGTAGCGTCCCGCGTCACACCATCCCCGATCGCCTATCTCGGCTGGTCAAGACGGTTCGGGGGGCGGGGCCTCGGGACGAACGGCCCGCTCTGTCAGGGAGTAACGCCCTCCCCCAGCGCCTTCTTCCCGGCCACCGTTGGGGCATGACAGTCCTGGTCACCGGCGCGACCGGTCGAGCCGGGCGGCACGTCGCCCGGATTCTGCGAGCCGGCGGACACCCGGTACGAGCGGCGGCGAACGAACCGGGCGCCACCGGCCCCTGGGACGAGGCGGTGCCGTTCTCCTTCACCGATCCGGACACCTGGCACGCGGCGTTCGCCGGCGTGGACCGGATGTTCCTCATGCGGCCCCCGCAGCTCGGCAACGTGAAGCGGGACATGCTCCCCGCCCTGGAGCGGGCGCGGCAGCTCGGCGTACGCCGGATGGTCCTGCTCTCCCTGCAGGGTGCCGAGAGGAATCCGGTGGTCCCGCACCACGCCCTGGAGAAGTGGCTGCGCGGGTCGGGCCTGGAGTGGACCTTCGTCCGGGCGGCGTTCTTCATGCAGAACCTCTCCACCACCCACGCGGCCGACATCCGCGACCGGGACGAGATCATGCTCCCCGCCGGACACGGCAGGACCTCCGTCGGCGACGTCCGGGACGTCGCCGCAGTCGCCGCACTGGCGCTCGCCGAGGCGGGACACGCGGGGCGGGCGTACACGCCGACCGGCTCCCGGGCGCTCGGCTACGGCGAGGCGGCGGAGCTGCTGACCGCGGAGCTGGGCCGGCCGATCCGGTACGTACCGGTGGGGCCGCTGCGGTACTGGCGCAGCGCGCGCGGGCAGGGCATGCCGGCCGGGATGACGCTGGTGACGCTGGCGCTCCACACCACCTGCCGACTGGGCCTCGCCGCCGGCGTCACCACCGACGTCCGTGACCTGCTCGGCCGGCCGCCGATCGGGTTCGCGCAGTTCGTCCACGACGAACGGGCCGCCTGGCTGCGCGTACCCGGACACGCTGGTGACCGGCCGGCCACCGCGACCGACGGTCGGCGGCCGACCGCGCGGAACGGCGGCTGACGTCAGCCGGTGGGCCGGCGGGCCGCCCGCCAGCCGCGGACGCCGAGCACCCCGACGGTGGTGCCGATGGCCAGCGACGCGGCGATCAGCAGGGCGTGCACCCAGAGGAACCCGGTCGGGGCGCCCTCGCCCACCGTCCCGGTCGACCAGGCGCGTGGGTCGTTCCAGATGGCGAGCCCGAACCTCGGCCAGATGAGCCAGGTCCACACCCCGACCGCGAGGAGGAAGAGGGACCAGCCGCGCGACAGCACCATGAGTGGCGAGTATGCCAGCGGGCGGGCCGACCTTCCCCCGCCGCGACCGGTGTCGCGCCGCCCGGTCACGCACCCGCTCCGGGAGATTGCCGCGATCGTTTCCACCGGTGGTGCCGAGGGCACAGATCGGGAGGAGCGACGACGAACCGGAGGTGTGCTGATGCAGCCGTTCAACCCGTGGACCTGGCGCGATCCGACGGCGCTCGCCGGGGGGTACGACCGGGCCGACCCGGCCGAGGAGCCCCGGGACCGGCCGGAGAGCGACGGGCCGGACGCTCCCGGTCCGGGGACCCCGGTCGACCTGACCGGCTACCGGGTGGAGGCCACCGACGGCCGGATCGGCGCGATCGACGAGGCCAGCGAGGACGCCGGCGCGCGGTGGCTGGTGGTCGACACCGGCCCGTGGATCTTCGGGCGCAAGGTGCTGCTGCCGGTGGGCACGATCGCCCGCGTCGACCACCTGGAGCGGGTGGTGCACGTCGACCGGACCCGGGAGCAGGTCAAGGAGTCACCCGCCTTCGACCCGGACGACTTCGCCAGGCCGGAGTACCGGGAGCAGGTCGGCAGCTACTACGAGCAGAGCTACCGGAAGGGCTGAGCGGGCCCGCACGCCGCACAGCCGACCACACGGCGCCGCCCCGCCCGCAGCCGCAGGGCCGCGACCACGCCGACCTGAGCGGCGGTACGACCATCGGGCCGGTCGGGGTATCCGCTGTACCCGCCCCGGCCTGCCCGCTAGGCTCCTCCCATGACCAGCGCGATCGCCCACACCACCGACACGTCGTACGACGTCGCGGTCGGTGCGGAGCGACGCCGGCGATCCGTCGCCCGCCCGCGCTGACCCCTTCCCTGCGACCGGCGGATCGAGCCGCCGGTCATCGCCGATCGTCCTCGGTCCGCCCGCACTCTCCCCCCTTCGGAGATCCGCGTGACGGCGCGGACCGAGCGAGATCGGCGTACCCATGGATCTGGAAAAGCTGCTCACCGACCGGCTGGCGCCGGCGTTCGCGACCGTGGCCGGCGGCCCGGTCGACCCTGTCGTGCGGCGCTCCCCACGGGCGGACTTCCAGTCCGACGCGGCGCTGGCGCTGGCCCGGCGGCTCGGCCGCCCGCCGCGGGACATCGCCGCCGAGGTGCGGGACCTCGCTGCCCTGGACGACGTCTGCACGGCGGAGGTCTCCGGGCCGGGCTTTCTCAACCTGACGGTCACCGACCGGACGCTGGCCGCCCTGGTCGCGGAGCTCGCGGCCGACGACCGGCTCGGCGTGCCGGTGACGCCGACGCCGGAGACCGTGGTGGTCGACTACTCGGCACCGAACGTGGCCAAGGAGATGCACGTCGGGCACCTGCGCTCCACCGTCATCGGCGACGCGGCGGTGCGGCTGCTGGACTGGCTCGGGCACCGGGTGCTGCGGGTCAACCACCTGGGCGACTGGGGAACGCCGTTCGGGATGCTGATCGAGCACCTGCTCGACCTGGGCGAGGCCGAGGCGGCGCAGGAGCTGTCCATGGGGGACCTGGACTCCTTCTACACGGCCGCGCGGCGCAAGTTCGACGCCGACGAGGCGTTCCGGGAACGGTCGCGGCAGCGGGTGGTCGCCCTGCAGGGTGGCGACGAGCGGACGCTGCGGCTGTGGCGGCTGCTCGTGGCGCAGTCCGAGCGGTACTTCCTGACCGTCTACGCCCTGCTCGACGTCACCCTCACCGCGGCCGACTTCCGGGGCGAGAGCGCCTACGACGACCGGCTCGCACCGACCGTCGAGGAGTTGGACCGGCTCGGACTGCTGCGGACCAGCGACGGCGCCGCCTGCGTCTTCCCGCCCGGCTTCACCGGTCGGGACGGCGAGCCGCTGCCGCTGATCGTGCGCAAGCGCGACGGCGGGTACGGATATCCGGCGACCGACCTGGCCGCGCTGCGGCACCGGACCGCCGACCTCGGCGCCACCCGGCTGCTCTACGTGGTCGGCCTGCCGCAGCGGCAGCACTTCGAGATGGTGTACGCGGTGGCCGAGCTGGCCGGTTGGCTGCGGTCGCCGACCCGGGCGGAGCACGTCGGCTTCGGCTCGATCCTCGGCCCCGACGGGCGGATGCTGCGGAGCCGGGCCGGCGGTTCCCTGAAGCTCGTCGGGCTCCTCGAGGAGGCGGTGGCCCGGGCCGTCGAGCTGACCCGGGCCAAGAACCCGGAGCTGGACGAGGCGACCATCGCCGAGATCGGCCGGGCGGTCGGCATCGGGGCGATCAAGTACGCCGACCTCGCGACCGACCGGGGCCGGGACTACGTCCTGGACTGGGAGCGCATGCTGTCGCTGGACGGCAACACCGCGCCCTACCTGCAGTACGCGTACTCCCGGATCCGGTCGATGTTCCGGCGGGCCGGCACGGCCGCGCGACCGGACGCGGCGATCCTCCTCGTCGAGCCGGCCGAGCGGGCGCTCGCCTTCGAGCTGGCCGGCTTCGCCGCGGTCGTCGGCCAGGTCGAGCGGACCCTGGCGTTCCACCAGCTCACCGGCTACCTGTACCGGCTGGCCAGCACGTTCAGCGCGTTCTACGAGCGGTGCCCGGTGCTGCGCGCCTCCGGGGAGCTGCGGGACAGTCGGCTGGTGCTGGCCGACCTGACCGCCCGGACCCTGCGGCAGGGGCTGCACCTCCTCGGCATCCGCACTCCCGAGCGGATGTGACCCCACCGGCCCCGGCCGCTCCCGCAGTAGACCTGGAAGGGTGTGCGAGGGTGGGATGCCGATGTCCGCCATACCGGCGGGATCGACCATGCTCGCCCGGCTCCGCTCCGCGGTGGAAGCCGGGCGGGCCACCTGTCGGCCCTCGTCGGGCTGGCACCACTGATGGGGAGAAGATGAGTGGTGCTGCGGATCCAGTTCGAGCTCCGGCCGCTCGCCGACGTACCGCCGTGGGGTGGCGACCGGCGGACGCTGCACTGGTTCGGGTTGACCAGCGGCTGGTACTGGATCGAGGCCGACGGTCACCGATTGCTCCGATACGGCGAACGGGCAGTGGACCGGTGGCGCCTGAGCCGCCCCTGTCCGGACTACTACGTGGCCCGGCTCTGGGAGGACCTCCTGGTCCTGCGCTGGGCTCTGGCCGAACCGGTGCCGGCCGACGTCGTCCACTTCGTGGACGGGAGCTTCCCGGGCAGGGAGATACCCGACGACGTCAGTGCCGACGTGGACGCGGCGTTCGACCTCCAGGGCGACCACCAGCTCGATGTGGGCTACCTGACCGACGCGCCGATCATCACCTGCTGGCGCCACGAGGCTGCCGGACGGGACCTGGTGACCATCAACCAGCGAGTCCGGCCAGCCGGCCGGGACACCTTCGACGGGCCGGAACTGCTGCAGGTGAGCATGCCGACGGCCGAGTTCTTCGCGGCGGTGCGCGAGCTCGACCGTCGGCTCATCGCAGCGATGGGCGAGCGGGTGGCTGAACTGGCCCGGACCGGGCCGCTGGCGGAGGTGGAACTCGACCTGGAGACGCTGCGTGCCGAGCATGGGCAGCGGAGCCGTTGGCTGGCGGACCGCCTGACGGTTCCCCGGCGGGTCGACTGGGACCGGGTACGGTCCGGCATCACCGAGATCTCATCCTGGCCGCTCCGGGACACCGGCAGTTGATCCGATTACCGATCGAAGCGAACGACGTCGACCGCTAGCGTCACTGTGGTGACCGCACCTGCAATCACCACCGCCACCCCGACAGACCGCGCCCGCGTCATCGCCTCACTGGTCGCGGCCTTCACCAAGGATTCCGTCCTGCGGTACCTGTTCCCGGACGAGGCGACCTATCCGCTGCACGCCGCCGCCTTCTTCGGGCACCTCTTCGACAAGCGGGTGCACAAGGGGACGGTCTGGACGATCGAGCGCGGCGCGTCGGTCGCGATCTGGGAGCCTCCCGCGACAGACAACCAGCCACCGGGAGACAATCTCGCCGCGCAGCTCCCCACCGACGCGCTGGCCCGCGTCCGTGCCTACGACGAGGCCGTGCACTCGGCACTGCCGACCGCCCCGTTCTGGTACCTCGGCGTCCTGGGCACCCACCCCGACAACGCCGGTCGTCGTTGGGGGCACGCCGTCATGCGGGCCGGGCTGCGCCGCGCCGCCGCGGACGGCCTGCCGGCGGTCCTGGAGACCAGCAACACCGCCAACGTCGAGCTGTACCGTCGCGCCGGCTGGCAGGTGCTGCGCGTCGTGACGGCACCCCTGCCCACCTGGATCATGCATCAGCCGGCCCGCTGAGGGCAGCCAGTAGCAAGGCTCGGCGGGTGCTGCCCGCCACGCCCGATACTCAGGCCGGGCGCAGATCGTGAATGGCGAAGTGCAGGTCGAGTTCATCGCCGGGTTCGCACCACAGGCCCTCGGCGGCCAGCACGTCGGCGGCGACGATCCGGGCCTGCGCCACGGGCGTCGGCTCGGCACCGAAGCTCGGCCAGACCAGCAGGGGAAAGGCACGTTCCTCGCCGTGGCGACGCACGTCCGCGATGTCACCGAGCGCCGCCGACGGCAGGGGGTCGCGCTCGATCACGTCGTAGGGCGGACTGTCATGCGTGCGAGGTTCAGGTAGGTCACGTTGATGCCGGTGTTGGGAATGGGCACGGACACCTTGCGCACGACGCCGCCTGTGGCGCGGTCGAAGACGGTGGACGTGATGTCACCGTCGGCGCCGGGAGACGTACTGAGCGCGTGGAGCTGAGTGTCGGAGAACGCGAAGAGCGTCTGCATGGGACGTCCCACACCGGTTTCGAGCCCGGTGTCGAAGCGGGT
This sequence comes from Micromonospora sp. LZ37, assembly GCF_059359015.1. Taxonomy (NCBI): domain Bacteria; kingdom Bacillati; phylum Actinomycetota; class Actinomycetes; order Micromonosporales; family Micromonosporaceae; genus Micromonospora; species Micromonospora sp. LZ37. The sequence continues at coordinate 488,325 of NZ_JCADBL010000004.1, read as the reverse complement.
GGTGGTCTTCCCAGTGGCGCTGTCGGTGGAGAACACCCGGCCGTCGGCGTATACCCAGTGCAGCCGGCCGTCCCGCCAGTCCTGCACGACGTAGCCGAAGTCGTCGAGATTCAGCTGCGTGCCGTCGTCAAAGGTCAGCGGGTGCGCCCGGTACTTCCCGGTGGCGGTGTCCCAGGAAATAATCTTCGCCTGTTCGCGGCCATCGGCATCGGTGTCCCAGGACAGGAAAGTGATCACGCCGTCGTGGCAGGGGACCTGCCCGATCGGGGTTCCCCCGCCGAAGTGCGGTCGCCAGGCAACGACCTTCTCACCGCCGTCCGCCGGGTAGAGGCGGGCCAGCATCTGCGGGCTGGCGGCCGGGTCCCTGGTGGACTTCATGCCGGGAAGATCGGGTGCCTCACCCGCGTGCGTCCCGGGTGTATCGGTCAGCCCGAAGACCTGGCCACCGCAGACGGCACCGGTGAAGTAGTTGCCCTGCACGTCGTACCGGCGCGCGTCGCCTCCGGTGGTGACGGCGACCTGGTTGGCGTATCCACCGTCGGCACCGTGCCCGCCGTTGTAGACCCCCACCGCTCCACCGTCCGGCAGCGCGAACATCAGGTTCTGCGCGGTGGCCTTGGGGTTTCCGGCCTTCGTGAACCCGGATGCCGTCATGTGGTAGTCGCTACCTTCGTCGGCGAAGTACAGACCGTGCACGGACCATACCGGTGCCATCATGTCCATACGCCTGGTCTTGACGGCACGGAAGGCGCCCTGAGCGTTCACCAGAACCAGATACCCCGGCTCGTGCACCTCCCCGGTCACCGGGTACATCTCCGAGTTCTGGGGCCCGACGAAGAACGCCATGACCGCATCACCCAGCATGGCCTCGCTCTCCGGCACCACCGCGCGGTTGAAGAACTCTTGAGGGCCCGAGGGAGAACGCGACGTGCATCCTGCCAGAGCCATCGCCACTGCCAACGCCGCGACAGCCGCGCGTCTCGATCTCAGTGACATAGGCTTCCCCGCCTTCTTTCCTGCGCCGTGCGCCGCCAGTCCCGATTCGCCCACCCGCTGGTGATGATCAGCGAGGGACCCGCCACCCGCAGACCTCGCCGCAGGTTTTCGCAGTACCGGTAACGACAGACTCTCCCCTCGCCCCACGAGCACCTGTTCTGCTGGGTGTCACCAATGAAAGCCCGCGCCGAGGCGTCCGGGCGGCTTGCCGCAGCCGCGGCGGGTATTGGCAGGGAAAAGACAACCCGGAAGGAACTTCATGCGAGCGACTCTGATGTACGGGGCCGGGGACGTGCGGGTCGAGGACGTGCCCGACCCGGTGCTCCAGGAGCCCACCGACGCGATCGTGCGGGTCGTCCGGACCTGCATCTGCGGCAGTGACCTGCACCCGTACCACACCATGCCCGCGTCGGGGCGGGGGTCACCGATGGGGCACGAGTTCCTCGGCGTCGTCGAGGACCTCGGCTCCGAGGTGGCCGGCCTGAAGCGGGGCGCCCTGGTGGTGGCACCCTTCGCGTTCCAGGACAACACCTGCGAATTCTGTCGGGAGGGCGTGCAGACCTCCTGCCGCCACGGAGGGTTCTTCAGCACCGCCCAGGCCGAGTTCGTCCGCGTACCCCAGGCCGCCGGCACCCTGGTCACGCTGCCGGTGGGGGAGGACTCGCCGCTGCTGCCGTCGCTGCTGACCCTCTCCGACGTGTACGCCACCGGCTACCACGCGGCCAAGCGCGCCAACGTCGACCCGCGTACCACCGTCACCGTGATCGGGGACGGGGCGGTGGGCCTCCTCGCGGTGCTGTCGGCCCGGCAGCTCGGCGCGCAACGGATCATCCTGATGGGCCGGCACAAGGCCCGCACCGACCTCGGCATCGAGTTCGGCGCCACCGAGGTCGTCGCCGAGCGCGGCGAGGAGGGCATCGCCCGGGTGCGGGAGCTGACCGGCGGTGACGGCACGCACGCGGTGCTGGAGGCGGTCGGCTACCGCGAGGCGTACGAGCAGGCGCTCGGCGTGGTCCGCGCCGGCGGCGTGATCAGCCGCGTCGGGGTTCCGCAGTACGACGAGGGGCCGATCGGCTGGGGCATGTTCGGCCGCAACCTCACCCTGACCGGCGGGCCCGCTCCGGTGCGCGCCTACGTCGACGAGCTGCTGCCCGGCGTCCTCGAGGGCACCGTCGAGCCCGGCAAGGTGTTCGACCGCACCATCGGCCTGGACGAAGTGCCCGACGGGTACCGGGCGATGGACAGCCGCGAGGCTCTCAAGGTCCTCGTCCGCATCTGACCGAGCACCCTCGGCCCGGGACGGGCGCGGCGTGTCGTCTCAGCGCGTCGCGCCCCGGGTCCCGTGATCCACCCCGAGTCAGGGGACGGTTTTCTCGGCTGCCCCCTTGTCACGGTGGCGGCCGAGGCAGAGTTGGACTCGGCGGCCCGTGCGATCGCGGCGCACCGACCGACGTGGCTGGCGGAGCCATCCGGGGCAGGCGCGTCATCACTGGAAGGCGAGGTCGCGTCATGCGCGCGGTGGTGCTCAGGGAGTTCGGTGGCCAGCTGGCCCTGGACGAGATCGAGAAACCCGTACCCGGTCCCGGACAACTACTGGTGCGGGTCGCGGCGAGCGGCGTCAACCCGCTGGACACCAAGATCCGGGCGGGTAAGGCCGCCCACGCCCGGAACCGCCTGCCGGCCGTACTCGGTCTGGACCTGGCCGGGGTCGTGGCGGAGGTCGGCCCGGAGGTCACCGGCTTCGCCCCGGGCGACGAGGTGTACGGACTCACCGGCGGCGTCGGCGATCTTCAGGGATCGCTCGCCGAGTACGCGGCCATGGACGCCCGGCTGCTCGCCCGCAAACCGGGGCTGCTGACCCTGCGCGAGGCCGCAGCGCTGCCGCTGGCCGTCGTCACCGCGTGGGAGGCGCTGGTGGACCGGGCACAGGTGAGGACGGGCCAGCAGGTGCTGGTGCACGGTGGGGCCGGCGGTGTCGGGCACGTGGCCATCCAGATCGCCCGCGCGCGCGGTGCCGAGGTCTTCGCCACCGGATCGACCCGAAGCCTGGAGACCATCGCGCGGCTCGGCGCGACTCCGATCGACCACACCACCACCCCGGCACAGGACTACGTCGCCGAGCACACCGGCGGCGACGGCTTCGACGTGGTCTTCGACACCATCGGCGGCGCCACCCTCGACCTCTCCTTCACCGCGGTCCGCACCTACACCGGCCACGTGGTCAGCGCCCTGGGCTGGGGCACCCACTCCCTGGCACCGCTGTCGTTCCGCGGCGCCACCTACTCCGGGGTCTTCACCCTGCTGCCGATGCTGACCGGCCGGGGACGCGAGCACCACGGGAGGATCCTGCGCGAGGCGAGTGCGCTGGCCGATGCGGGTGTGCTGAGGCCACTGCTCGACCCCCGAAGGTTCACCCTCGCCACCGTCGCCGACGCGCACGCCGCCGTGGAGACGGGCGCCAGCACCGGCAAGATCGTGGTCGACGTCGAGTGATCAGCCCTCCGCCCGCCCGGCGATGACGTGCGGGACAGCGAGCACTGTCGTTGGGGCCCGACAGTGACGCCGGGGATGATCTGTCCCTGTGAATATCCGTGAGGTGACGCCCGGCGGTGACGATCGCCTGGCCCGGGTGTTGTTGTCCGTGCAGCGTGCGGCGTACGCGGTGGAGGCCGCGGTGATCGGTGACGATCGGATCCCGCCGTTGCACGAGACGTTGGACGAGCTGCGCCTGGCGCCACTGCGGTGGCTGGCAGCCTTCGACGCCGGTCTCGTCGGAGCGATCGCCTGGGCTGAGACCGACGCCGAGGTCGACGTTCACCGGCTGGTGGTCGACCCGGCCTGTCACCGGCGCGGGGTGGGCAGAGCCCTGGTGCGTGAGGTGCTCGTACGCGCCGGCCACCGCCGTACCGTCGTCGCCACCGCGCGCGCCAATGTCTCCGCCCGCGCGCTCTACGACGGGCTCGGCTTCGTGGCCGCGGGCGAGCAGGAGGTGATTCCGCGTTTGTGGATCACGCGGTATGTCCACGACCCGGGTGCCGTGTCCCTGGCCTGACCGATTCGTGCTGCGGCCTTCAAAGCTGGACAGCGGTTCGTGAGGCCGGGATGGCCGGCCCGTCTCCGAACCTGGGCTGCGCCGACGCGTGGTGCGCCCGCGAGCGGGCCTGCCGGACCTGCTGCCACCGTCAACTGAACCGCGAGCGGTGCCGGTACCCCGACGGGCGCCGGCGCCGCTCCCCCTCATTACCGCTTGGCCTCGTGCTTGGCCATCTGGGGCCGTTCGCCCTTGCCGACCTTCCGCAGCGCCTCGCGCAACTGCTCCTCGGTCATCTTGGAGTTGCCTTCGATGCCCGCGTCGTGGGCCTGCTGTCGAAGATCGTGCAGCCGTTCCCGGTCACTCATGTCGGCCTCCCCGTGCCTGCGGTGGCGCGGGCGGCTCCGCGCCAATGTCGCCCGTCGCCTTCCCTGCGACGGGAGGCGCAAACGGCCTCACCCGCCCGCCCGGCCCCGGCGGCGTTGCGGGTGATGACGTTGAGGTTGCCCCATCCGGGAACTCCTTGGCGTCGTCGAGACGCTCGACGCCCTGGTGACGAAGTGACCCGCCGACGCGTCGAATTTGAGGAACGAGAGGAAGGGCTACCCCAGGACCGAGTGCCGCCACCGGTAGAAGGCGTTGGCAGGCGGCAGCGCGAGCAGGACGAGGGAGACCAGCAGCGCGGGCGACGCCACGATCCCCGAAAAGGTGGCGACGGGCTCAACCCACGCGGGTGTCAACTGACCCGCGATCGCATCGACCCTGTCCCAGTCGGTTCTGTCCGGGACCTCTCCCGGGGGAGCCGGGAGGAGGGCAAGGGCCAGCCAGCAGGCTGCCACCACCAGCGTCACGCCGCCGATGATCCAGGTGACGATCCGGGTCCAGTTCCAGCCGCCGAGGTTGACCAACGCCAGCACCAGGAGGCCGAGTGCGACCAGCGACACGAGCAGGCCGACACCCATGAGAAACACCATCGGCAGAGCGGCAAAGGCGCCCGGCATGCCGACCACCTCGTGCGCCTTCGAGTACGCGTCCTGTTTGACCGCCTCTGCCGCCACCTGCGCCAGCCGTGCCAGACCGCTCAGCGCCAGCAGCAGGCTGGACCCGACGACGACGACGGGAATGCGCCGCCGGGCCAGCTCCGTCGTGGGCGTCTGCGTAGTCATGAGGAGGGATGCTAGTGCCGGCCGTTGTTTCGGTGTTCCGATCTCGACACGCCCAAACTCGTCAAGCCAGCTCAGACGCCGACGCCGACGCCGATCCAGGCCCTAAAGGGCGAGATTGCCGTACGCCGGGGTGCCTGCCGCCTCGTATGTCAGTTGCAGCGTGCCGTTGGAGTGGGTGACCGACTCGGTGAGCCGAAGGGCCGCGGGCACGGTGCCCCCGGCGAACACCCGCTTTCCACTGCCGAGCACCAAAGGGGCACCGCGGCCGGAATCAGCCGGGGCAGAAAGATCAAAGGGCCGGTCTCCCATGACGGGAAACCAGCCCTTGACCTGCTGTGCGCCCGAAGGGACTCGAACCCCTAACCTTCTGATCCGTAGATTCCCAAGACCATGTCTAGCCCGTCCGAGTCGGTCCGCCTGGTCCTGGTCCTCGGGCGCTCGGCAACTCGATCCGTCCGGTCCAGTCCACTCCAGTCCGCTCCGGTGGCTCCCACGGGTGGCTCCCAGACTGTCAGCTTGGGAATCTCACAAGACTGGTTCGAGACACAGCGTTTCGCCTCGTGGACCAGGTCGGCGGTGGCCTCGTTTGGCCTCCCGTGACACCACCTTGTGGCCCGTGGATGGCCCGCCGGCTCATGCCGGGCGAGGGTCGGCAACCTACGCATTACGAGATCAAATGGGCGATCGGCCGGCCTGGGCACATGGCGGTCTAGCAGCGGAAATACGTCTCGACATCTCACACCGCTCCCCCGCTATCCGCCGACCTCTTGCGGACCAGATGCGGACTGCGCGAGCAGGCGCGGCCAAATCCGGTTCGGCCCCTGCCGCCGTTCCTCTACTGTGCGGGCGTGGCCGGATTGAATGGTGACGAGGCAGCATCTGACCTGCCTCCCGGACGCCCAGTGTGGTTGCTGGACGTGGATGGGGTTATCAACGCGAACCGGCCAGGCTGGGGCGGGCCACCCCGGAAGAGCATGGTCTGGTCGGACACCGACCAGGTGTCATACATTGTGCGCTGGGCGCCAGCTCTGATCGACCGGATCCGGTCGCTCCGTGCTTCCGGCACCGTGGACATCCGTTGGTGCACCACCTGGTGCCCCGATGCGAGCCGGCTTGAGTACCTGTGGCACCTCCCCCCGTTGGCTCGGGCGATCACCGCTGATCCGATGCCACGGGGTCCTGCTTGTTGGCCGCTGAAGCTTGCTGCGGCTCGCACCGTGCTGGCCGAGGGGCGCAAACTTGTCTGGACTGACGACGAGGCGCTGCCCCCACCGGGCCCTCTACGTAACGAGTTGACCGCCAGCGGGCAAGCACTTCTCATCGCGCCCAAGTCAAACCGCGGCCTCCAACCCGACGACCTGGAGCGGATCGAGTCGTTCGTCGCAGCCTCGCAACATGACGTCCTACGGTAGAGCGGATCTCCTCGTCGGGCAGTCGTAGACCGTCCAGCCTCCCCGGACGGGGACAAGGTGGAGCGCCCTACCGGACGAACGACCTTGGCCCCGTCCGGGGAGGCTGGTAGCCCTTGTGGTGCCCGACGAGGTGATCTGCGGCGGCATCTCTGAGGAGGGCCGGGGTTCGGGGCAGCGCCCCGAGGTCTTCAAGGTCTTGTCATCCGTCATTGTGGCCGGCCGGCCCGGCCGATGCCGGCCGGAGGTCGCCAGCAGGCCGGGGCCGGGCCGGCGCGGCCCGCTTGCGGGCCGCCTTGATCTGATAGAGCGCAATTCGGCAGTCTGTGACCGTCGCCGGATTGTCCCGTCACGGGACATGCTTGACACTCGCGTCCCACCAGATGCTTGACATGATCCGCGAGAGACGTCACAGAGGCCCTCACGGTCCGCGACAGAGATGCGGAGTGTGCGCTTGATCGGGCTATGAAGCGACGCCGCGGAGGGCTAAGTGCAGCGGCAGCGGTTTGGATCAGACTTCTGCCGTCTGGTCTGGGATGACCAGGAAGTCGGTGACGTAGCTGGTTACCTCGCCGTCGGCGGCATAACCAATGAAGGTCGGGTAGATGCCGTCGCCCCACCCGGAGCTAACGATGATCACGTTCGCTCCGGTCGCTTCATCCGTAATCGCATCGACAGCGGCAGGTGCGGGCGGCACCTGCGCCGGGATGAAGACCTCGTCCACCTGGTCGAACTCCCAGCGGGCCAGCGCTCGCACGGCGACCGCGTCTGCCAGTGTGCCCACGCCCGCGTCGACGGGATAGCCGAAGAACCCGTCCGCTCCCAGTTCGACGGGCTCCTGCCCGTCCGTCAGCGCCGGCTCCCAGCGCACCGTCGGCTGATCCTTGACAACGAGCTGGAGAGCGGCTGTGCGGTCCTGCGGTTCGCTCCCGCTCTGGTGGACCGCAGCGACCCACGCGGCCAGTCGATACCGGCCAGGCTCGACCGTCACCGTGAACGGCGCCGCTGTGTCGGGGGCAATCAACGGATCGCAACCGACAACCTGACCGCTCGGAAGCGTCACCATGCCAACCGGATGCGCCTTGATCACGTACTCGACGCCGTCTTGTGTGATCCGAGCACCGTCGACCAACACCGTGGTCAGGTCAGGCAGGTATGGCATACATCCTCCAGCGCTACCAGCACAGCGCACACCCCAGGGAACTGGCAGCGATCATGCCAAGCTCGGCTGTCACCCATCGTCACCGGGCTGGTCGTGCCGTCAAGGCCGGCTGTCGTGCATGTCCTGGGACGGATTCGTCAAGCATGTGGTGGGACTAGACAGTGACCGTCGCCGGATGTCGTGTCCCGGCTGATGCTTGACATCGGCGTCCCACCAGACGCTTGACATGATCCTCTAGATGTTGTGCAGGTACTCACTGCAATGGGAGCCCGCATCGCGGGCAGTAGGGGACGCTGACGCCGTCGCCGGTGGGACGATCATTGCCATGGACCCGAGGCCGCTGACTCAGCGAGAGCGCGCAGTGCTTGAGGCGCTGCTGGCCGTTGGTTTCGACGGCGTCGAAGGCCTGCGGCGCCAGGCGGCGGACGTGGTCGTCGTCGGCAGGTGCGACTGCGGGTGCCCCTCCATCGACTTCCAGCACGGTCGCGGCCACGGGATGGCGATACGTGCCAATGCGGCGGTCACAGCCTCCGATGACGGCCTGTTCCTCTACACGATCGAGGACCCCCATCGGGGGGAGGTCCTAGGCGGCATCGAGTGGGTCGGCGTCGGGGACACAGATCCCGATGAGCTCCCATCACCCGAGCTGCTCGACATCCAGCCCGCTTGACTCGTCGGCCCCGCTCACCGCTCCGTCATCGGAATTTGAGTGCGCCGTCAGAGGGCTTGGCTAGCACCGAAGGTGATCGGCGAACCTAGGTCGGCCCTCAAGCGTGTGCCGGGACGGATCCGTCAAGCATCAGGTGGGACTAGACAGTGACCATCGCCGGACGTCTACCCGCCTAGGTTGCGGATCTCTTCGTATAGGTCGTCCGCCGCGCTTGCCCCTCGGTATGGCTCGGCGCGAAGCATCGCCGCGAATCTTCCGAGCCGCTTCTTGATCCAGGAGATTTGGCGGTCCGCTGGCAGATCGAGAATCGGCCGGATGGCGGCAGTGGCGGAGTCGAGGTCCCCGACTTGCAGGAAGGCGGTTCCTTGGTAGACGTGGGCCAGGGCCTCGTCGTCCAAGGACCTGCTCTCCGGAGGCTCCTTCTCCCAGAGCGCGATAGCCCGCCCCGCCTCTCGGGCAGCTCGTTCCGCGTCGGCCCCACCCGCCAGCCAAATCAGGCTGCTCCCCGCGTAGTAGTGCTGCTTGGCGACAGAGAAGCCGAAGAGGCCATCCACGGAGTCGGTGCTGGCAAGCTCCTCCCGCTCCGTCTGCGCTAGGTCAAGGGTGCGGTTCGCGCCTGTGGAGTCGCCGAGATTGGCATGGCACTGAGCCACGCCGCAGAGCAGCCGTATCCGGCCGGTGCCCCTTGCCTTGTACCGCAGTCCGTCGTGCACGTAGTCCAGGGCGTGGCCGTAGTCGCCCTGGAAACGTGCGATCAGACTTTGGGTGCCGCGTGTCCACGCGCGCAGCTCGTTATCTCCAGCGTGTTCCGCACAGGTCCATGCAGCGTCTGCGTGGGTCATGGCTGCGTCGGCGCTGCCCAGGTCGAGGGCGGCGTATGCCAGTGCGCCTTGCAGCCTGCCCAGCAGGAGGTAGAGATCTTTGAGTTCGTGCGGAGCGTAGTGGCGGTCGCGCAGCCGTTGCAGGATCTCGCCGCGCAGCTCGACGGCGTCTTGCAGCATCGGGCCGGGTGGCGCTCCGAGGTAGGCGATCGCCAATCCCTCCACACCGTCGCTGATCTGGGCCAGGTCGTGGCGCTCCTCGGCGGCGGTGAGCAGCCGGAGTGAGTCCTTGACGGAGGCCGTCAGCAGCCTGCCCATCCGCTCGTTGTGACCGGTCGGCGTACGTGCCTGGTGGTCAGCGAGCTCAAGACGCGACGCTCCCGGCGGACGCTGTACCTCACGCCCCAGCTGGTGGAGCTGTTGCGTCGGCATCGGGCGCGGCAGGCGGAGGAACGGTTGGCCGCCGGTGAGGCGTGGCAGGATCACGGCCTGGTCTTCCCCAGCGAGGTCGGTACGCCGCTCGATCCGGACAACTTCTCCCACCGGTTCTCGGCGCTGTGCAAGCGGGCCGGGCTCGGGCACTGGCACCCGCACGAGCTTCGCCATTCTGGTGCGTCGCTCATGCTTGCCCAGGGCACCCCGTTGCATGTGGTGTCGGAAGTCCTCGGGCATACGTCGATCGCGATCACCAAGGATGTCTACGGGCACCTGATGGAGGGTGACCGCCGTTCTGCTGCGGCGGCCATGTCCCGTGCGCTGTTCGGGCAGTGAGGCACCCGGTGGCTCCCAGCTTGGCTCCCACGGCCGCTCGAAGCCTGATTTCAGCGGACATGAAAAAGCCCCCGACCTTGCCGTTTTGGCTGGTCGGGGGCTTCCCCTTGCTCTGTGCGCCCGAAGGGACTCGAACCCCTAACCTTCTGATCCGTAGTCAGATGCTCTATCCATTGAGCTACGGGCGCTCGTGCTCAGCCAGTCTACACAACCAACTTTCGCGCGGAGACTCCGGGATTCGAACCCGGGAGGGGCTTTAAGACCCCAACCGCATTAGCAGTGCGGCGCCATAGACCAGACTAGGCGAAGTCTCCCCGGTGATCCTGCGGACCACCGCGGACGAGGATACAGGTCCGCCCCCACCCGGGGCAAAGCGGCTACCTCGGACGCCGAGAACCGGTCCCCGGGCCGACGTGTTTCCACCGTGTGCGATGTCACGTTCGCGACTACGCTCCATCGACATGCAGGAGCAGCCGCCGAGCGATCCGCCCCGCCGCGATCCCCGCGGGCAGGCGCGTAGCCGCTCCCCGAAGGCCACCTTCACTCCGCCGCCCACGCCGGCGAAGGCTTCCCCACCCGCTGCCGAGGAGAAGCCGCCGGCGCAGAGGCGGGCGCGGTCGAAGGCCGCTCCGGCGGTGCTGTTCCAGCCACCGGCCGCCGACCGACCACTGCCCCGCCAGCCCGCCCGCGACGACGTCTCCGGCCCCTCCTCCGACGGCCCCGCCGCCACCAATCAGACCAGCACCGGACCGACCGGAAGCGGAGCGACCGGAACGGGACCTACCTCGCCGGAAACGACCACGCAGAGAATGCCGGCTGAGGAGACCGCGCAGGGAACCACCGCACAGACCGGGACCGCGAAGGAGACGCCGGAGACCACCGGCCGGGCCACCCGGACCGGCACGCCGGGGTCGCGGCGGGCGCCCGGAACGGACCGACCCGCTCCGGCCGCCAGGAAGGCGACGCCGAAGAGGGCCGCCACCTCGAAGAAGGCAGCGCCGGCACCGGACGGTGATCCACCGCACACGGACGCGGCAGCGGCCGAGCCGACCCCACCGACGGGCTCCAGCGCCCTGGCCAAGCTCACCGGTGTCACTTCCGCCCCAGCTGACGCGTCGGCACCACAGGTGCCGGCCACGGCCGACCCGGCCCCGGCGGGGCCGAGCAGGGCGGGTGCCGAGGGCGCGGAACAGGCCGGTGCCGGCACGACCGCGCCGGCGAGGCGGAAGGCCGCCCCGGCGAAGCGGACCGCCGCCCGACAGCACACCGACCCCGACGCCGGGCCGCAGGAGATGAGCGGGCCGGAGATCACGCCGCCGCAGGCCGCGTCACCGAAGAAGGCGACGCGGCGAAAGGCCGCCCCGGCCAAGCAGGCCGCTACGCCGACCTCGCCTCCGGCCGACCCGCCGGGTCCCGCCGCGAGCGGACCGGACGCGCTGGCCGGCCGCAGCGCGGCACCGGGGCTGGCCGCGCTGCGGGTACGGCTGCTGAACCACCCCGGGTTCGCGCCGGAGCTGTTGGCGCTGGCGGCCGTCGAGGGGATCGGGCCGGGCGCCCGCGACTGGGCCCAGCGGCTGCGTGGGACGTACCCGGAAGCGGGTCCGGACGGCCTGGCGCGGCTGGCGACCCGGCGCTTCGTGCGCGGGGCCGGCGTCGGTGGCGCGGCCGCGGCGCTGGCCGGGTTCTTCGCCCCGGTGGCGGAGCTGGCGGCGGTGCTGTGGACGCAGGCCGGCCTCGTGCTGCACGTGGCCGCCGCGTACGGGCGGGACCCGCTGGACCCGGAGCGGGCGGTGGAGCTGCTGGTGCTGACCCAGGTGCACCCGGACGAGGACAGCGCCCGGTCCGCGTTGGCGGCGGCGCGGGCGGCGGACGGTCCGGGGGAGCGGCCGTGGGCGCGCGCGGCGGAGGCCGCCTGGCGGCTGGCGGCGCCGCTGGCCGTGCAGGCCGGTGGTTGGGCGGCGCTGCGGCTGGCGTCCCGGCTGCTGCCGGGGGCGGCGGTGTTGGCGGCGGCGGCCGGTGACGCGGCGGCGGCGGAGCGGCTGGCCGCCCGGGCGGTGGCCGTCTACCGCCCGGTCAGGACCGGGTGAGCGGGCCGGTGGTCAGAGCCAGGTGAACCACTTCTCCGGCAGCAGCGCGTACCCGACGAAGGCGACCACGTCGAGCAGGGTGTGCGCGACGATCAGCGGCATCACCCGCCGGGTGCGCAGGTAGAAGAGGCTGAACACGACCCCCATCACGGCGTTGCCGAGGAACGCGCCGAAGCCCTGGTAGAGGTGGTAGGAGCCGCGCAGCAGCGCGCTCGTCGCGACGATCGCGCCGAGCCGCCACTGGAGCTGGCGCAGCCGGGTGACCAGGTAGCCGACCACGATCACCTCTTCCAGCACCGCGTTCTGCACGGCGGCGAGGATGAGCACCGGCACCGCCCACCAGAGGTCCGGTAGGGCGGCGGGGACCAGGGTGGCGTTGACGCCGAGCTGCGCCGCCGCCCAGAACAGGGCCAGGCCGGGCAGGCCGATCAGCGCGGCCAGGCCGGCGCCCCGGGCCAGGTCGGGGCCGGGCCGCGAGAGGTCGACCCCGAGCGTCCGCGCCGGGTCGCCGGGGTCCCGCGCCAGCAGGTGTACGGCGAGCAGCACCGGCAGCAGCGCGAAGGCGATGCCGAGCAGCTGGTACGTCAGGTCCAGCCAGGGCCGGGGCGAGGCGGACCGGTTCAGGGCGGCGGTCTGCGCGGAGAGCGGCCCGGCAGCGCTCAGCGCGGCGACGATGGACACCATCGCGTAGACGGCCGACTTGCCGAGCGACAGGCCGAGGACCAGCACGGTCTCGGTGCCGAGGACCCAGCGGGACACCGGGCGGGTGAGCTCCTCAACGGTCACCGCACCACTCTGCCCGACGACGGGGGCCGACGGCACCGGTCGACGGGCCAGGTGAGGCGATCGCACATTGTGTGCGACCGGTGCACACGCTCCGTGGACATTCTATGCGGGCCCGATCCGCCGTCAGGAGGAGAAGCGCCCCGTGGACGACATCGCGCGACTGTTGAAGGAGAGCTGGACCCTGGTCGAGGAGGACCGGGACCGGCTGATCGGTCACTTCTACGCTCGGACGTTCCTCCTCGACCCGGCCCTGCGGCACCTCTTCCCGACGGAGATGTCCGGTCAGCGCGACCGGCTCCTGGACGCGATCGTCACCGCGACGCAGGTGGTGGACGACCCGGAGAGCTTCGGGGAGTACCTGGGCGCGCTGGGCCGGGACCACCGCAAGTACCACGTGGACGCGGCCCACTACGAGACGATGGGCGTCGCGCTGCTGGATGCGCTGCGCAGCACCGCCGGCGACGGCTGGAACCTGGAGTACGACCAGGCCTGGCGGGAGGCGTACGCGGCGATCAGCGAGAAGATGCTGGCCGGGGCGGCGGCGGACGACGACCCGCCGTTCTGGCACGCCGAGGTGCTCACCCACGAGCGGTACGGCGCGGACACCGCGGTGCTGACCGTGCGGGCCCTCCAGCATCCGCTCACCTGGCGGGCCGGGCAGTACGTCAGCGTCGAGGCGCCCCGGCACCTGCCCCGGGTCTGGCGGACGTACTCGGTGGCGAACGCTCCGAACGACGACAACGTGCTGGAGTTCCACGTCCGTACGCCCGCCGGGGCGGGTTGGCTCTCCGGCGCGCTGGTGCGGCGGACGAAGCCGGGCGACCTGCTCCGGATCGCCGCGCCGATGGGGTCGATGACGCTGGACCGGGAGTCGACCCGGGACATCCTCTGCGTCGCCGGTGGGGTGGGTCTGGCGCCGGTCAAGGCGCTGGTGGAGGAGCTGACCGGCTGGAACCGGACCCGCTGGGTGCACGTCTTCTACGGCGCCCGGCACCGCGACGACCTGTACGGCCTGGCCGGTCTGGCGGAGCTGGTCGCCGCGCACCCCTGGCTGTCGGTGACCGCGGCGTGCAGCGACGACCCGGACTTCGACGGCGAGCACGGGGACATCTCCGAGGTGATCACCCGGTACGGGCCGTGGACGACGCACGACTGTTACGTCTCCGGTTCGGCGCCGATGGTCCGGGCGACCCTGCGGGCGTTGGCCGAGGACGAGGTCCCGGCCCCGCGGATCCGGTACGACACCTTCGGCAACCTGTAGCGACTTTCCTCCCCCCGTGACCGGGTCGCGTGCCTCCGCCCCCTGGGGCACGCGACCCGGTCCCCCCTTCCTTTCGTTCTCCGCCGGCCGGGGGACTCAGACGGTGGGGTACTCCTCGACGGGGACCAGCGGCACGCCGGGTGCCATCCGGTCGGTCCAGAGCCGCCCCTCCAGGTGGTCGATCTCATGCGCGACCAGCCGGGCCATCCCGTACGAGTACGAGGTGATGATCCGGCTGCCGTCGAAGCGGGCGTGTTCGACGTCGATCCGCAGCGGCCGGGGCACCAGCCCCCGACGGTCGGCGAAGGAGAGGCAGCCCTCGTACTGCTCGTCGGTGTCCGGGCTGGCGTCGACCACCCGGGGGTTGAGCAGCACGACCGGCTCGGCGGCGCGGTCGGCGGGGCGGATCACCGCCACCGCGGCGTCGACTCCGAGCTGCGGCGCGGCGAGCCCCAGGCCGGCGCTGAACGGGTGCAGCTCGTCGACCCGGGCCAGCAGGGCGGTCAACCTCTCCGCCACCTCCCGGGCCCGCGGCTCGTCGGTGGGCAGGTCGAGGGGGCGGGCCGGGCGGCGGGGCTGGTCGGCGTCGCGGGGCAGCAGGCCGAGGGCGTGCAGCCGGTCGGCGGCCCGCCCGGTCGGCGTGGCGCGTTCCGCCTCGGCCGGTTCGCCCCGGAACCGCCACTGGAGGCGGTAGCGGGTGTTCAGCGGCGGTTCGTCGATGGCCCAGTCGAAGACCGCCCGGTCGCCCCGGTCGTGCCGGCGGACGGGGGTGCGCAGGGGGCCCTCGTCGGCGGAGAGGGAGGTCTCGACGCCCCAGACCCGGGGGTCGAGCGCGGCCGGCAGGTCCAGCCGCACGGCGAGGTGGCGGGTGGGCAGCCGGACGGCCCGCTGGAACCAGGGGCCCCACTTCTCCCGGCCGACCCGGTACGCGTACTCGATCTCGGCCCGCTCGCCGGGGTGCAACGGGAAGGGGCCGTCGGCGTTCTCGAAGAGCAGCCAGATCTCCTTGTACGCGTCGCGGTCGTGCCGGACCCGCCAGTGCATGGGTTCCCGGCTGCGGCCGTCGTCGAGGAACACCCGCAGGCCGAGTTCGGCGAAGGTGAGCGGGTGTTCCCGGTGGTGCCGGTTGGAGCGTCCCGGGTCGTCGGGCCAACGGTCGACGGCCACCCGGACCAGGTAGCGGGTGACGGGTTCGGCGCCGGCGTTGTGCAGCTGCCGGCGGATCACGCAGCGGTAGCCCTGGTCGGTGAGGGTCAGGGTGGCCGTCTCGCGTTCGACGAGCAGGCCGGTGCCGGGTGGCAGCCACCGGCCGGTGGGCGCGGGTTCCCGGGGGGCCGGCGCGGCGCGGGCCTGGCGCAGCTGGTCGTACTCCCGGAAGCGCTGCCAGATCGCGCCGTCGGCGTCGAGGACGGCCTCGGCGCGGCGGGCGAAGTCCTCGGTGGGCCGGTGCCGGCACCCTTCGACGTGGCTGACGTACGACGGGTCGAAGCCCATCATGGTGGCGAGTTGCTTCTTGGATAGCCCGCGCCCCGTCCGGTGCCGGGCGAGCTCCGCCGCGAAGGACTCGGCGGCCCGCTCCAGGGGGGAGGTCGTCATCAGCTTCCTCAGGGCCGGGACGACAAGTCTTCATGTTCCACCGGTCCGGCCGCAGCCGAACTGGCGCTAATCCGACATATGGCTTGACACGCCCGCGTTTCCGCTCCCATCGGCCGGGTAGTACGCGGAGCCAGGGCCGCTCCATCGCCGACGGCGGAGTGATCCGAGCCTCCCGCCCCGTCCCTGGCGAGGGTTCCCTGGGGCCGACGACTGTGGTTAGGCTAGCCTTAGCTCAACGGACGGTACTTCGGACAGGGGGATGACCAGGTGACAGCGGTGATGCCGAGGCGGGACCTCGCCCTTCCGCTCGCCCCGGTCACCGACACCCTGCGGGCCATGTTCGGCACCCTCGACCTGCCCGGCCTCGCGCCGGGCCTGGTGGTCACCGACGAGGCCGGCTGGAGCCCGGCGAGCACGCTCGTCGACGGCACCCGGCTCCCCGACTTCCTGCGCGCGGCGGCCCGGCGCTGGGGCGGCACCCCGCACGCCTGCGCCGCGCTGGCCTGGAAGTCCTACAGCTACTGGACGGCGCTGCCGGTGGTGCTCGGCTGGGCGTCCGCCCGTCGGGTGCCGCTGCTCGACCCCGCCGACGTCCTGATCCACTTCGAGGACCACCACCAACTGCTCACCATGGGACTGCGCCGCTCGACGGCCGTGGCGGTCCTCCCCGGCGACCCGCTGGCGCTCTCCGGCCTGCCCGAGGTGCGGGTGGTCGCCGACGAGGCGGAGCTGCTCCGGGTGCTGCGCGCCTCGCTGCTGGACGCGCACCTCGCTCCGATGATCGCCGCCATCCAGGCGGAGGTCCGGGTCGGCGCCCGTACGCTGCTCGGCTCGGTGGCCTCCGGCATCGCGAACGGCATCCTGCGCGCGACGGACGTGCTGCCCGGCTCCTCGGTGCGCAGCATCGCCACCCTGCTCGACGCGCTCGACCTGGCCGACCTGGTCGAGATCGTGCCGAACGCGGCGGGCGAGCCGACCGTCCAGCGCCGCACCTGCTGCCTGGCCTTCACGCTGCCCCGGCCGAAGATCTGCCAGGGCTGCTGCGTCCGCTCCTCCTGAGGCTCGTCCGTCCTCAGTCCGTCAGCGGCCGGACGTCCCAGAGCCACACCCCGCCGGCCCACGTCGGCCTGATCCCGGTCAGCTCGGTCATCGCCGTGCCCAGCGCCCCGGCGTGGCGGTGCGGCCCGAGGACCACCACGCCGGCCCGCCAGTACCGCAGGTCGTCCACGGCGGCGGCCCGGTCCTGCGGGGTGATCGGCGGGACGGCGCCCGTCCTGGCGATCCGGCCGACGAGGGTGCTGGTCCGGCGGAACGGGGCGCCGAAGAGTGCGACCTCCGGCTCCGGCGCCTGCGGCCGGGTGTCCGGATAGAGGAAGTAACCGCGGGCCAGCGGCATCTCCAGTCGGGTCCGGGCGCTCCAGCGCAGCGGGTCGGGGTAGGTGTTGTCCGGCAGCGGCAGGGTGACGACACTGCGCCCACCGGCGACGTACGGGCGCCAGGCACCGGAGGTGACGAAGGCCGGGGTGGGGTCGGGGCGGGTGGTGGGCAGCGGGGTGGGCAGCAGTGGCAGCAGGGCCATCAGCAGGACGGTGACCCCGACGAACCGGATCTGGGACCGGTCGGCCGGATGGCGCACCGCCAGCCGCCGGGCCTGCTCGGCGCCGAGGGCGAGGAGCACCCCGATGATCGGGCCGAGCGCCAGGGACCAGCGGGTGGGCACCACCGAGTGCAGCAGCGGCAGGCCCTCCAGCGCCGCCCACGGCGCGGGCACACCGGTCTCCCGGCCGTTGAGCTGCACCTCCCGGCCGAGGGAGAGCACCGCGAAGAGCAGGCCGAGGGCGGCCAGGCCGAGCACCACCGCGCTGCGTCGCAGCCACCACACCAGCGCGACCACGAGTACGACCAGCGGCCACCCGAAGAAGGCGTTCTCCTCGGTGGCGTTCTTCGCCAGCGGGGCGGCGGACCGGGCGTCGCCGGCGAGCGACTCCCGGGAGTACCCGACGAAGGCGGCCAGGTCGGTGCGGTAGCCCCGGATCAGCCGGGAGAGCCCGTGGTAGGAGCCGGGCCCGAAGAGCTGGACGTGGAGCGGGTAGGCCAGCAGCGCGGCGGCGAGCAGGGCGGCGACACCCAGCCCGGCGAGGAAGGGCCTGGCGTCCCGGCGCCGGGAGGGCCGGCGCAGGGCCAGCGCGCCGACCACCGCGGCGAGGCCGATCGCGGTCATCAGCAGGATTTCCAGGTTGATGAAGGCCTGCCAGACGATGAGCAGGCCGAGCAGCACGCCGTTGCGGAGCCAGCGGCCCGGCTCGGCCAGCCGCAGGGTGCGCCAGACGATCAGCGGTACGACGAACTGCGACACGATGTTCGGGTGCCCGTTGGCGTGCGACACCATCGCCGGGGCGAACGCGCAGAACGCCGCGCCCAGCCAGGCCGGCCCCCGGGAGCGGGTGACCACCCGGGAGAGGAGGAAGTACCAGGCGGTCCCGGTGGCGGCCAGCCCGGCGGTGAGGAAGATCAGGAAGGACCAGTGCGGGCCGAACAGGACGGTGACGGGCGTCATTGGTAATGAAATGGACAATACGGACGTGTTGGCCATCAGGTTCACGCCGTCCGGCACGTTCATCCGGTCCGACGCGAACGGATAGGCAAATTCGGTCACCACGCGCGCGCCGTGCGCCATCATCCACTCGAACTGCCACTGGTCGGTCCGGTTGTCCCGGAGCGCGCCGCCGGGGCGCGACCAGAGGCGCACGGTCACCCAGAAGGCCAGCAGGACGTAGCTGAGCACGGCGGCCGCGTCCCGCCACCGCCCCTCCCGCAGTGGTTCGCCGGGCTCGGCGTTCCCGACCCCGGGACGCGCGCCCGCGGGGCCCGGTTCGGGAGTAGTCATGGCAATTCGAGCGTAGTCACGGCATCGAGCTGACGTGACATGTTTCGGGGGACTGGCGTACTATGTGCCGGGTTCGCCGACCGCCGATCACGTGCCCACCCCCGACCGCATTTCGGCCACCACGGTGCCCCGATTCCTCCGCCGCTGAAGCGGATGGTTCACTCTGTCGGTCAGGCGCAGGTCGAGTCATATCGTGAGGAATCGACGCATGGCAGAAATCACTGGGGATCAGCGCGTCCAGTCCGAGGTACTGGAGGGCCTGGCGACCGCGGTCAACCATCGCAGATGGTTCGTCGAACTGGCGGTTCCCCACCTCGGTGACAACCCCATCGAGATCGGCAGCGGGCTCGGCGACTACGCGCTCGAGTGGTCGGCGCACGTCCCCCGGTTCACCGCGACCGAGGCCGATCCGGACCGGCTGGTGTCGCTCAAGGAGCGCCTCGCCGACCAGCCCGGCATCGAGGTACGCCAGATGCTGCTGCCGCACCCGGAGCGCGGCGACTACAGCGCGGCGGTCTCCTACAACGTGCTGGAGCACATCGAGGACCACGTGGGGGCGCTGCGCAGCATGCGCGACCTGGTCCGCCCGGGCGGCAAGGTGATCATCATCGTGCCGGCGTTCCAGTTCGCCATGAGCCCGGCGGACATCGCCACCGGACACGTCCGCCGCTACACGAAGAAGACGCTGGGCGCGGCGATGACCGAGGCCGGCCTGCACGTCGAGACCATGCACTACGCCAACGCGCTGGGCCTCATCGGCTACTTCATGGCGACCAAGGTCTTCCGGCTGATGCCGAAGGAGGGCCCCATGGTCAAGGTCTACGACACCCTGGTGCTCCCGGCCACCAAGGCCGCCGAGCAGCGGATCCGTCCCCCGTTCGGCCAGTCCGTCTTCGCGGTGGCCCGCGTCCCCGCCTGACCCACGCCGACTGAGACCGGGCCCCCGCCGACGGCGGGGGCCCGGTCTGCTTCCGCACGGCGCGGCGTCACTCCTTGATCTGGTACGTCGGGCGGATGACCGCCCGGGCCAGGGTGTGGAAGGCGAGGTTGAAGCCGACATAGGCCGGGGTGGCGCTCCGGTCGACGCCGAGGCGCTCCACGTCCAGGGCGTGCACGGCGAAGACGTAGCGGTGCGGGCGGTCACCGGGGGGCGGGGCGGCGCCGCCGTACCCGGTGTCGCCGTAGTCGTTGCGGACGCTGAACGCGCCGCCGAGGTCGACCTCCCGCACCCCGGTCGGCAGCTCGGTCACCGACGGCGGCAGGTCGACCAGCACCCAGTGCCAGAAGCCGCTCCCGGTGGGGGCGTCCGGGTCGAAGCAGGTCACCACGAAGCTCTTCGTCCCGGCCGGGAAGTCCGACCAGGCCAGGTGCGGGGAGACGTTCTCGCCGCCGTGCGCGTACCGCGCGTCCATCGGCTCGCCGTTGTACACGTCGTCACTGGTCAGGTTGAACGACGGAACGGTCGGCAGCAGCTCGTACGGGTCCGGGGCGATCGGTCGTTCCAGGGTCATCGGGGGTCCTTCCGGTACGGCGTTGTCGTCCCTTCTTACCCCGCCGAGGCGGCCCGTCGAACCGGAAACGCCCCGTATCCGGGTCCTGCCCACTCTCTCCAAACGACTACACTGTAGTCATGGGTAGTCCCCGCTCGGTACGCTTCGACGACACGGTCCTGGCCCGCCTGGACCGGTACGTCCGCGAACACCCCGGCTCCTCCTCCTCGTCGGTGGCGAACATGTTCGTCGACGAGTCGCTGCGCACCTACGAGCACCCGGGAGTGATCTTCCGGTCCGGGCCCGCCGGTCGGCGAGCCGCCCTCAACGGCGGGCCCGACGTCTGGGAGGTGGTCGGCGCCCTCCACGCGGTACAGGGCGAATCCCCGGACCTGGAGGGCGAGGAACTGGCGGCCGAGTTGATGGAGGTCACCGGGCTCGGCCGGGAGCAGATCGCCACGGCCCTGCGCTACTACGCCACCTACTCCGCCGAGATCGACCAGCTGATCCGGGCCAACCACGAGGCGGCCGAGCGGGAGGAACGCCTCTGGCGGGCCGAACAGGGGCTGCTGAAGCGCCGAAGCGCATGACCGGCCTGCTGCTCGACGAGATGTATCCGCCGGCACTGGCCAGGGAACTTCGCAAGCTGGGACACGACGTCCTGGCGGCACTCGACGTCGAGGTGGGTCTGTCGTCCCGCTCGGACGAAGACGTCCTGGCCTGGGCCACCCGCCACGAGCGCTGTGTCGTCACCGAGAACGTCCGCGACTTCGCCCGGCTGGCACCGCTGGCGTCGCACGCCGGGATCATTCTCGTTTCGGCCCGCCGGTTTCCCCGAACCCGCAACGGGCTGGGGCGGCTCGCCACCGCACTGGACGCCGTGTTGACGACCGGGGCGCTGCCTCCGGCTGAGGGTGTGACCTGGCTCGACGCCACGTGACGGGCGTCCGGACCGGAGCGGAGGGTGTGGGATTCGAACCCACGAAGACATCGCTGCCTTACCGGTTTTCAAGACCAGCGCCATCGGCCACTAGGCGAACCCTCCCGGACCGCCACCCGCAGGTGCGCGACCGCTGCCTAGTCTGCCACGGGCGCGCCGCGGGCGAGCAGACCTCCCCGGCCCGGCGACCGCGCCGGCTCGACGTGGGTTACCCCGACACCAGGCCAGGCCTCACTCAGCCGTCCACTGTGGCCCGGCGGCAGGCACGTGGACGAAATCCGCGCCCCGGCGTGGTCGAAGGGGCGGATCGGGTAAGACTGGGCCATGCGCGCGATCACGATCCCGAAACCCGGTGGACCCGAGGCACTCGTCTGGGCCGAGGTGCCCGACCCCGAGCCCGGCCCGGGCGAGGTGCTCGTCGACGTGCGGGCCAGCGCGGTGAACCGGGCCGACCTGCTGCAGCGGCAGGGGCACTACCCGCCGCCGCCGGGCGCGCCCGCGTACCCGGGTCTGGAGTGCTCGGGGGTGATCGCCGCGATCGGCTCCGACGTGACCGGGTGGGAGGTCGGCCAGCAGGTCTGCGCGCTGCTCGCCGGCGGCGGGTACGCCGAGCGGGTGGCGGTGCCCGCCGGGCAGCTGTTGCCGGTGCCGGCCGGCGTGGACCTGGTCGACGCCGCGGCGCTGCCGGAGGTGGCCTGCACGGTCTGGTCGAACGTCACCCGGCAGGCCCGGCTGGCCGCCGGCGAGACGCTGCTGGTGCACGGTGGTGGCAGCGGGATCGGCACCTTCGCCATCCAGTTCGGGGCGGCGCTCGGCGCGACGGTGGTGGCGACCGCCCGGTCGGCCAAGCACGAGCGGCTGCGCGAGCTGGGAGCGGCGCACACCGTCGACTACCGCGAGCAGGACTTCGTCGAGGAGGTCCGTCGGGTCACCGACGGCCGGGGCGCGAACGTCATCCTCGACATCATGGGCGCCTCCTACCTGGGCCGGAACGTGGCGGCGCTGGCCGAAGGCGGTCGGCTGGTGGTGATCGGCATGCAGGGCGGGCGAAAGGGCGAGTTGGACCTGGGCGCGCTGCTGGCCAAGCGGGCCACGGTGGCGGCCACCGCGCTGCGGTCCCGCCCGCTGGAGGACAAGGCGGCGATCGTGCGGGGCGTCCGGGAGCAGGTCTGGCCGCTGGTGGAGTCGGGCGCGATCCGGCCGGTGGTGGACCGGCGGGTGCCGATGACGGCGGCGGCCGAGGCGCACCGGCTGGTCGAGTCGAACGACCACCTGGGCAAGGTGCTGCTCACGAGGTCGTGACGTGGCCGTCCGGCTGCGCGGGCCGGGGCAGCACCAGCCGGGCACCGGGCCCCTCCCCGGAGAGCGAGTCGCCCGGGTTGTTGAGGTGGCAGCGCTGCAACGAGAGGCAGCCGCAGCCGATGCAGCCGTCCAGGTCGTCGCGGAGCTTGCCGAGCAGTCGGATCTTCTCGTCCAGCCGCTCCCGCCAGGTGCGGGAGAGGGCGGCCCAGTCGTCCGGGGTGGGGGTACGCGAGGCGGGCAGCGAGTCCAGCGCCTCGCGGATCTCGTCGAGCGAGATGCCGACCTGCTGGGAGATCCGGATGAAGGCCACCCGGCGCAGCTCGGTGCGGGCGTAGCGGCGCTGGTTGCCGCCGGTGCGCTCGGCGCGGATGAGGCCGAGCCGTTCGTAGTAGCGCAGCGCCGACTGGGCCACGCCGCTGCGGGCGGAGAGCTGCCCGATGGTGAGAGCCTCTTGCATCACGGTCACCTTGAGTTGAAGTGAACTTCAACTTCAGGCTAGCCGGGTGGCTACCACCACCGCCACCGCCGTCAGCGCCGGGCCGAGCCGAGGGGGCGGCGGCGGGTGCGCTCGCGGCCGAGGATCCAGAGCGCCTCGACGCCGTCCTTCCAGGTGATCTTCTTGCCCTCCTCGCGGCCGCGCGCCCGGTAGCTGATCGGCACCTCGTACGGGCGGATCCGCTGGCGCAGCAGCTTGCCGGTGACCTCGGCCTCCATGCCGAAGCCCCGGGAGCGGATGTCGAGGGAGCGGTAGAGCTCGACCGGCATCAGCTTGAAGCAGGTCTCCAGGTCGCCGATGTAGGAGTTGAACAGCACGTTCGCCGCCATCGTGACGCCCTTGTTGCCCATCACGTACCAGAAGCTGTAGGCGCTGTGGCTGCCGAAGGTCCGGTTGCCGTAGACCACCGTGGCCCGGCCGTCGAGCACCGGGTCGAGCAGGCGCGGGATGTCCTGCGGGTCGTACTCCAGGTCGGCGTCGAGGATGACCATGTACTCGCCGTCGGCGCTGTCGACCGCCGTCTTGATCGCGGCGCCCTTGCCGGCGTTGCGCTGGTGGGTGATCACCCGCAGCCGGGCGTCGTCCGCGCGCCCGAGGATCTCCCCGGTGCCGTCCCGGCTGCCGTCGTCGACCACGACCAGCTCGATCTCGCACGGATAGTCGACGGCCAGTGCCTGCTTGAGGGCATCCGCGATGCGTTCTTCCTCGTTGTAGACCGGCATGAGGATCGAGAGCTTCACGGGAATCTCCACGGTGGCGACAGCAAGTCGCCCCTAGCCTAGCCTGGCTGCTGAGCAGCGCGGAGTCCGCCACGGGGCCCGGCGGGCGCCCGGGCGTCAGGAACATGGTGTTTACTTCCGCCCATGTCGGCAGCCGGCTGGATGCTCGTGGCGGCGCCGGTCGCCGCGCTCGTCGTACTCACCCGGGTTCTCCGTCCGCGCCGCGACCGGATCGCGCCGCTGCGGTTGGCCGTGGTCCGGGCCGCGCTGACCACCGGCGTCTTCGCCGTACTGGCCGTGGAGGTGCTCGGCGCGGCACGCGCGCTGACCCTGCCGGCCCTCGCCGCGGCGTGGCTGCTCTTCCTGGTCGCCGTCGCGGCCGGCGCCCGGCTGCGGCCCGGCCGGGCGGCCGTCCACCGGGGCGCGACCGTCCCCACCGCCCGCCGGGAGGCGCTGGTGGGCGCGGGCGCGGCCACCGCCGACCCGTCCGGCCACACCGGCCCGGTCCCGGCGTCCCTGCCGGACCCCGACGCCGCCGGAGCGGCGGTCCCGACCTCCGCGCGCGGCGGCGTCGCGTCGGCGCTGGCCGGCTGGACCGCCCGGCTGGCCGACTTCCGGCGTACGGCGGGCCGGGGCGAGCGGCTGCTCGCCGGCAGCGTGCTCGGGGTGGTGCTGGTGGAGCTGCTCGTGGCGCTCCTCGCCGAGCCCAACAACTTCGACTCGCAGACCTACCACCTGCCCAAGGTGGAGCACTGGGTCGCCCAGCACAGCCTGGAGTTCTGGCCGACCGCCATCCACCGCCAGGTGACCATCCCGCCCGGCGCGGAGTACCTGCTCCTGCACCTGCGCCTGTTCACCGGCGGGGACGCGCTGCACAACCTGGTGCAGTGGGCGGCGGGGATCGGCTGCCTGCTGGTCGCCACCCGGATCACCGCCCAGCTCGGCGGCGGGCGGCGGGCCCAGCTGCTCACCGCGTTCCTGGTCGCCACCACGCCGATGGTGGCGCTCCAGGCGACCAGCACCCAGACCGACCTGGTGGCCGCCGCCTGGGCGGGCTGCGCCGCCACCCTGGCCCTGGACGGGCTGCGCCACCGCGCCGGCCTCGGCGCCGTGCTGGCGCTCGGCGCGGCCACCGGGCTCACCGCGCTGACCAAGACCAGCGGGCTGATCGCGGTCGGACCGATGCTGGTGCTCTGGGGCGTCGCGCAGCTCCGGCTGGCGTTCCGGCCGGCCCCGACCGACGGCGGGCCTGCCGACGACCGCGTACCCGGTGCCCGGCGGTCCCCCCGACCGGCGGGCGGGGTGCTCCGCACGGTCGCCGGCTCGCTGCTGGTGCTGCTGGTCGCGGCGCTGGTGGTGGGTCCGTTCCTGGCCCGGGTGACCGCCGAGTTCGGCCACCCGCTCGGCCCGCCCCGACTGCGCGAGTCCATCCCGATGGAACGGCACGACCCGTTGTCCATCCTGGTCAACGCGCTGCGGATCGGGCACACCGCGTTCGACACGCCGCTGCCGCCGCTGCGCGCCGGCACCGCAGAGGCGATCATGGACGGCTCCCGGGCGGTCGGCGTCGACCCGCAGGACCGGGCGATCACGTTCGGCCGCGAGGTCTTCCCGGTGCCGGCCTGGTATCCGGACGAGGACCGGGTGGCGTTTCCCCTCGCCGGGTCGCTGGCGCTGCTCGGGGCGGTGTTCGCGCTGGCCCGCCCGGCCCGGATCAGCCCCGGGGGTCCGGGGCCGCTGCGGGCGTACGCGGCGACGATGGTGGTGGCCGTCGGGCTGCACACCGCGATGATCAAGTGGCAGCCGTGGGGCAACCGGCTGCTGCTCTACGCGCTGGTGCTGGCCGTACCGCTGGCCGGTCTCTGGCTGGACGCGCTGTTCCGGCGCCGGTCCGCCCCGGGCCGGCGACCGGTGGCGGCCGGGCTGGCGGTGGCGGTGCTGGCCACCGCCGCGCTCTCCGGCGTGCTGGCCCTGTCGTACGGCTTCCCGCGCCGGCTGGTCGGCGCCGGGTCGGTCTTCACCACCGCGGAGTGGGACACCCGCTTCCTGCGTCGCCCGCAGTGGGCGGAGGAGTTCCGCTGGGCGGCCGAGGCGGTACGGGCCAGCGATGCCCGCCGGATCGGCCTGGCGCAGCAGAACGACAACTGGGAGTACCCCTGGTGGCTGCTGCTGCGCGACGCCGACGGCCGGTCGCCGGAGCTGGTGGCGTTGCAGTCGGTGCTGCCCGACCGGCCGCCCGCCGATCCGGCCTCGGTCGACGCGATCGTCTGCACCGGACCGCGCGCCGCCTGCCTGAAGCTGGTGCCGACGGGTTGGCGCCTGGAATACCGCGGCTACGTCGGCTACGCCCTCCCCCCGACCTCCTGACCCACCCGCCGCCGGCGCTCGGAGCCGGGGTCCGGCGCGCAGATGGCGGAAACCTTTCCGAGAGACATTCACATACCTCGTTGCCACGCGTTACCTTCCGGTAACTCGATCGACGTCCCGCGATCGAATCGGAAAGGAGTGCGTCGATGCTTGGCACCCCCACCAGGCGCGCACCGGCGGTCCGACGGCACACCCTGGCCGTCGTCTCCGCCGCCGCCCTCGTCCTGCCGATGCTCCTCGGCCCGGCGTCCCCGGCCACCGCCGACGACCGTCCGACCGTCCAGCCGCTCCCGTCCCACCTCGAAGCCGTCCGGGCCGCCGAGGCCACCGCGCTCTACGGCTCGCCGGAGATCCGGCCGCTGGAGCAGCGGCGTACCGCCCTGGTGACCATGGGCGACAGCGAGATCTCCGGTGAGGGGGTGGGCAACTACGTCCCCGGCACCCACCAGCCCGGCAACTGGTGCGACCGCTCGTACGACCAGGCGGTGTTCCGCACCGGCATCCCGTCGGACACCCAGTACAACCTCGCCTGCTCCGGGGCCACCCCGTGGAACCTGATCGCCGGCGGACCCACCCAGCACAACGAGCTCAACCAGGGCGACCACCTGGCGATCAAGGCCCGCAACACGCACGTCAAGCTGATCTGGGTGGTGGTCGGCGCCAACGGCGACGGCACGATCCAGTTCGGACCGGTCGCCACCGACTGCACCATCCGCCGGGTCTTCTTCCAGGGCCCCTGCTACCCGACCTACACCGACCAGTGGACCATCCGCACCGACGGCAGTCGCCGCGCGGTCACCGAGGCGCTCACCTCGATCCGGCAGACCATGACCGGGGCCGGCTACCGGAGCGCCGACTACGAGCTGGTGCTCATGTCGTACCCGAGCCCGGGCAGCCCGGACGTGGAGGACAACCCGAACTTCCCCGGCTGGTACAGCGGCGGCTGCCTGCTCTACCTGGCCGACGCGGCGTTCGCCCGGAACAAGGCGGTGCCGCTCTTCGAGTCGGCGCTGCGGGCCGCGGCGACCGAGACCGGCACCCGCTACCTGGACGCCAGCCGGCTCTTCCACGGCCACGAGGTGTGCACCGACAACACCTCGGTGCGCGGCCTCTACATCGAGGTGGGCATCTGGGACGAGAACGCGGCACGGCAGTCGTTCCACCCCAACGCCCGGGGGCACGGCATGTTCGCCCAGTGCATCACCCAGTTCTGGAACTCCGGCCAGGCGCGGGCCACCTGCGTCGACCCGGCCAGCACCGGCAGCGGGGTGCTCTACGGCGGGCTGTTCGAGTTCAAGCAGCTCCGCAACGCCGCCACCGGCACCTGCGTGGACGGCAAGGGCTACGACTCACGCAACGGCACCGCCCAACAGTCGTACGGCTGTCACGGCGGTCGCAACCAGGGCTTCTGGTACGACCCGACCCGCCGGTCGCTGCACTCGGAGCTCTCCCACGACCGCTGCCTCGACGTCGCGGGCGGATCGTTGACTGCCGGTACCGCGGTCAACGTCTACGACTGCAACGGCAGCGCCGCCCAGCAGTTCGTCTTGGCCGGCAACCAGCTCAAGCCGGCCGGCGCGACGAACCTCTGCGTGGCGTTCGACAACCCGTGGTTCGGCACCCCGCGGCTGCGGCTGGCGAACTGCTCCACCAGCACCCGCCAGCAGTGGTCGTTCGAGTCCCGGTCGTTCGCGAACCCGGTCGGGTACGGCCACGACGACTTCATCGGCTCCCGCGTCTACTGACCGACGACGAGCGGCCGTCCCTCACGGGACGGCCGCTCCCGCCGCCTCACTTCTGCTTCGCGGGGACCACGATCAGCCGGGCGACGCTGGCTTCGCCGTCCCGGGCACCGGCGACGCCGACCGTCGTACCGACCTCGATGTCCCTGGAGGCGATCGTGGTGCGCCGCTCCACCACCCGGAGCTTGTCGCCGAAGGTCCAGGTGAGGGTGAAACCGTCGGCGGACTTCACGGTGACCGAGTCGCCGTCGATAGCGGTGACCTCGCCGCGCTGCACGACCACGGTCTTCGTGCCGCCGTCCCGGGTCTTCACCACCACCTCGCCGTGCAGGGTGTTCTGCCGGAGCAGCACCCGGGCCTGCCGCCGCTTGCGCCACTCGTCGCCGCGCTCGCCCGCCCTGTCCCGCGGGCCGGTGGACGCCTCCGGTGCGGCGGACGACGGCGCGGGCGCGGCGGCCAGGTCCAGCTCCCCGGCCTCGAAGCCCATGGCGGTGAGCGCCTGTCCCTCCGCGCCCAGCGCCGCGGCCACCTCGACGGCCGCCTCCTTCGCCGCGCCCGGCGACCGGTCGGCGGGCCCGCAGCCGGCGACGCCCAGCGCGAGCGCCGCGAGCAGCGACGTGGTGGCGATGACAGTTCCCTGACGTGCCATTGGTCTTCCTCTCGTCCGTGGTGTACCCAGCGTCGCCCGGCGGGATGGGCGGAAGGTCAGGTCGATGTTCGGGTCGGGTAAGGATCCGGGGGCAGCACGACGGTGAACGCCGCCCCACCCTCGGCGGCGTGCCCGGCGGTGATCCGTCCGCCGAGCCGGCGGACCAGGCCGGCGGCGAGCGCCAGCCCCAGCCCGCTGCCCACCTTGCGCACCCCCCGGTAGCGCTGGTGCAGCGCGCCGCGTTCGAAGGCCACCGCCAGGTCGTCGTCGGTGAAGCCGGGCCCGCCGTCCCGGACCTCCACCACCCCGCCGGCCGCCGGGCCGGCTCCGGCGGGCCGGACCGCGAGCACCACCGGCGCACCCGGCGGTACGACCCGCAGCGCGTTCTCCAGCAGCCCGTCCACCACCTGCCGGATCCGCCCCGGATCGGTGTACGCCGGCACCGGCGCGTCGGGCAACTCGGCGCGGAACGGCACCCCGACCGCCGCGCACCGGTCGGACCAGGTGCGCGCCGCGTCGGCGGCGAGTCGGGTCAGGTCGACCGGCACGGGCTCCAGCGGGAAGTCCGCCGCCTCCAGCCGGGCCAACGCCAGCAGGTCGCTGACCAGCCGGTCCAGGTGTTCGGCCTCGGCGAGCATGGTGCGGCCGGTGCCCGGCGTCTCGTCCCCGCCGATCACCCCGTCGGCGAGCGCCTCGGCCCAGCCCCGGATCGCGGTCAACGGGGTGCGCAGCTCGTGCGAGACGGAGAGCAGGAACTCCCGCTGCCGCCCCTCGCTGGTGGCCAGCGCGGCGGCCAGCCCGTTCAGCGCGTACGCCAGGTCGGCCACCTCGTCGGGCGGCTCCACCGGTACCCGTACCGCGCGGTCGCCGGCGCGCAGCCGGGCGGCGGCGGTCGCCGCGACGCGGATCGGGCGGGCCAGCCGCCGGGCGAGCAGCAGCCCGGCCACCACCCCGGCGGCGAGCCCGGCCAGCAGGGGCAGCCAGAGGCTGCGCAGCACCTGACGCCAGGGGCCTTCGGTGGCGGCCCGGGTCAGCACCACGCCGTCCCCGCCGGGCAGCGGCCGTCCCTCCACCAGGGCCCGCTCCCCGTTGACGAGCCGCCGGCCGGAGACCTCCCTGCCGGCGGAGATCCGGTTCACCACCTGCCGGGGCAGCCCGGGCCGGTCCACCGTGCCGCCGCGGACGACGTACACCTCGATCCGCTGTTGGCGCAGCTGGCGGATGAGCCGGTCACCGGCGGCGTCGCGCTGCCGGCTGGGGCGGACCCGCAGCACGTCCGCGGCGAGCCGGGCCTGGGCGGCCAGCGCGTCCTGGTCGCGTCGCTCCACGCCGCGCACCGCGAGGGGGACCGCGACCAGCGCGGTGACCAGGACGGAGACCAGCGCGACCGCGCAGGTGACCAGCACCGCGCGGGCGGTCAGCGTGCGGCCGAACCGGTGGCGCGGGGCGGTCGGCGCCGGGCCGGGCCCGATCACCGGCAGCGCGACGGTGGGCTCGTGCGGCTGCGGCGGGCCGGGGTCAGCCATCGGCGGCGTACCCGACGCCACGGTGGGTGCGGATGACGCTGGCCGGGCCGAGCTTCGCCCGGACCTGCGCGACGTGCACGTCGACGGTGCGGGTGCCGGCGTGGGCGGCGTACCCCCAGACGCCGGCGAGCAGCTCCTCCCGGGTGAAGACCCGGCCGGGCCGGGCCATCAGGTGCGCCAGCAGGTCGAACTCGGTGGAGGTGAGCTGGACGGGCGTGCCGGCCGCGGTGACGGTGCGGCGGGCCGGGTCGAGGGTGACGGGACCGACCACCCGGGGTCGTTGCGCCCCCTCCGGCGCACCGGCGGTGCGGCGCAGCACGGCGCGGACCCGGGCCACCAGCTCGCGGGGGCTGAACGGCTTGGTGACGTAGTCGTCGGCGCCCAGCTCCAGTCCGACGATCCGGTCGACCTCGTCGTCGCGGGCGGTGAGGAAGATGACCGGGGTCCAGTCACCCGCCTCCCGCAACCGCCGGCAGATCTCGGTGCCGGCCAGCCCGGGCAGGGTGATGTCCAGTACGCAGGCGACCGGGCGCAGCCGGCGGGCGGCGGCCAGGCCGGCGTCGCCGTCCCGTTCCAGGTGTACGCCGAAGCCCTCCCGGCTCAGGTAGAGCCGGACCAGGTCGGCGATCGCCGGCTCGTCCTCCACCACGAGGACGAGCCCGCGCTGCGGAGCGTCGACGGTCACCGGGCCATGATGACCGACCGACGGTCACCACGGATGCGCGGTCGTGTTCGGGTCAGGTAAGGATGAGGTCAGCGGGCCGGTACGGGGCGCAGTGTGGCGCCCGGCGCGACGGCCGGTGGCTCACCGATGGTGGCGACGACCCGCTCCCGGGGCGTGCGCAGCCGGGTGCGGAACGCGTGGTGGAGCAGCGTGTCGAGCTGCCACACCTGCTTCGGGTGCTGGGTACGGATGACGAACCGTTCGCGGGCCCCGTCGATCGCGGTGGCCGACAGCTCGACGGTCTGGGCCCGCGGGTCGGGGCTCCAGGTGACGTTGCTGAGTTCGCGCAGCTCGGCGTTGAGGTGCAGACGGAGCCGGTGCAGCACCCGGGTCTGCTGGGTGACCACCATCCGGCGGTGGGTGAGCAGGAGGAGGTACTCGCCCCCCACCGGGTGGTCGGGTCGGCTGCACCGGGTGACCAGGATGGTCGCGTCGCCGGAGCCGACGCACTGCCGGAAGACCGGCATGTGCCGGCTCACCGTCTGGACCGCCAGTCCGGTCTCGGCGGCGGCCGGGAGGAACGTTCGCGAGAACACGTCCATGCCCTGGTAAACGAGCCGTCACCAGGCGTGATGTGGGTCACTGCCACATTTTGGAAGTTCCACGGGCGTTCGTCGCACCGGGTGTGCGACGGTCGCCACCCCGGCGTCGGTCGCTACCCGGCGGCCCGCGGCGGCTCCACGGTGGGCGATGCGTCGGGGATCACCGGAGGCGGTGCGAGAAGCTCCTCCAGCCAGCCGGGGACGGCGGCGACGTACCCGGCGCGGGCCGGATCGGGCGTGTCGAGGGCCCGCCGCCAGGACAGCGCCCGGCTCACCGTGGTCACGGGCAGCGCCAGGTCGACGGCCTCCCGCAGGGTGGCCCGGTCGTACCGGTCGGTCCAGGCTTCCAGGTACGCGTCCCGCAGCCGGGTCAGCGTCGGGTCACCGACCGGCAGCGCGAAGGTGTGGGCGACCGAGCGGAGCGTCACCAGCAGGGTCCCGAAGGGGTGGGCGACCGAGGCGTCCCCCCAGTCGAAGAAGCGGTGGCCGCCGGCGGCGGCGACGAAGACGTTGCCGTCGTGCAGGTCGTCGTGCTGGACGGTGGCGGGGACGCCGATCTCGGCGAGCCGCCGGCACCGCTCGGCGTACGTGGCGCGCTGGGCGCGCAGCCGGTCGTGCGCCTGCGGGGCGAGTCCGTCCTCCGCGCCGAGCAGCAGCGACTCCTCGTCGTCCAGCAGCGCCTCGAACAGCCGCGGCAGCGCCTCGGGCCGGTGGTCGGGCACCCCGAGGGCGAGCAGCTCGTCGGCGTACGGGGTCATGGTGAGCTGGAGGTCGGCGTACTCCGGCAGGACCCGTTCCCAGCGGGCCGGGTCGCGGTCCCGCCCCAGCACGTCGCGCAGCGACTCGCCCCCGTCGGGCAGCAGCGACCAGCCCCGGCCGGCGTCGACCGCGATCGGGTCGAGCACCCGGCCGGGGGCGAGCCGGGCCAGTGCGGCCAGGAGCGCCGCCTCGTGCCGGGTGCCCGGGTTGTTGGCCTTGAACCAGACGTCCCCCGCGTCGGTCGGCACCCGCCAGACCAGCGACCAGGGACGCTGTCGCGGCTCGACCGGGCCGGTGACGCGCCGGCCCCGCCGGCCGAGCTGATCGGTCACCCAGCCGAGGGCCGCCTGCCGCAGGTCGGGGTCGGTCCAGCCGGGGTACGGGGTCTCAGCGCTCACCCGGCGCAATCTAGGGCCCGCAGCGGTTTCCGCGCGAGGTGATTTCTCCGCGTGCCCGCCACCGCCCGGCGGGGTCGGCGGGGCGACCGATCGGCTGACCACGGCGCGGGCCGACGGCTGCTAGCGTTCCGGTCGATATTCTGCTGCATCGATACGGGGGTCGTATGCGCACCTTCTGGCGTGCCCTGCTGCCGTTCCTGCTCACCGCGACCGCGCTGGTGGTCGCACCGCAACCCGCCCACGCCGTGGCCACCCGCGTGATGGTGGTCGGCGACTCGATCAGCCAGGGGTCGGCCGGTGACTTCACCTGGCGTTACCGGCTGGCGAAGAAGCTGGCGGTCACCGCGCCCGGCGCGGTGGACCTGGTCGGTCCACGCACCGATCTCTACGACAACGTCACCGGCCAGCAGGGCTCTCAGGCCTACCGGGACGCCTCCTTCGACCGGCAGCACGAGGCCATCTGGGGCCGGCGGCTCTCGGACGAGAAGACGGTGATCGCGAGCCGGGTCTCCGCCGCCACCCCGGACGTCCTGCTGGTCCTGCTCGGCATCAACGACCTGGAGTTCCAGGGGTCCACCCCGGCTCAGGTCGCGCAGGACATGCGGGAGTTCATCGGCAACGCGAGGTCGGCCCGGCCGGGGGTGGACGTCGTCATCGGCCACACCCTGTCCCGGTACGACCTGTGGGCCGGGGTCCCGCAGAGCGTGGCGAACACCGCGGACCTCAACGCCCGGCTCGACGCCCTGGCCGCCGAGCTGAACACCTCCTCCTCGCGGGTGCTGACCGCCGCCACCGACGCCGGTTGGAACGCGAGCGTGCACACCTGGGACGGCACCCACCCGGACGCCACGGGTGAGGTGCGGATCGCCGCCGCGTTCACCGACGCGCTGAGCACTCTGGGCGTCGGCAGCCCGTACGGGACCCGGCCGTCGTTCGTGCAGTGGACCAGCGCCGGTGCCAAGCCGACCGTGACCCCGCAGACCAACGCCGCGATGCTGACCTGGGCGGCCAGCCCGGGTGCCACCGGCTACCTGATCGAGCAGAAGGTGATCAGCGCGGGCGAGACGGTCTTCACCCGGCTGCCCTACCCGGTCAGCGGGACGAGCTGGACGGCGCAGCTCCTTGCCCCGGGCCCGGTGGAGTTCCGGGTGGTGCCGACGAAGGGTCGGATGACCGGACTGCCCGGCCCGTCCACCACAGCCACCGTCCTGGGCTGACCGGTGTGTAAGGAAGGGCTCCTTGTTGACGCCTGGCGTCAACAAGGAGCCCTTCCTTACCCGTCAGAGCAGCTCGACGATGGTGGCGTTGGCCATGCCGCCGCCCTCGCACATGGTCTGCAGGCCGTACCGGATGCCGTTGTCACGCATGTGCTGGAGCATCGTGGTCATGATCCGGGCGCCGCTGGCGCCGAGCGGGTGGCCGAGGGCGATCGCCCCGCCGCGCGGGTTGAGCCGCTCCGGGTCCGCCTCCGTCTCCGCCAGCCAGGCCAGCGGGACCGGGGCGAACGCCTCGTTCACCTCGTACACCCCGATCTCCTCGATCCCCAGCCCCGCGCGGCGCAGCGCCTTCGCGGTGGCCGGGATCGGCGCGGTGAGCATGGTGACCGGGTCGTCGGCGGCGACCACGGCGGTGTGGATGCGGGCCAACGGGCGCAGGCCGTGCCGGCTGGCCCACTCGCTGGTGGTGACGGCGAGCGCAGCCGCGCCGTCGGAGATCTGCGACGCGGAGCCGGCGGTGACCACGCCGTCGGACCGGAACGGGGTCTTCAGCTCGCCGAGCTTCTCCAGCGAGGTGTCCCGGCGGATGCCCTCGTCGGCGGCGAACTTGCCGCCGTCGGCCAGCGCCACCGGGGCCAGCTCCGGGTCGAACGCGCCGGCGTCCTGGGCGGCGGCCGCCTTCTCGTGGCTGGCCAGCGCGAACTCGTCGAGCTGGGTACGGGAGAAGTGCCAGCGGGCGGCGATCAGCTCCGCGCCGACGCCCTGGTTGAACGGGAGCGGCTGGTCGTCGGCGAAGCCCTCGACGCCCCGGTAGCGGTCGCGGAGCTGGTCACTGAAGGGCATGCCCCCGCCCACGCTGGAGCCCATCGGCACCCGGGTCATCGACTCCACGCCGCCGGCGACCACCAGCTCGGCCTGACCGGAGGCGACGGTGGCGGCGGCGAAGTGCAGCGCCTGCTGGCTGGAGCCGCACTGCCGGTCGAGGGTGGTGCCGGGGACCGACTCGGGCCAGCCGGCGGCGAGCACGCCGTTGCGGGCGATGTTCCAGGACTGTTCGCCGACCTGGGAGACGCAGCCCCACACCACGTCGTCGACCTGGCCGGGCTCGATCCCGGTGCGCTCGGCGAGGGCGCGCAGCACGTGCGCCGAGAGGTCGACCGGGTGGACGGCGGCGAGGCTGCCCTTGCGCCGCCCGACGGGGGTGCGTACCGCGCCGACGATGACTGCGTCACTCATGACTACTCCCCGGTAACTTGGGCTGCGTCGATCCTACGTCCTCCGGCGGCCGGTCGTCCGCCCCCGGGTCGCGCCGCCACCGCCCTGGCATGCTGGAGGCGTGCACACCCCATCGTCCCCGGCCCGCCAGTGGCGGGTGCCGGCGGCCCTGCCGGTGGCGAAGCTGGTCGGCGCGGTCGCCCTGGTCCTGCTGGGCCTGCTCTTCGCCGACGGCGACCCGGTCCAGGTGGTGCTCGCCGTGGCGGCCGCGGTCGGACTCGCCGGGTGGGCGCTGCGCGACCTGCTCGCCCCGGTACGCCTCGCCGTCGACCCGGACGGTCTCACCGTGATCCACGGATACGCCGGCCGGCGGCGACTGCCCTGGGCGGCGGTGGAGTCGATCACGGTGGAGCGGCGTACCCGGTTGGGCCTCGCCGCCGAGACGTTGGAGATCGACGCCGGGGAGTCGCTGCACCTCTTCGGCCGGTACGACCTGGACGCCCCGCCGGCCGACGTGGCGGAGGAGCTGCGGGCCGCCCGCCCCTGACCGGCGACTCAGCCGCTCAGCATGGCGGTGCGTACGAGCACCAGACCCAGCAGCGCGACCACGATGACGGCCGTGCCGGCGGCCTGGAAGACCGATCGCCGCATCCGCGGCGCGTACGCCAGCACCCAGCCCATCGCCGCGCCGGTGACCAGGCCACCGATGTGCCCGGGGACGGAGATGCCCGGCACGGTGAAGGTGAAGATCAGGTTGATCACCAGGATCGGCACGATCGCGGAGGTGTCCCGGCCCAGCCGGCGCATGATCAGGAAGACGGCGGCGAAGAGACCGAAGATGGCGGTCGACGCGCCGGCCGAGGCGTCGTTCGGGTGGCTGAAGAGATAGGCCGCGACGTTGCCGCCGAGACCGGCGACCAGATAGAGCGCCAGGAAGCGCAGCGGCCCGAGCAGGGCCTCCAGGTCCCGGCCCAGCACCCAGAGCGCCCACATGTTCAGCAGCAGGTGCACCAGGCCGTAGTGCAGGAACATCGCGGTGACCAGGCGGTACCACTCACCGGTGGCGACGCCCTCGATCGGGAACTGCGGCGGCCACTGCGCGAGCACCGCGCCCCACTGGGTCAGCGGCGTGCCGCCGCCGAGCAGGCCGCCGAGGCCGGAGCCGCCGGCCATCGAGTCGCCGCCCCGGTCGCTGAGGATCGACAGCACCATGGCCAGCAGGTTCAACGCGATCAGGGTGCGGGTGACCAGGCCGCGGCGGCCGGCGGCACCGCCACCGAAGGCGGTACGCGCCGGCCGCACGCTGCGGCGTCCCTCGTTCACGCACTCCGGGCACTGGTGGCCGACGGAGGCTTCCCGCATGCAGTCCGGGCAGATCGGCCGGTCGCAGCGGGTGCACCGGACGTACGTCTCCCGGCCGGGGTGGCGGTAGCAGACCGGAGTGGTCGGCAC
This sequence comes from Micromonospora sp. LZ37, assembly GCF_059359015.1. Classification (NCBI taxonomy): domain Bacteria; kingdom Bacillati; phylum Actinomycetota; class Actinomycetes; order Micromonosporales; family Micromonosporaceae; genus Micromonospora; species Micromonospora sp. LZ37. The sequence continues at coordinate 452,144 of NZ_JCADBL010000004.1, read as the reverse complement.
GGACCCACCGGTGGCGTCGCTGGCCGGACCGGGGCGTTCAGTCATGCGTGCAAAGGTACCTCGCGGGGGCGATCAGGCCGCGCGCTCGATCTCGACCCGCTCGATCACGACGTCCTGCAGCGGCCGGTCGTTCGGACCGGTCGGGGTGTTCGCGATCGCGTCGACCACCTTCGCCGACTGCTCGTCGGCCACCTGGCCGAAGATGGTGTGCCGGTTGTTCAGGTGCGGCGTCGGCGAGACGGTGATGAAGAACTGCGAGCCGTTGGTGCCCGGCCCGGCGTTCGCCATCGCCAGCAGGTACGGGCGGTCGAAGCGCAGCTCCGGGTGGAACTCGTCGGCGAACTTGTAGCCCGGGCCACCCCGGCCGGTGCCGGTCGGGTCGCCCATCTGGACCATGAAGCCGCTGATCACCCGGTGCGAGATGGTGCCGTCGTAGTACGGCCCGCTGCCCGGCTGACCCGTACGCGGGTCGGTGTATTCCTTGTTGCCCTCGGCCAGGTCGACGAAGTTGCGGACCGTCTTCGGCGCGTGGTTCCCGAAGAGCTCCAGCCGGATCGGGCCAGCGTTGGTGTGCAAGGTGGCGTAGACAGCCTCGGCCACGGGTACTCCTCACTCGTTGGTCAGTTCCATGCGGATCCTCCCATGTGCCCGATCTGGCAGTGCGGAGGCATCCGAAGGTGGAGGATGACGAAGGAACAACTCCCAGGAGGTGGGACCGTGTTTGGAATCGGGCGGCGCAAGACCCAGGGACAGCTCGCGAGGGTGGAGCTCAACCAGGGCATCGGTCACCTGAAGCAGGCCGCGACGCACGCGGCGAAGGGTGCCGGCGCCACGGTCGGCCCGCGGGTCCAGGCAGCCCGGGTCGCCGTCGCGCCGACCGCCGTCGTCGTGCGGGACCGGGCGTCCACCGGCTTCGCGTCGACGGTCGCGGCCCTCGCGCCGCTGGCCCTCGCGGTCCGCAACGCCCAAGCCGAGGCGGCGGGCAAGGTGGTGACCGGCCGGAAGGCCGCAGCCGCCAAGCAGGCCGCGGTCAACAAGAAGGTCAAGGCCAAGAACATGAAGAAGAAGAAGCAGAAGAGGTCCGGCGGGATGCTGACCGGCCTGCTCGCCGCCGGTGCGGTCGCCGGGGTGGCCGGGGCGATGGCCATGCGCCGCCGCCGCGAGCAGCAGGAGTGGGCCGAGTACGACCCGACCCGCGGCGTCGACCCGGTGAGCGACGAGGTCGACACGCTGGTGGTGCAGACGCCGTCGGCGAACGGTGGCAAGGTGACCGACTCCTCCACCATGTCCAGCGGCGCGGGCACGGCCGGTGGCCCGACCGGCGCGGGCAGCTCCGCGGTGGCCGGCGGCGACAGCGCCTCGACCACCACCCCCGGCGCGCAGCCGGTGATCCAGCGCAACGACAAGGTCCCGTCGGTCGCCGAGGGCGCCACGGACGTCTCCGGCCGCCCGGCGGACGACGTGAGCAAGGCACTCGGCAAGGGCACGGCGAAGTCCAACAGCCGACGCTGAACAGGGACATCGCCGGCGGCGCGGGAGGCGACTCCCGCGCCGCCGGCGTGTCCGGGGTTCGGTGCGGCGGTCAGAGCCAGCCGTTGCGGCGGAACCAGCGGTACAGCGCCAGCGAGATGGCGAGCATCAGGGCCAGCACGCCCGGATAGCCGTACGTCCACCCGAGCTCGGGCATGTTCTCGAAGTTCATCCCGTAGACCCCGGCGAACGCGGTCCAGACCGCGGCGATGGCGGCCCACGCGGCGATCTTGCGCATGTCGTTGTTCTGGTCGACGGTGACCTGGGCCAGCCGCGCCTGGAGGATCGAGTTCAGCAGGTCGTCGTAGGAGTTGACCTGCTCGACGGTGCGGCTGAGGTGGTCCTGCACGTCCCGGAAGTAGCGCCGCACCTCCTCCGGCACCTCCCGGTTGGCCTGCGCGGTGAGGGTCATCAGCGGCCGCTGCAACGGGATCACCGCCCGCTTGAACTCCACCAGCTCCCGCTTCATCTGGTAGATCCGCTGGATCCGCCCGGTGCTCTGCCGGTCGAAGACGTCGGCCTCCAGCACGTCGAGGTCGTCCTCCAGCCGGTCGGCCACCTCCAGGTAGAGGTCGACCACCCGGTCGGTCACCGCGTACGCGACGGCCCACGGGCCGTGCACCAGCAGGTCGTGTCGGGTCTCCAGGTCGGCGCGGACGGCGCCGAGCCGGCAGGCGTCGCCGTGCCGGACGCTGATCAGGAAGTTCGGCCCGATGAAGAGCATCACCTGGCCGGTCTCCACCACCTCGGAGTACTCGGTCAGCTCGGTGTGCTCGCAGTAACGGGCGGTCCGCAGGACCAGGAAGGCGACCTCGCCGAAGCGCTCCAGCTTCGGGCGCTGCTGGGCCTTGACCGCGTCCTCGACCGCCAGCTCGTGCAGTCCGTACGTCTCGGCGATGGCGGACATCTCGGTCAGCTCCGGCTCGTGCAGGCCGATCCAGACGAACGCGTCGCGCTCCTTGCGGGCGGCCTCCAGCGCGTCGGCGTAGTGCCACCGCCCGGGCTGGCGCCGGCCGTCGACGTAGAGGGCGCAGTCGACCACGCCGCTGCGCCCCGGGCCGGTCGGGGTGGGGGTGCGCGGGGAGCCGTCGGCGTTGAGGATCCGGGACATCGCGCGGACCGGCGCCGCCCAGGCCCGGGGGCGGGGCGGCCGTCCGGCCTGCGATGTGGTCGGCCGTTCCTGGTCCGTCCGGTCGGTCATGGCGTCCCCCTCCCCACGTGCCGCTGCGGCTTGCAGGTTACGCCGTGGCCGGTGCCCCGGTCGGCCGCCGGACCTGCCGAGGCGCGCCCGGGGAGCGGGGGGTCGGTGACGCTCGTCACCGGCGAGGCGTCGGGGCGGCCGGATCCGGGCCGCTGCGGAGCGGGCCGGCCCGGACGCCGGGCGCGGCCGGCGGTGGCGCGGGGGCAGTGGGTGGCGCCGGGCGGGCCGGGCCGCCGCCAGGGGGGGTGGGGGGCGACCCGGCCCACCCGGCGCCGTGGGGGCGGGGGTGAGGCCGCGGGGCGCCGCCGATCGTCCCGTGGCGGCACCGACCCCCTGGTCAGGCGCTCGTTCGGGAGGCGAGCGACGCTCGCAGCATTGTGGGCCGCCGGCCGGCCCGAGGCGAGCCCCGGACCGGCCGCGATCGCGCTACTGTCGGAAACCCGACAGAAATCAGCTTCGGACGGCCGCCACGGCCTCCGCGAGCCGACGGACGCCCTCGTCGATCCGGTCCGCGGTCACCGCGCTGAAGGCCAGCCGGAGCGCGTGCCGACCGCCGTCGACGACGAAGTCGCTTCCCTTGACCACGGCGACGCCCCGTTCGGCGGCCGCCGGAGCCAATCGGTCGACCAGCACGTCCTCCGGGAACTCCACCCAGAGGAAGTAGCCGCCGTCCGGCTCCACGAAGCGGACGTCCGGCAGGTGCCGGCGCAGCGACTCGGCGAGCACCCGGGCCCGCTCACCGAGCGCCGTGCTGACCTTCTCGATCGAGCGCTGGATGTCACCGGAGACGCAGAACTGGTGCACGATCGCCTCGGACACCATGCCGGGCGAGATGTAGAGGCTGGTGGCCTTCTTGGCGATGCCGGCGATCAGGTCCGCCGGCCCGACCAGGTAGCCGACCCGGACGCCCGGGCAGACCGTCTTGGTGAAGCTGGAGGCGTGCACCACGACGCCACGGTTGTCCATCGAGAGCATCGACGGCAGCGGCTCGCCCCGGAACCGGATGTCGGCGTACGGGTCGTCCTCGAAGATCGTGAACTCGTACTCGGCGGCGAGGTCGAGCAGCTCACGCCGCTTCTCCAGGGAGAGGGTCACGCCGGCCGGGTTCTGGTAGTTCGGAATGACGTGCGCCAGCCGGGGTCGCACCCCGGACTCCAGCAGCTTGCGCAGCTCGGCGGTGTCCAGGCCGTCCGGCTGGATCGACACCCCGTGGATCTCGCTCCCCATCCGCTGGAGGTTGAGCAGGGTCCGGTCGTACGTCGGGCGCTCCACCACCACGGCGTCGCCACGCCGCACCAGGTGGTCGAAGAGGAACGCGTCCGCCTGGAGCGAGCCGTTGGTGATCAGCACCTGGTCGGCTTCGACGCCGTGCTTCTCGGCGATCCACTTCCGCAGGGGTGGGTAGCCGACGGAGGTGCCGTACGCCGTGATCCCGGCGGGGTCGGCGTCGAAGGCACGGACGGCGGCGGCCTTGAGACCCTCGACATCCACGATGTCCAACGAGGGAGCGCCACGGGCGAACGAGATCAGCTGCTCGGCGGTCATGCGCACGAGCCTAGGGCCTGGTCGGGTCGGTCCGACCGGCATACACGCCAAGTTCAACATGCGGGCAGAAGATCCACCAGCGGACGCGAGCAGGGCTCTCGTCCGCGCTGGTCAGGGGCCACCTCGGCAGCACGTCGGCGGCCCCGGACCGGCGCGGTCAGCCGACCGCGAGCCGCTGCTGCGACCAGACCCGCATCAGGTCACGGACCGAGATCACCCCGGCCACCTCCCGCCCGTCGAGCACCACGAGGTGCCGGAACCCACCCCGGGCCATCGCCGCGGCCGCCTCCTCCACCGTCCACTCGGGACCTGCGTAGACGACGTCCCAGCTCACATGGGCCCCGGTGCGCTCGACGTCGCAGTCCAAACCGGCCCCGATCGCGTTCAGCACGTCACGTTCGGTCATGATGCCGACCCCTTCGGACTCCGGGTCGATTACCACCGCCGAGCCGACCCGGCGGGCCGACATCATCTGGGCCGCCTGGCGGAGCGTGTGCTCCGGACCCACGACGAGCACCTGGCTGGACATAGCTTCCCGAACCTGCATCACGCATCACCCCTTTGGGACGGCGGCACCCGGTCACCCCACATGGTGGGCCTCGGGCCAGACCGGGACAAGACCGGGCATCGGCGCGGCCCGGCTCCTCCTGGCTACTGTCATGACGTGCCCACAGAGCCTCTCCGCTGCGCCGGCGCGCTGATCGTGCACGACGACGGCCGCCTCTTCTTCCAGCGCCGGTCCCCCGAGCGGCGACTTTTTCCCAATGCCTGGGACGTCGTCGGCGGCCATCTGGAACCGGGCGAGGAGATCGAGGACGCGCTGAGCCGGGAGGTCGCCGAGGAGACCGGCTGGTCGCTGTCGCACGTGCTCGGGCGGATCGGCGAGTTCCGCTGGACCGGCGACGACGGCGTGCCCCGGGTCGAGACCGACTTCCTGGTCCGGGTCGACGGCGACCTGGCCCGGCCGCGCCTGGAGGTGGGCAAGCACACCGAGTTCCGCTGGCTGACCGAGCGGGACCTGGCCGTGCTGGACGAGAACCGGCTCGCCGACGACGGACAGATCCGGCGGATCGCCGAGGACGCGTTCGCCGCGCTCCGGTCGATCGGTCTGTGAACTCCGCGGTCGAGCTGGCGCCGCACCGGTTCGCCGGGCTGGTCGCCCCGGCGGTCGACCGGACCTTCGTCGCCGGCATGCTCGCCGGCCGCGACGGCGGCGGCGCCGAACTCAGCCAACGGTACGGCGGCCCGGCGGCCACCGGTTTCCTGGTCGAGTTCCGCACCCGGCTGGCCGCCCCGGGCGGCACGGTCGACGGGCCCGGCTTCGCCGCGGTCACCCGGTACCGGGACCCGGCCACCTGTCAGCGCGCCCTGGACAAGCAGGTGGCGCACGGGATGATCGCCCGCCGGCCGGACGGCGGCTTCACCGCCACCGAACGCGGCGCCGGCTTCCTCGCCGAGATCTACCAGGTCCACGGCGAGGTCACCGAGGAGCTGTGGGCGGGCCACGACGACCGGGTGCTGCGGCTGGTCGAGGCGTTCGGGCGGGTGCTCGGGTACGCGCTGCTGCTCGCCGAGGAGCCGGACGCCGAACCGGGGGCGGCCTTCGCCACCATGGCCCCGCCGTACGAGCCGGAGGGCACCCCGCCCGGGGTGCTGCTGCTGAACCGGCTCGGCACGCTGCGTTACCACCGGGCGGACGCGCACGCCGCCGCGTGGACCGCCGCCGGGCACACCGCGGCCAGCGTCGTCGAACTGCCCGACGGGCCGGAACGGCACGCCATCGAGCTGGAGACGGACCGGCGGGCGGCCGGACCGTACGCCGCCCTGACCGCCGAGGAGCGGCTGACGGTCCTCGCCGACCTGGCCGCCCTGCCCGGATGAGACCCGGTTGACGCCAGGGCCGCCGTCACCCGGCGCTATCCTCCACGGTGACCTGGAGTCGTACGAGGGAGGACCCCGCATGATCGGGATGGTGCTCGCAGCCGGTGCGGGGCGCCGACTGCGCCCGTACACCGACACCCTGCCCAAGGCGCTGGTGCCGGTGGACGGTGAGACCACCATCCTGGACATCGCGCTGCGCAACCTCGCCGAGGTGGGGCTCACCGAGGTGGTGATCGTGGTCGGCTACGCGGCCGACGCGGTGGTCGCGCGCAAGGCGGCGCTGGAGAAGCGCTACGGCGTCCGGCTCACCCTGGTGCACAACGACAAGGCCGAGGAGTGGAACAACGCCTACTCGCTCTGGCTGGCCCGGGAGCACTTCAGCCGGGGCGTGCTGCTGGTCAACGGTGACACCGTGCACCCGGTGAGCGTGGAGAAGACCCTGCTGGCCGAGCGCGGCCCGGGGATCCTGCTGGCCGTCGACACCATCAAGGTGCTGGCCGAGGAGGAGATGAAGACCACCTTCGACGCCGCCGGGCAGCTCACCCGCATCACCAAGATCATGGACCCGGGCGAGGCGTACGGCGAGTACATCGGCGCCACGTTGATCGAGCCGCAGGTCGCCGACGCGCTCGCCGACGCGCTGGAGACGACCTGGCGGCGCGACCCGAACCTCTACTACGAGGACGGCTACCAGGAGTTCGCCGACCGGGGCGGCGAGGTGCGGGCGGCGCCGATCGGCGACGTCTCCTGGGTCGAGGTCGACAACCACGCCGACCTGGCCCGGGCGTGGGAGATCGCGTGCCGCTACTAGCCCGTACGGTGCTGACCCCCCTGCACATCGACGTGCGCCGGGGGGCGGTGGCGGACCTCGCGGCGATCCTCGCCGACGGGCGGATCTCCTCCGGCGGCGACGTCGCCGTGGTGGTCGGCCCCGGACAGGGCGAACGGATCGCCGAACTGGTCCGGCCGTCGTTGCGCTCGGCGGACGTGTTCACCGTCGCCGGGGGCACCCTGGACGCCGCCGACGACCTGGGCAGCAAGCTCCGCGCCCGCTCGTACGACGCGGTGGTCGGCATCGGCGGCGGCAAGACCATAGACGTCGCGAAGTACGCGGCCACCCGGCGCGGGCTGCCGATGGTCTCGGTGGCCACCAGCCTGGCCAACGACGGCATCGCCTCTCCGGTGGCCAGCCTGATCACCGATGGGATCAAGGGCTCCTACGGGGTGCACATCCCGATCGCGGTGATCGTCGACCTGGACTTCGTGGAGAGCGGCCCCGAGCGGCACAACCGGGCCGGCATCGGCGACGTGGTGAGCAACATCAGCGCGCTGGCCGACTGGGAACTGGCCCGGCGGGTACGCGGTGAGCCGTTCGACGGACTGGCCGCCTCGCTCTCCAGGGCAGGCGCCGAAGCGGTGATCAACCACCCGGGCGACATGAGCGACGACCCGTTCGTCGCCGTCCTCGCCGAGGCACTGATCTCCAGCGGGCTCGCGATGGCGATCGAGGGCACCAGCCGCCCGTGCAGCGGCGGCTGCCACGAGATCATGCACGCGGTCGACGCGCTCTTCCCGGGCACCGCGTCGCACGGCGAGCTGGCCGGCCTGGGTGCCCTCTTCTGCACCTGGCTCCGCGGCGACCTGACCCGCTTCGCGCAGATGACGTCCTGCCTGGTGCGGCACAACCTGCCGGTCGTCCCGAACGACGTGGGGCTGACCGAGGACCAGTTCGTCGACGCGGTGCAGTTCGCGCCGCGTACCCGGCCGGACCGGTACACCATCCTCGAGCACCTGGCGATGTCGCCTACCGAGACTCGGGAGCGGCTGGCAGACTACGCCGATGCAATCCGCGACCACTGTGGCTGATCCCCGTCCCACCGTCGCCGACTTCCACCGGGTCAACCGGGGCGGCGGCCTGTTCAGCGAATCGGTCAGCCAGTGGCTGGGCGCGGCGTTCGCGCTGGTCGCCCAGCGCCTCGGGCTGCGTCCCACCGCGCTGACCCTCACCAACCTGGTGCTCGGGCTGGCCACCTCGGTGACCGTGGTGGCGCTCGCCGGCCGGGTCGCCGCCGGGGACGTGCCGGCCTGGGTGGTCGGGCTGGTCGCGCTGGTCGGCTGGCAGGTCGCGTACGCCCTGGACTGCGCCGACGGGCAGCTGGCCCGGGTGACCGGGCAGGGCAGCGCGGCGGGCGCCCGGATCGACGTGCTCTGCGACGTGGCCGCCCAGATCGCGCTGGTCGCGGCCCTCGCGGCGACCGCGGTGGCGCAGCGGCCGGCCACCCCGACCTGGCTGGTGGCGCTCTTCGCGGGCAGTTGGATGGTCAACCTGGTGACCTCGGTGATGCAGTCCGGCCCGAACGCCGCCAGCATGGTCACCTCGACCTCGCTGCCGGTACGCCTGGTGAAGCTGGTCCGCGACTACGGCGCGGTGATCTTCGTGGCCGCGCTGGTGCTGATGGTCGCCCCGGCGCTGACCTTCTGGGTCGTGGTCGCCTTCACGATCGTCAACGGCGGCTTCCTGCTGGCCAGCATCGCCTTCACCGCCCGCACCGCGCTGCGCTGACATCGACCTCGCCCAGCCCGACCCCGCGCCGCGCCGAGCGGTGCCGTGCCGCGCGGTGCGGCGCGGTGCGGCGCGGCGCGGCGCGGCGCAAGATCGTGCTCGATCCTGGAAGTAGTGGCCTCAACGCGAGTCGGACCGCACTGTTTCCAGGATCGAGCGTGACCTTGCACGGCACGGCACGGCGGGCGATCAGCCGGCGGGCGTCTCCCTGCCCGGCGCGGACCGACGGCGGGCGGCTCTGGCCTCTGATACCTCACAGGCATTTTGATGCCTCTGAGGTATCACGCTCACCGGGACATGCGTCTCCACCGCGCGCCGCGCCGGGCGAAGACATCGCGCACGCCTGTCTTCCCGCCGTCGTCCAGCGCGCGTCCCGCGTGGCGAGCATCCCGACCTTCCAGGACGACCGGGGCCCAGCCTGTGCGGCGAGCGGCCCAGCCCGCCCGCACAAGGCGTCCCCATCCGCTAGGCGCGAGCCTCCGAGCACGCCCGCAGGGCGCGCCGGGCGTCGCGGGGGCCCGCCGGCGTGTAGGGCCGGCCGGCGTGCGGGCCCGGCCGGCGTGCAGGGCCGGCCGGCGTACGGGCCCGGCCGGCGTACGGGCCCGGCCGGCGTACGGGCCCAGCCGGCGCGCAGGCCCAGCCGGCGCGCAGGCCCAGCCGGCGCGCAGGCCCAGCCGGCGCGCAGGCCCAGCCGGCGCACGGGCCCAGCCGGGGCGTGCGGTGGCAGGGTGGCATGCGGGGCCCGGCCGGCCCGCGGTGGCCGGGGACGTCGGGTCAGGCGGGGTGGGTGGTGCGGACCACGCCGGCGTAGATGTCGAGGAGGCGCTTGGTGACCACGTCCGGGTGGAAGGTCTGCTCGTAGCGGAGGCGGGCCGGCGAGGAGAGCGCGGCGGCGCCGGCCCGGGCGACCGGGAAGGCGGCGGCCATCGCGGCCGGGTCCGGCGGCACCACCCATCCGGCGGTCCCGGTGACCACGCCGGCCGGCAGCGGCGGCACGGAGTTGCCCGTGGAGGCACCGGCGGCGGCAGGGGCACCGGCGGAGGCAGAGGCGGAGGCGGAGGCGGAGGCAACGGCGGCCGGCGCGGTGCCGGCGGGCTCCCGGGGGCCGTCCGCCCCGACCAGGTACGGGATGCCACCGAGCGCGGTGCCGAGCACCGGCCGACCGCTGGCCATCGCCTCGATGATCACGGTGGGCAGCACGTCGTGCCACATCGAGGCGGCGATCACCACCGCGCTCGCCTCGACCGCCGCGCGCACCCCGGCCCGGTCGAGCTGACCGAGGTAGACCACGTCCGAGCGCTCGGCGGCGGCCGCCTCCACGAGCGGGCGCAGCTCGCCGTCACCGGCGACGCGCAGCGTGCCGAGGGAACCCACCGGGTGTCGGCGCCAGGCGTCCAGCAGCAGGCCGAGCCCCTTCTCCGGGGTCAGCCGGGCCATGTAGAGGAAGCCGTCGCCCAGCGGCGCCGGTGCGCCCGGGTCGGGCACGGCGTTGGGCTTGACCACGATCCGGTCGTCCGGGATGCCGTAGTCGCGCAGATGGTCGGCGATCGCCGAGGTCAGCGCGATGAACCGGTCCACCGACCGCCAGGTGCCCCGGTGCACCGCCAGGGTGGTGGCCATCAGCGCGCTCTGCGCCGCCGAGTCGCGGTAGCAGCGGTGCACGATCGCCGGCACACCCAGCGCCCGGCCCTTGCAGTCCTGACAGATCGCGCCGTCCCGGAAGTAGATCCCCGACGAGCAGACCTGCCGGTAGTTGTGCACCGTCTGCACCACCGGCACGCCGTGCCGGTGCGCGGTCCGCACCACCCACGGCGAGATCAGGGGGTACGGGTTGTGCAGGTGCAGCACGTCCGGCCGGTGCTCGGTGAGCAGGCGGCTCAGGTCCTGCTGGGCGCGGGGCGCCCAGATCGGCGAGATGGGCAGCAGCGCCTTCGCCGCCTTGGACATCGACGGGATCTCGTCCGAGCTGCGGATGAACGGCAACACCTCGACACCGGCGGCGGTGAGCTGGGCGATCTCCGAGTCGACCATGGTGTTCTCGCCGGAGGGCTGGGCCTCCCGGTACCGGTTGTGCGCCACCACGATTTTCACGGAGCTCGCCTTTCGTTCGCGGTCGTACCGACTCCTGCTCGCGACTGCGGGGCTCGCAAGCTCACTCCTCGCGCTCGCGGCAGGGACTCGCAAGCTCATGCCTCGCGCTCACGGGAAAGAAGGCTACCGTTGTCTGATGCCCGAACTACCGGAGGTGGAGGCGCTCGCGGGTCACCTGCGTGAGCGCGCGGTGGGGCGTCGCGTCGACCGGGTCGAGGTCGCCGCGATCAGCGCCCTCAAGACGTACGATCCGGCGCCCGACGCGGTGGCCGGTCGGGCGGTGGTGGACGCCCGGCGGCACGGCAAGTTCCTCGACGTGGTCTTCGACGGCGGCCTGCACCTGGTGGTCCACCTGGCCCGGGCGGGCTGGCTGCACTACCGGGAGGCGTTCCCGTCGACCACCCCGCTGCGCCCCGGCAAGGGCCCGATCGCCCTGCGGGTACGCCTCGACGACGGCTCCGGCTTCGACCTGACCGAGGCGGGCACCCAGAAGAAGCTCGCGGCGTACCTGGTGAGCGACCCGGCGCAGGTGCCCGGGGTGGCGAAGCTCGGCCCGGACGCGCTCGAGGCGGACCTGGCCACCTTCAGCGAGCGGATGCGCAGCCGGCGGGGGCAGGTCAAGGGGGTGCTGACCGACCAGGCGGTGCTCTCCGGGGTCGGCAACGCGTACTCCGACGAGATCCTGCACGCGGCGAAGCTCTCCCCGTTCGCGATCACCGACCGGCTCACCGACGACCAGTTGGCCACGCTGCACGCGGCGACCCGGGCGGTCCTCGGCGACGCGCTCCGCCGTTCGGTGGGCCAGCGCGCGGCGGAGCTGAAGGGTGAGAAGCGCTCCGGGCTGAAGGTGCACGCCCGGACCGGGCTGCCCTGCCCGGTCTGCGGCGACACGGTGCGGGAGGTGTCCTTCGCCGACTCCAGCCTCCAGTACTGCGCGACCTGTCAGACCGGCGGCAAGCCGCTCGCTGACCGACGGTTGTCGCGCCTCGTACGGTGAGTGACGCCACTCTCCGGTTACGGAGAGGAATCGCCCCGGGCGCGTGGAACGTGCCCGTCCGCGCCTCTACCCGGCACCTCATCCATCGGTATAGTGGCTCGGTCCCCGGCTTCGAAACTGACGTGGAGCCGGCCGGATCCCGCCTGGCGAGTCCAGACGCGCTGCCCTTCGGGGCCGTGTCCGGTGCTGAGCCCGCGTGGGAGACTGGAACGGTGGGCGACCCGGGCCCCTCACGGCGAGTGAGCGGCGCGTGTCATGCGGGAGGACATGGGTGAGGTGACGACAAGCCTCCAGCGCCCGGTAACCAACACAGGCCGGAGCAAACTCGTGCGGCACGTCGACAGCTTCGAGATCCAGCCGCCGACACCGCCGTCGCACAACGGCGTCCCACGATCGGCGTGGGCGCGGGCCCGTCGCCGGGTCTCGCGCTGGCACCGCCCGTACACCATGGTGCTGCTGCTGCTCGACTTCGCCGCCGTGGTGCTCGCCGACTGGAGCGCCCAGGAGGCGTTCGGCCAGGCGCGGGCCGGCTTCTACAACGCCCAGGAGGACCCCACCTGGTTCTACACCGTGGCGTTCGTCCTGCTGCCCCTAGGCTGGCTGGTCATCCTCTGGGGCAACCGGGCCTACGACCGGCGCTACATGGGTCTCGGGCCGGACGAGTTCAAGCGGGTGATCCGGGGTGGGGTCGCGGTCGCCGCGACGGTCTCCTTCCTCGCGTTCGCGACCAAGACCGACCTCTCCCGTTGGACGGTGGGTTTCGCCCTGCTCGGGGCGCTGCTGCTGATCCTGGTCGGCCGGCTGCTCGCCCGCTTCACGCTGCACGCGGTACGCCGTCGCGCCGGCCACGCCGGGCACCGGATGGTGCTGGTCGGCACCCTGCCGGAGTGCCTGGAGGTCTACACCGCGGTCACCCGCAACCCGGACGCCGGCCTGGTGCCGGTGGCCATCCACATCACCGACGGGTACGCCGCCGCGCGCGGCATCCAGACCCCGGTGCCGGTGTACGCCGGGCGGGACGTCCTCGCGCTGGTCCGTGAGGTCGGCGGGGACACCATCGCGGTCTGCGGGTCGGCCAGCGCCGAGCCGGGCGAACTGCGCCGGCTGGCCTGGCAGCTGGAGGGCTCCGGGGTCGACCTCGTGGTCGCCCCGCAGCTGACCGACATCGCCGGCCCCCGGGTGCACATCCGGCCGATCGAGGGCCTGCCGCTGCTCTACGTCGAGGAGCCGACCCTGTCGGGTCCGGCGCTGCTGATGAAGAGCCTGCTGGACCGGGTCGCGGCCGGGCTGGGCCTGCTGGTGCTGATGCCGGTCTTCGCGGCCATCACCCTGGCGATCCGGCTCTCCGACCCGGGTCCGGTCTTCTTCCGGCAGCCCCGGGTCGGTCACGAGGGTCGCACCTTCCGGGTCTGGAAGTTCCGCACCATGTACGTCGACGCCGAGGACCGGCTGGCCGGCCTGGTCGACCAGAACGAGACCGACGGCATGCTGTTCAAGATGAAGCAGGACCCCCGGGTCTTCCCGGTGGGCCGCTTCCTGCGCGCCTCCTCGCTGGACGAGCTGCCCCAGTTGATCAACGTGCTCTGGGGGGAGATGTCGCTGGTGGGGCCGCGTCCGCTCCCCGCCGACGACGGCGACTTCCTGGGCGACGTGCGACGCCGGCTGCTGGTCCGGCCGGGCATGACCGGGCTGTGGCAGGTCTCCGGCCGCTCCGACCTGTCCTGGGACGAGGCGGTCCGGCTGGACCTCTACTACGTCGACAACTGGTCGCTGGCGTACGACCTGAGCATCCTGTGGCGGACCGTCGGCGTGGTGCTGGCCCGCAAGGGCGCGTACTAGGGGCTTGGCGCGGCGGCCCGGAGGGGCCAGGATCGCGGGGTGGGTGGCAACCTCTCCGCCGTCGTCGGCGTCGTCTCACTGGTCAGCGCGCTGGCCGCCGCGCTGTACGCGGTGGGCCGGCTGCGCGCCCGACGGGGCATCGCCACCGCCACCCAGCGGGCCACCTACGAGGTGTTGCACACCGCCGGCCTGGCCGCCGAGCCGCTGCGCGCGGGCCTGCACCCGGCGGGCGCGGCGAAGGCCGTACGCCATCTGCGGGCCCTGGTGGGTGCGGTCGGGCTGGCGTTGACGGACCGGGAGGCGCTGCTGGCCCTGGACGGGCGCGGCACGCACCACGCTGACCAGCTGCTCGCGGCGGCCCGGCGGGCGGTTGAGACCGGGCGTTCGACGGTGCTGGGCGAGTCGGAGCTGCACTGCGACCGGGTGGACTGCCCGGTCCGGGGCGCGGTGGTGGCGCCGCTGGCCGCGGAGGGCCGGGTGGTGGGCGCGCTGGTCGCGATCGCCGACGCCCCACCGGCGCCCGGCCTGGTGCAGGCCACCCTGGAGACCGCGCACTGGGCCGGCAACCAGCTCGCCCTGGCGGAGCTCGACTCGTCCCGGGAACGGCTGGCCCGGGCGGAGATCCGGGCGCTGCGCGCGCAGATCAGCCCGCACTTCATCTACAACGCGCTGACCGCGATCGGCTCGTTCGTCCGCACCGACCCGGAGCGGGCCCGCGAGCTGATCCTGGAGTTCGCCGAGTTCACCCGGTACTCCTTCCGGGCGCACGGCGAGTTCACCACGCTCGCCGAGGAGTTGCGCTCGATCGACCGCTACCTGACCATCGAGCGGGCCCGGTTCGGCGACCGGTTGCAGGTGCGGTTGCAGATCGCCCCGGAGGTGCTGCCGGTGACCCTGCCGTTCCTCTGCCTCCAGCCACTGGTGGAGAACGCGGTCCGGCACGGGTTGTCACGCAAGCCGGGCACCGGCATGGTGAGCATCGAGGCCCGGGACGCGGGTGCCGAGTGCCACATCACGGTGGAGGACGACGGGGTGGGGATGGATCCGACCACGCTGACCGCGGGGATCGCCGAGCTGACCCGGGCCGGCAGCGACCCGGCCGAGGACGCCGGCCAGCACGTCGGGCTCTCGAACGTCGACGAGCGGCTCCGGTCGGTCTTCGGGGACCGCTTCGGCCTGGTCGTCGAGACCGGCCCCGGCTCGGGTACGAAGGTGAGCCTGCGGGTGCCGAAGTTCCACCCCGGGGTACGGGCGGGATCGTGAGCGAGCGCAGCGAGCGAACATCGGGGCCGGCACAGGTGAGCGGGTCCGGATTTCTCCGGGTGCTGGCGGTGGACGACGAGCCGCCGGCGCTGGACGAGCTGGCGTACCACCTGCGGGCCGACTCGCGGGTGGCCCGGCTGCACACGGCGGGCGACGCCACCGAGGCGCTGCGGGTGCTCCGCGACGCCGACGTGGACGTGGTCTTCCTGGACATCCGGATGCCCGGCCTGGACGGGATGGAGCTGGCCCGGGTGCTGCGCCGGTTCGCCCGACCGCCGGCGATCGTCTTCGTCACCGCCTACGACGACGGGGCGGTGGACGCGTTCGACCTGGGCGCCACCGACTACGTCCGCAAACCGGTACGCGCCGAGCGGCTGGCCGAGTCGCTGCGCCGGGTGATCGGCTCGCGGGTGGTCCCCTCGCACCCGGCGGCGCTGGCGCGGGCGGAGGAGGACCCGACCATTCCGATCGAGCTGGCCGGTACCACCCGGATGCTGCCCCGCTCGGCGGTGCGCTGGGTGGAGGCGCAGGGCGACTACGCCCGGCTGCACACGGCCGACGGTTCGCACCTGGTGCGGGTGTCGCTGGCGACGCTCGCCGAGCGCTGGGCGGACGCCGGGTTCGTCCGGATCCACCGGTCGTACCTGGTGCAGTTGCGGCTGATCGCCGAGCTGCGGCTGGTCAACTCCGGTTACGTGGTGGTGATCGACTCGGCGGAGCTGCCGGTGAGCCGGCGGCACACCCGGGAGCTGAAGGACCGGCTGGTCCGGGCGGCGAAGCAGGACTGGAACCGCTGACCCCGGCCCCAGCCCCGCCCGCCCGTCGTACCCGCCGCGACCGTCAGGCCCTGATCCGCTCGGCGACCCGTACGGACGCGGCCGTGCGTTTCCGTGGTTCGGGAATAGGGCCGCTTCGTCGTACGCTGTACGGTACTCCGTACGAGAGTGGAGGCCGCCGTGTTCGACGCCGCTACCGAATTCGACCGCCAGCTCGACCGCCTGGTCGAGCTGGGCTACCCGGCCCTGGCCGACCTGACCGAGGATGCCTTCCGTGACCTGGTCGCCCCGCTGCGCGCGGCGGCGGTCTCCGGGGCGGCGGGCCTGCCCGCGCCGACCGAGGGTCGGGTGCCGTTCCTGCTGGTGACCACCCGCGAGCTGGTGCCGGTCGAGGCCCGGGTCGCGCTGACCACCCTGGCCGGCAAGCGGAAGCCGGGCATCGTCGACCGGCACTACGCCGAGGGTGACCTGCCGCGCTTCGACCCGATCAAGGAGCTGGAGGTGCCGGCCGGGCCGGCGTACCTGCTCTTCGACGTCGACCGGGGCGAGGAGACGCTGAACCTGGCCCCCGCCGCCGCGATGGAGGTGATCACCGGCCAGGGCCGGCTGCCGCTCACCATCGACGAGGGGCTCGCGTTCGTCACGCTGCACCCGGAGGCGCTGGCGAAGAACAAGTGCTTCTCGCTGGTCGGCTCCCGCTGCGGCGACAAGCGGGTGCCGGCGATCTGGATCAGCCAGGGCGCGCCGAAGCTGGGCTGGTGCTGGTACGGCAACCCGCACACCTGGCTCGGCTCGGCCACCGCCCACCCGGTGCGGGTCGGCCTCGCCTGAGTGGTGCGGCGGCGCGGCCGGTCGGCCGCGCCGCCGCACCACTCAGAACGCAAGTTGGAACTGGTTCCAGGAACGCCCGTCCCGCGTCAGGACGAAGTGGTCCGGCTCGCCGTTCGACCCGTCGTAACGGCCGAAGAGCCACGCGTAGCCGGGGGCGACACTGGCCGAGCCGACGGGCCGGCCCTTCCCTCGCGCCATCGTGAAGCTACCTCCGTTGTCCCGACTGACCAGGACTTCCGCCACCCGGTTGCCCTCCGGGCCGGTCTGAGTGACCGCCAGCAGGGACCCGTCCACCCCTACCGTCAGGTCCCAGTGCGGCCCCGTCGGCAGGTCGGCGCCGGTGGTGGACCAGTTCCTCCCACCATCGGTGCTCCGCGCCAGCGTCACCGAGCCGTCCGCGGCCGACACCAGCTGGTACCCCGCCCGGCCGTCGCCACCCACCAGCGCGAAGAGGCTCGTACCGGCCGGCGTCGTCCAGGTCTCCCAGGTCGCGCCACGGTCGATGCTGCGGGCCCCGGTCGTCGTCACACCTGTCCGGTATGCCGCCCAGATGGTGCCGTCCGATGCCGGGTAGAGGCTGAAGAGCTCAAGCGGTGACGGTTGCTTCCCGGTGAGCCGGTAGACGTTCCCCGTCGACGGGTCCACCGCCAACGGCTCATCCATCGCCCCACAGTCGTACTGGCAGAAGACCGGTCGGGCGGTTGCCGGAAAGGCGCGCACCCCCACGATTGCCCGGCTCGCGTCCCGCCAGGTACGGCCGTAGTCGGTGGAGAGGCGGAGCAGCCCCCCGTCGTCCACCAGATAGAACCGGTCACCGAGCACGGAATAGTCCAGGTTCCCTGCCTGCCCGCCCGGGCCCGGCTGGCATCTGGTGGCCTGATACCGGGCTTCGTTCCAGTCGGACCAGGTCCGGCCGCCGTCGCCGGTGTGCGCGAAGCGGAGCACGCAGCCGTCGACGCGCACATCCACCCCGGAGTCCGGGCCGGTCAGCGTGAAGTCGCCGGGGTTGCCGAGCAGGGTGGGGCTGGGCGACGGCCCGTGCGGCCGCCCCGCTGACTCGAACCGCTCCAGCGGGGCCACCAGCGGCGCGACCGCCACCACAGCCAGCAGGGCCAGGGCGGTCGCCGCCAGCGCAACCGACCGGTGCCGGCGGGAGCGGGCCAGGGCGCGCAACTCGTCGAGCGGCGGCTGCCGGACCGCGCCGGCGATCGTGTCGACCTCGAAGCCGGACAACTCACGATCGGACATCGATCCTCCCAGTGCTGGTACTGCCGGTGACGTCGGAGTCGGTGAGCAGCGCCGCCAGCGCCTGCCGCCCACGGGAGAGCCGGGACTTCACCGTGCCGGCGGAGACGCCGAGGGTCGCCGCGACCTCATCCACCGGCAGGTCGACCAGGTAGTGCAGGGCCAGCGCGTGTCGCTGCCCCTCGGGCAGCTCCCGCAACGCGGCCAGCAGGGCCAGGTGATCTGGTGAGCGGTCGGCGACGGCGGGTGGCGGACCGATCCGGAGCAGCAGCCGGTCGAGTACGCGTCGCCGCCGATGCCGGCTGCGGGCGACGTTCACCGCGACCCGCCGCAGCCACGCCTCCGGATTGTCCAGGCGGGCGAATCGCCCGGGCGCGGCCAGAGCCCGGGTGAAAGCCTCCTGGACCGCCTCCTGGGCCTCGCTCAGGTCACCGGTCACCGCGTAGAGCTGGACCACCAGCCGCCGGAAACAGCCGGCGTACAGCTCGGAGATCAGATCACCGTCGGACACCGTCACCTCCCTTCTCCACCTGTCCCACTCCTCGGCGGGGCGGAAGGTTCCGGTGACGTGGTCAGTTCGCCCGTCGTCCACAACGAACCGCGCTCATCCACCGGGTTATCCACAGGAGTGAGGCGTTCTCCACAGGTTGTTCACAACGCCCCCCACCGATCTCCACGCCCGCTCCCTACAGTCGGGGACCATGAACGAACGCCGGGTACTGGTGGTCGAGGACGAACGGGCCATCGCCGATGCGGTGGCGGCCCGCCTGCGCGCCGAGGGTTTCACGGTGGACATCGCCGCCGACGGCCCGAGCGCCGTCGCCCGGTTCCGCGGCGGGCGGCACGACCTCGTCGTACTCGACGTCATGCTGCCGGGCTTCGACGGCCTGGAGGTGTGCCGGCGGATCCAGGCCGACCGGCCCGTGCCGGTGCTGATGCTCACCGCCCGCGACGACGAGAACGACCTGCTCGTCGGGTTGGCCGTCGGCGCCGACGACTACCTGACCAAGCCGTTCTCCATGCGCGAACTGGCGGCCCGGGTGCACGTGCTGCTGCGCCGGATGGACCGGGCGGCGAGCGCGCCACCGGCCGGCGTACGGCTCGGCGACATCGAGATCAGCCCCAGCGAACGCCGGGTGGTCAAGGGCGGCGTCGAGGTGCACCTCACCCCGACCGAGTTCGACCTGCTGGTCCACCTCGCCGGGCGGCCCCGCGCGGTGCTGCCCCGGGAGCGGCTGCTCGCCGACGTCTGGGGATGGGCCGACGGCACCGGCACCCGCACCGTCGACAGCCACGTCAAGGCGTTGCGCCGCAAGCTCGGCGCCGACCTGATCCGGACCGTCCACGGGGTCGGATACGCGCTGGAGGTACCCGCGTGATCGGCGAATTGATCGACTGGGCGAACCGGGTGCTGCCCCGGCCACTCGACCCGGTCCGCTCGATCAAGATGAAGCTCGGCGTCCTGCTGGTCGCCTCCTGGACGGTCGCCATCGGCTACTTCTGGTACGGCATCGGCTGGTTGCCACCGGGGACGACGGTCACCGTCATCTGCATCGCCCTGGTCACCTCGCAGGTGCTGGCGCACGGGATGACCTCCCCGCTGCGCGAGATGACCGCCGCCGCCGGGGCGATGGCCCGCGGCGACTACACCCGCCGGGTCCGGGCCACCTCGCGGGACGAGGTCGGCGAGCTGGCCCAGGCGTTCAACAAGATGGCCGAGGACCTGGCCGCCGCCGACCAGCGCCGCCGCGAGCTGATCGCCAACGTCTCGCACGAGCTGCGCACCCCGATCACCGCGCTCCAGGGCGTGCTGGAAAACCTGGTCGACGGGGTGGCCGACGCCGATCCCGCCGCGCTGCGCGGGGCGCTCGCGCAGACCGAACGGCTCGGGCACCTCGTCGCCGACCTGCTCGACCTGTCCCGCCTCGACGCCGGAGTGGTCCCCCTGCGCCGGGTACGCATCGACGTCGCCGACTTCCTCGACGAGGCGGTGGAACACGCCACCGCGACCGCCGCGGGCACCGGACGCGACGTCCGCTTCCGACTCGGCGACCTGCCCGCCCCGCTGACCGTGGAGGGCGACCCGTGGCGGCTGCACCAGGTCTTCGCCAACCTGCTCGACAACGCCGCCCGGCACAGCCCGGCCGGCGGCACGGTGCTGGTCACCGCCGAGGAACACGGCGGCCACCTGCACGTCGAGGTCACCGACGAGGGCGAGGGCATCCCCCCGGCGGAGCGGTCCCGGGTCTTCGAACGGTTCACCCGGGGTGAACGGGCCGCCGGGGGCGGGACCGGGCTGGGCCTGGCCATCGCCCGCTGGGTGGTCGAACTGCACGGCGGGGCCATCGGGGTCACCGATCCGGTCGGGCCGGCCCGCGCCGAGCGGCCCGGCTGCCGCGTCCAGGTGGTCCTTCCCCGTACCGCACCGATCCGAGAAGAGGTGGCATGACCAGCGCACCCGTGAGGCCCGGCCCACCGCCCCCGGGGGCCGGCGGCGCTCTCCGCCCGGCACCGCCCACGCCCCGTCCGCCCTCGTTCTTCGCACGGCGCTGGCCCGGGCCGGCCGGGGCGGCCCGGCCGCTGGTGCTCGGCGCGGTCACGGTCGCCGCCGGGACCACCGCGTCGGTCGTGCCGCTGGACCGGCCCGGACTCGGCTGGCTGGTGGCGGCCCTGGCCGGTGCCGGCGCCCTCGGCACGGCGGCCACCGTCCGGCCCCGGCCGGCGACGCCGGCCGCACCGCCGCCGGATCCGACCCAGCCAGGCCAGCCGGACCAGCCAGCTCAGCCGACTCAGCCGGCCCCGCCGACTCAGCCGGCCCAGCCAAACCAGCCGGCCCAGCCGGGCGCGCCCGGGTCACCGCCCCTCCCGGCGACGGGGCCGGCGGCGGCCACCGGATCGACGAGTGGGTCCGCGGCGACAACCGGCGTGCCCGGCGAAAGCAGCACCACGGGGGGCGGCGCGGTCGTCCGTCCCGGCGCCACGGGGGCGCCGGGGCGGGCGGTCCGGCTGGCCTGGACGGCGGCCACGCTCGCCCTGGTCGGGGTGGGTACGGCCCGGGCCGCCGGCTGGCTCTTCGTGCTCTGCCTGCTCGCCGCCGTCGTCACCGGCACGTTGGCCGTGGCGGGTGGTCGTACCGTGCCGGGGATGCTGCTGGCCGGCCTGCTGCCGCCGGCCGCGACCATGCGGGCCCTGCCCTGGGCGGCGCGGGGGCTGCCCCGGTCCCGTCCGGGCGGTCCGAGCGTCGGGCGGAGCCTCGCCACGGTGGCCGTCACGGCGGGGCTGCTCGGCCTCTTCGGGCTGCTCTTCTCCTCCGCCGACGCGGTCTTCGCCGGCCTCCTCGCCGACCTGCTGCCGGACATCTCCACCGCGGGCGTGACCGGTTGGGTCCTCCGCCTGCTCCTGGTCGGCGCGGCCCTGCTCGGCGGGGCGTACCTGCTGGCCGCGCCGCCGGACCTGGACGGCCTGGCCGTGACGCCGGGCCGGACGGTCCACCGGCTGGAGTGGGCCCTGCCGCTGGCCCTGCTCGACGCGCTCTTCGCCGCCTTCGTACTGGTGCAGCTCGCCGTGCTCTTCGGCGGCTCCGGCCACGTGCTGCGCACCGCCGGGCTCACCTACGCGGAGTACGCCCGCGGCGGCTTCTGGCAGCTGCTCGCCGTCTCCGCGCTCACCCTGCTGGTGATCGCCGGCGTCTTCCGCTGGGCGCCCCGCCGCACCCGCGCCGACCGGATCCTGGTCCGGCTGCTGATCGGCGCCCTCGCCGCGCTCAGCCTGATCGTGGTCGCCTCGGCGCTGTACCGGATGCAGGTCTACGCCGACGCGTACGGGGCGACCCGGCTGCGGCTCGTGGTGGCGACCGTCGAACTCTGGCTCGGGCTGCTCTTCGTGCTGGTCGGGGCGGCCACGATCCGGCTGCGGGCCGGTTGGTTGCCGAGGCTGGTGCTGGCCGCGGCGGTGGTCGCGCTGCTCGGGTTGGCGGCGGTCGACCCCGACCGGTTCATCGCCGAACGCAACGTCGACCGGTACCTGCGGACCGAGCGGCTGGACGTGCACTACCTCTCCGGGCTCTCCGCGGACGCCGTACCGGCGCTGGACCGGCTGCCCGAACCGGTGCGCTCCTGCGCGCTGCGGTGGATCGCGGCCGAACTCCCCGCCGACGGCTGGCGGGCCGCGAACGTCGGGCGGTCGCAGGCCCGGGCCATACTCGCCCGGCGTCCGGTGGAGGCGGCCGGCTGCCGCCCGCCGGGGTGGTGATCCGGGCGCCCGCCGCCGGGCGAGAGGGTGGGCGCCCTTGACATTCCCGGTGATCGGGCGAGACTGCCGGGATGACCGGAGCCGGTGAACCGCGCGCGCCGGGGCGGCCCGCACCGGCCGCCCCGGCGCCCGTCCGGCGGCCGGCGGAACAGTCCGGGCGTACCCGGGTCGTGCTGGCCGAGGTGTCCCGCCGGGACAGCCGTGCCGAACGGACCCGCACCGAGCTGACCCAGCAGACCCGGGTCGGTGAGGCGCTCGTCCGGGGGCTGGTCCGGGCGCAGCTCGCGCTGGCGCTGCGGATGAGCCTGGTGGTGCTGATCGGGCTCGGTGGCCTCCCCTGGCTCTTCGCGATCGCGCCCGCCGTCGGCCGGGTCACTGTGCTCGGCGTCAACCTGCCCTGGCTGCTGCTCGGGCTGGCCTCCTTCCCGTTCCTGATCGCCGTGGGGTGGGCGTACGTGCGGCTGGCCGAGCGCAACGAGCAGGACTTCACCGACCTGGTCCAGCGGCCGGAGCACTGAGATGGGCAACGGCTTCGTGGTCCCGGCGATCGTGGCGGTCACCCTGGTCACCCTCGGGATCGGCTTCTACGGGCTGCGGCTGGCCCGGACCACCTCCGACTTCCTGGTCGCCTCCAGGGCGATCAGCCCGAGCTGGAACGCCGCCGCGATCGGCGGGGAGTACCTGTCGGCGGCGAGCTTCCTGGGCATCGCCGGCCTGATCCTCAGGTACGGCGTGGACGTGCTCTGGTACCCGGTCGGCTTCGCCGCCGGCTACCTGGCGCTGCTGCTCTTCGTGGCCGCGCCGCTGCGCCGCTCCGGCGCGTTCACCCTGCCCGACTTCTGCGAGCTGCGGCTCGGGTCGCGCCGGCTGCGCATCCTCGCCACCGTCTTCGTGATCTTCATCGGCTGGCTCTATCTGGTGCCGCAGTTGCAGGGCGCCGGGCTGACCCTGGCCACGGTGGCCGGGTCGCCGTACCCGGTGGGGGCGCTGCTGGTCGCGGCCGTGGTGACGGCGAACGTGGCGCTCGGCGGGATGCGGGCGGTCACCTTCGTGCAGGCGTTCCAGTACTGGTTGAAGCTGACCGCGCTGGCCGTACCCGCGATCTTCCTGGCGTTGCAGTGGCAGGCCGACGCCCGCCCGGCGGTGACCCCGCCCGACGGGCCGGCGTTCCGGACCGCGACCACCGTCGTGGTCGAGCACCGCGCGGCCCTCACCTTCCCCGACGGCACCACCCGGGAGGTACGCCCCGGCGACGAGCTGACCTTCGCGGCGGGCGACCCGGTGCCGGAGGTCTCCGGGGTGGCCACCGACGCGGCGGACTGGCTGCTGCCCAGCGCCGCCGGGGACGACGACCGCGGCCTGTTCGCCACGTACTCGCTGATCCTGGCGACGTTCCTGGGCACCATGGGGCTGCCGCACGTGCTGGTGCGCTTCTACACCAATCCGGACGGGGCGGCCGCCCGGCGGACCACCCTGGTGGTGCTCGCCCTGGTCGGCGTCTTCTACCTGCTGCCCACCCTGTACGGCGTGCTCGGCCGGATCTACACCCCGCAGCTGCTGGTGAGCGGTCAGACCGACGCGGTGGTGGTGCTGCTGCCCGGGGCGGCGCTCGGTGACGGCACCACCGGCCGGCTGCTCGCCGCGCTGGTCGCCGCCGGGGCGTTCGCGGCCTTCCTCTCCACCTCGTCGGGGCTGCTCACCAGCGTCGCCGGGGTGATCTCCACGGACGTGCTCGGGCGCGGCTCGGTCCGCGGCTTCCGGCTGGCCACGGTGCTCGCCGGCGGGGTACCCGCGGTGCTCGCGCTGAACGTCTCCGGGCTGAACGTCTCGCAGGTGGTGGGGCTGGCCTTCGCGGTGGCCGCGTCGAGCTTCTGCCCGCTGCTGGTGCTCGGAATCTGGTGGCGTGGGCTGACCGACCTGGGCGCCGCCGCCGGGGTGCTGGTCGGCGGCGGCGCGGCGGTCGGGGCGGTGCTGGTCACCGTGCTCGGCCCGCCGCTGTCCGGCTGGCCGGCCACGCTCACCGCGCAGCCGGCCGCCTGGACGGTGCCGCTGGCCTTCACCGTGATGGTGGTCGTCTCGATGGCGACCCGACGCCGGGCCCCGGCCGACGTGGGGGCCACCATGCTCCGGCTGCACGCCCCGGAGGCGCTGCGGCTGTGAGGACGGTCCACGGTTGACGCCTCCGGTGCGACCGGGAATCCCGCGCCGTCTCCTGCTGAAGGAGGAGGGCGACGTCGTCCACGGGCGGGACCGATCACTGGCAACGGGCGGATACGGTCAGACCCATGACTGGTGAGCACTCCGCGCTGGCGCTGCGTGGTCTGGCGAAGCGGTTCGACAGCAAGGTCGCGGTGGCCGGCGTCGACCTGGACGTTCCCGCTGGTTCCTTCTACGGGCTGCTCGGTCCGAACGGGGCCGGCAAGACCACCACCCTGTCGATGGCGGTCGGGCTGCTCCGCCCCGATCACGGGCGGGCCTGGGTGCTGGGGCACGACGTCTGGGCCGACCCGGTGGGCGCGAAGCGGCTGCTCGGGGTGATGCCGGACGGGGTACGGCTCTTCGACCGGTTGAGCGGAGCGGAGCTGCTGGCGTACCACGGTCTGCTGCGCGGGATGGACCCGGCGGTGATCGACCAGCGGGCGACGGAACTGCTCGACGTGCTGGCGCTCACCGACGCCGGCCGCACCCTCGTGGTGGACTACTCCGCCGGCATGAAGAAGAAGATCGGGTTGGCCTGCGCGCTGCTGCACGGGCCCCGGCTGCTGGTGCTGGACGAGCCGTTCGAAGCGGTCGACCCGGTCTCCGCCGCGCTGATCCGGGACATCCTCCAGCGGTACGTCGGCGGCGGCGGCACGGTGGTCTTCTCCAGCCACGTGATGGAGGTCGTCGAGCGGCTCTGCTCGCACGTCGCGATCCTCGCCGAGGGCACCATCAAGCGGGTGGGCACGCTCGACGAGGTCCGCGGCGGCGACCGTTCCCTGGAGGAGGTCTTCGTCGAGGTGGTCGGTGGTCGGACGGCGACCGGCGAGGAGCTGGCGTGGCTGTAGTGGGGAGCCCCTCGACGATGCCGGCCCGGCCGGTCACCGCCCGGCACTTCGTCCGGCTGAAGCTGCGGGTGATCGGCAACAACTTCCGCGGCCAGGGCTGGCGGATCGCGATGTTCGTGGCCGGGATCCTGGTCGGCCTCTGGTTCGCCGCCAGCGGTTTCCTGGCGCTCGCCGCGCCGGGCTTCGCCGACGAGCCGCGGTACGCGCTGCTGACCGCCGCGTTCGGGGGCGGAATCCTGGTGCTGGGCTGGCTGCTGCTGCCGCTGGTCTTCTTCGGCGTGGACGAGACGCTCGACCCGGCCCGGTTCGCGCTGCTGCCGCTGACCCGTCGCACCCTGGTCACCGGGTTGTTCGCGGCGGCGCTGGTGAGCGTCCCGGTGGTCACCGTGCTGATCGCGCTCGGCGGGCTGGTGGTCACCGCCGTCGCGCTGGGCGGCTGGCCCGCCGGCCTGGTCGCCGCGATCGGCGCGGTCGCCGGCCTGCTGCTCTGCGTCGCCGCCAGTCGCGCGGTGACCAGCGCGTTCGCCACCATGCTGCGGTCCCGGCGGGTGAAGGACCTGGCCGCCGTGCTGCTGGCGGTGGTCGCCGCCCTGCTCGGGCCGCTCCAGATCCTGGGGCTGGCGGCGGTGCGGGAGGCGGACTGGGACCGGCTCACCGGCGTGGCCCGGGTGGTGGGCTGGACGCCGTTCGGCGCGCCGTGGACCGTCGGCGTCGACGTGGCGGAGGGTCGGGGCTGGGCGGTGCCGGTCAAGCTGCTGATCACCGCCGCCACCATCGGCCTGCTGCTGTTCTGGTGGTCCCGGTCGCTGGAGTCGGCGATGGTCGGGGCGGAGACCGGCACCCCGGCGAAGGAGCGGCGCGGCCCGGCGGGCGGCGCGGTCGCGCAGCTCTTCCCCCGGGTGCTCGGCTGGGCCGGCCGGGACCGGTTCGGCGCGCTGGTGGCCCGCGAGTGCCGCTACTGGTGGCGGGACGCCCGGCGGCGGGCCAACCTGATCACCGTCGCGGTGGTGGGTGTCTTCGTGCCGGTGATGGTCAACATCGGGGGCTCGGGCTTCACGGTCGGCCCCGCCGGGGAGGGCTTCCCGGGCGCCGATGAACCGTCACCGGTGCTGCTCAGCCTCTCGATGCTCTTCGTCGGGGTGCTCGCCGCGGTGACCCTGGCCAACCAGTTCGGCTTCGACGGCAGCGCGTACGCGGCGAACGTCGTCGCCGGGGTGTCGGGCCGGCTGGAGCTGGGCGCCCGGATGGCGGCCTTCTCGGTGTACGTCGTACCGATGCTGGGCGTGGTCTCGGTGTTGACCGCCGTGGTGCTGGGGCGGCCCGGGTGGGTCGGGGTCGCCGCCGGCGCCCTGCTCGCCTCGTACGGGGCCGGGTTGGCGATCAACTCGTTCCTGTCGGTGCTCGGGGCGTACTCGCTGCCGGAGACGAGCAACCCGTTCGCGATGAACACCGGGGCGGGGGTGGCGCGGAGCTTCCTCACCCTGCTGTCCATGCTCGGCTCGGCGGCGGCCGGGATGCCGCTGGTGGTGGCCGCGGCGCTGCTCGGGGAGGCCTGGCTCTGGCTGGCCCTGCCGCTGGGCGCGGCGTACGGGACGGGTGCGGCGCTGCTCGGCGCCTACCTGGCCGGGGACGTGCTGGACCGCCGGGCACCGGAACTGCTGGCCACCGTCACCCCGCGCCGCTGACCCGCGCCGCCGGTCGCCCGTCGCCGGTCGGCCCGTCGCCGGTCGCCCGTCGCCGGTCGCCCGTCGCCGACCGCCGACCGCCCCAAGATCGCGCTCGATCCTGGAAAGAGTGGTCTCACCGCGAGTCCGAGGCCACTACTTCCAGGATCGAGCGCGATCTTCCAGGGGCCCTGTCAGTCGAGGCGGCCGGAGCGGGCGTGGGCGACGAACGAGCGCCAGGCGTCGGGGGCGAAGCTGAGGGCCGCGCCGGCGCGGTCCTTGCTGTCGCGCACCAGCACCACGCCGGGCAGATTGTCCGCCACCTCGACACAGTTTCCACCGGAGTCTGTCGAGCGGCTGGATGTGCGCCAGCACGGCTTGACGATCGTCATGGCGTCACCTTCAGCTTTCGGATCAGATCCAGCGAGGCGCCTGTGGACAGTGCTTCGCCGAGCAGGCTAGTAAGCCCTGGCGTCCTCCCCCGCGACCGGTCCGCCGTCCAGGGTGGAGGACGCGCGGCCCGGCCGGTGGAGGCGTCGACCCGGCGGCCGGTCTGCGTCGGGTCGCCCCGGTCATTCCCCCGACCGGGGCGACCCCCGAGACCGGGAGGAAGTCAGCGATGTTCGGGTTCATCCGCCGCAGGAACGCCGCGCTGTGGTCGTACCGGAGGAGGAAGGTGGCGCCGGCGACCGGCGTGCCGGGCGCGAGGGCGCCGCAGGAATCGGCGGGCCGGCCGAACCAGCCGCCGGCGTGGGCGACCGCGCCGAGGGTGGCCCTGCCGCGACCGGGTCGCGCGGGCTGGTTGACTCCGGCGCAGGCCTGGCGGGCGAACGGCGGACGGTGGTGACCACCGCTCGGGTGATACCTCTGAGTCATCCATATGCCTCTGAGTCATCGCGCTCGTTGGGGCACACGCCTCCGGCCACCGACACGCCCGAACGCACCACCGCGCGAGCCGCCACCGCGCGAGCCGCCACCGCGCGAGCCGCCACCGCGCGAGCCGCCACCGCACGGGCCGCCACCGCACGGGCCGCCACCGCGCGGGCCGCCACCGCGCCGACCGCGGCCGGGAACTGGCGATGAGCAGGCGGGTGCCGCATCTACCGATGCGGCCGCTCTGGCGGTGCCGGGCCTGCGGCGCGCACTGGCCGTGTCAGCCGGCCCGACTCGGCCTCCTGGTCGAGTACCGGCACGATCGGACAGCGCTGCTCGTGTACCTGGGCGGGCTGATGGCCGAGGCGGGTGACCAACTTGCGCGCCTCCACCCGCAGGCGGTGCCGGCCGACCTGCACAAGCGCTTCCTCGGCTGTGCGCGGGCCCGGGGCGGCACAATGTTTCACGTGAATCATGAGCCGGGTGCCGAGATCCACCACACCGACCCGTTCGCGGTGCCCGCCGGGCAGCGCTCACCCGTACGCCGGTTGCGGGGTCGGCTGGCGGCGCCGGTGACCCTCTGGACGGCGCCGGGTCCGGCGGGGCTGACCGTCTCGTCCACCCTGGTCGCCGAGGGGGAGCCGGACCGGCTGCTCGGGCTGATCGACCCGGAGTCGGACCTGTGGGCGGCGGTGGAGGAGGCCGGACGGTTCGCGGTGGCGCCGCTGGGGCCGCCGCACCGGCAGCTCGCCGACCGGTTCGCCGGCCTCTTCCCCTCCCCGGGCGGCCTCTTCGCCACCGGTGAATGGCTCGACACCCCCTACGGCCCGGTCCCCAGCGACGCCGGCGGGTGGGCCGGCTGCCGGCTCGACACCGCCCGGGAGTACGGCTGGGGCCTGCTGGTCGAGGCCACCATCGAGGCCGTCGACCTGACCGAGGAGACCATGCCGCTGCTGCACTACCGGGGTCGGTACCACGGGCTGACCTGACGGCCCGGCACCCACCACCCGGCGGACCGCTCGTCGAAGTGACGTGCGTCACTCGGCGCAGCCGGCAGACCGTTCGGCGCACCCGCCGACCGGGCCCGATCTCGGCCTTCCGTGGAGGGGAGCGCGCTCCTTACGGTGCGCGAAACTCCCCATGCCTGTGAAGGTGGTGATCCACAGATGTCCACGGACACACCCGCGTCCGCCCCCGCCGAGTCGGCAGCCGAGCGGTATCTCGCCGTACAACGGTCGGACGAGTTCGCCGGGTTGCGTCGCGCGTTGCGCGGCTTCGTCTTCCCGATGACCGTCGCGTTCTTCCTGTGGTACGCGCTCTACGTGATCCTCTCCGCCTACGCGCGGGACTTCATGGGCACGAAGCTCTTCGGCAGCAACATCAACATCGCCCTCGTCTTCGGCCTGCTCCAGTTCGTCTCGACCTTCGTGATCGCCTGGCTCTACTCCCGGTACGCCGACCGGAGGATCGACCCGGTCGCCGACCGGATCCGCGCCGAGATGGGGGAGGTGAACCATGAACACGGTCCTCGCGGCTGAGGCGGGCAGCACCACCGCCCGCAACCTGACCATCACGCTCTTCCTGGTCTTCGTGGCGGTGACCCTGGCCATCACCATCTGGGCCAGCCGGCAGACCAAGACCGCCACCGACTTCTACGCCGGCGGCCGGTCCTTCTCCGGTTTCCAGAACGGCATGGCGATCGGCGGCGACTACATGTCGGCCGCCTCGTTCCTCGGCATCGCCGGCATCATCGCCCTCTACGGCTACGACGGCTTCCTCTACTCGATCGGATTCCTGGTCGCCTGGCTGGTGGCGCTGCTGCTGGTCGCCGAACTGCTGCGCAACTCGGGTCGGTACACGATGGCCGACGTGCTGGCCTTCCGGATGCGCCAGCGGCCGGTGCGTACCGCCGCGGCGGTCTCCACCATCACGGTGTCGATCTTCTATCTGCTGGCCCAGATGGTGGGCGCGGGCGCGCTGGTGGCGCTGCTGCTCGGGATCAAGCCGGGGACGACCTTCCTCGGCATGGACGCCGACACCGCCAAGGTCGCCACCATCATCATGGTCGGCGCCCTGATGATCATTTACGTCACGGTGGGCGGCATGAAGGGCACCACCTACGTGCAGATCGTCAAGGCGTTCCTGCTGATGGGCGGCGCGCTGGTGATGACGCTGCTGGTGCTGGCGAAGTACAAGTTCAACCTGTCGTCGCTGCTCGGCGACGCCGCCGCCGCCTCCGGCAAGGGCAGCAACTTCCTCGAACCCGGGCTGCGCTACGGCGTCGAGGTGGCCGGCAACTCGACCCAGACCTTCTACAACAAGGTCGACCTGCTCTCGCTCGGCATCGCGCTGGTGCTCGGCACGGCCGGCCTGCCGCACATCCTGATCCGCTTCTACACCGTCCCGACCGCCAAGGCGGCCCGCAAGAGCGTGCTCTGGGCGATCGGCATCATCGGCACCTTCTACCTGCTCACCCTGGCGCTCGGCTTCGGCGCCGCGGCGCTGGTCGGCAGCAGCGCGATCACCGCCCAGGACAAGGCGGGCAACACCGCCGCGCCACAGCTGGCCGAGGCGCTGGGCATCGACTTCCTCGGCGGCGACCTGGGTGGGGCGACCCTGTTGGCGATCATCGCGGCGGTCGCCTTCGCCACCATCCTGGCCGTGGTGGCCGGGCTGACCCTGGCGTCGTCGTCGAGCCTGGCGCACGACTTCTACGCCAACGTGATGAAGAACGGCCAGGCCTCCGAGCGGCAGGAGGTGACCGTCGCCCGGGTCTCCGCGCTGGCCATCGGTGCGGTCTCGATCGTCCTGTCCATCTTCGCGCAGAGCCTGAACGTGGCCTTCCTGGTGGCGCTGGCCTTCGCGGTGGCCGCGTCGGGCAACCTGCCGGCGATCCTCTACAGCCTCTTCTGGAAGCGGTTCAACACCTCGGGAGCGGTCTGGGCCATCTACGGCGGACTGCTGGCCGCCGTGTTCCTGGTGTTCTTCTCACCGGTGGTCTCCGGCGCGCCGACCTCGATGTTCCCCGACCAGGACTGGCAGTGGTTCCCGCTGTCCAACCCGGGCATCCTCTCCATCCCGTTCGGCTTCCTGTGCGGGTGGATCGGCACCGTCATCTCCAAGGAGCACGACGAGAAGAAGTACGCGGAGCTGGAGGTGCGCGCCCTCACCGGGGCGGGAGCACACTGACCTGCGGTACCCGGCCGGGGCTCTCGACGCGGACGCGTCGGGGGCCCCGTGCCACGCCCGACCGGCCCACCGGCGACGCGGGCCGCGGGGCGTACGAGCGCGTCGCTGAGTAGGCTGACCGGCATGAAGGTAGCCCCGCGTTTCGGCACCGGTCACCGCGTCCTCGTCACCGGTGGCGCCGGTTTCGTGCCGTCGCACCTGGTCGACGCCCTGATCGGGCGCGGATGCACGGTCGTCGCGTTGGACAACTTCGTGACCGGCTCCAAGGAGAACGTCGCCCACCTGGCCGAGGAACCGGCCTTCACACTGGTCGAGGCGGACATCTCCGAAGGGCTGCCGAGTCACCACCCGGCGTTCGCCGAGCGGTTCGACGCCATCCTGCACATGGCCTCGCCGGCCAGCCCGACCGACTTCGAGAAGCTGCCGGTGGAGATCCTCCGGGTCGGCTCGGTGGGCACCCTGCACCTGCTGGAGCGCGCGGTCGCCGACGGCGCCCGGTTCCTGATGGCCTCCACCTCCGAGGCGTACGGGGACCCGAGGGAGCACCCGCAGCGGGAGACGTACTGGGGCAACGTCAACCCGATCGGGGTGCGCAGCGTCTACGACGAGGCCAAGCGCTTCTCCGAGGCGGCCACCATGGCGTACCACCGCAGCCGGGGGCTGGACAGCGCGATCGTCCGGATCTTCAACACGTACGGCCCGCGGATGCGCCCCGACGACGGTCGCGCCATCCCCACCTTCATCTCCCAGGCGCTGCGCGGGGAGCCGATCACCGTGCACGGCACGGGCGACCAGACCCGGTCGATCTGCTACGTCGACGACCTGGTGCGCGGCATCCTGCTGCTGCTCGACTCCACCGAGACCGGGCCGATCAACTGCGGCACCGAGCACGAGATGTCCATGCGGCAACTGGCCGAGACGATCGTGTCGCTCTCCGGGAGCGCCTCGCGGGTGACCTACATCACCCGCAGCTCGGACGATCCGGAGATGCGCCGCCCGGATCTGACCCTCGCCCGCACGCTGCTCGGATACGAGCCGAGCGTGACGCCCGAAGAGGGCCTCCGACGCACGATCGACCACTTCCGCGAGCGGCTAGGGTAGCCGACCCCGCGCCACGCGGAACGGAACCGGACGTTTGCCTTCCGGCAACCCTCGACCGTGCTACGTACGCTGAGACACATGTCCGCGACATCGTCTGCCGGTCTCCCGCTCCCGTACCTGCGCCAGCGCGCCGGTCGCGCCTCGGTCCCCGAGCCGGGTCGCGCCCGGGCGTCGTCCGGCGCGCAGTGGTACCCGTCGTACGACGAGGAGCAGCCGCGCGGCGGTGTGCCCGGCGGCCCGGGCGGACCCGGCACGCCGCAGGGCCCGGGCGGGCCGGGCGGTCCCGGCCGGGGTGGCCCGCGTCCGCGCTGGGGCCGGATCGGCCTGGTCGCCGGGATCGCGGTGCTGGTGCTGGCGCTGCTCGGCGGGGCGGGAGCCTGGTTCTACGCCCGCAACCTCAACCAGGACCTGGCCCGCACCGACCCGTTCTCGGAGATCACCGGGGGCCGGCCGGCGAAGGCGGTGAACGGGGCGCTGAACATCCTGCTGGTCGGCTCGGACTCGCGGGACCCGGACGCCCCGGTGGACCAGCAGAGCAAGTGGCGCGCGGACACGGTCATCGTCATGCACATCCCGGCCGACCACAAGAGCGCCTACCTGGTCTCCATCCCGCGTGACCTCTACGTGCCGATCCCGGAGAGCGCCGGCGCGGAGTGCGGTACCGGGCAGCGCGCCAAGATCAACGCTGCCTTCGCCTTCGGCGGCCTCCCGCTCGCGGTCCGTACCGTGGAGTGCTTCACCGACGTCCGGATCGACCACGTGATGGCGATCGACTTCGCCGGCTTCAAGCAGGTCACCGACGCCCTCGGCGGGGTGGACCTGAAGGTCGAGCGGACCATCACCTCGATCCACAAGCCCTACCGGACCTTCACCAAGGGCACCCAGCAGATGAACGGGGCGGAGGCTCTGGACTGGATCCGCCAGCGCAAGCAGTTCCCCGACGGGGACTTCGCGCGAATGCGGCACCAGCAGGAGTTCCTCCGGGCGCTGATGGACAAGGCGGCGAGCACGGGCACGCTCACCAATCCGAAGAAGTTGAACGCCTTTCTCCAGTCGGTGACCGACGCGGTGACCGTGGACAACGGCTTCTCGCTGGTCGACATGGCGCTGGAGTTCCGGAATCTGCGCGGCGAGAACCTGACCTTCGTCACCAGCCCGAACTCCGGCAGCGCGACCATCAACGGCGAGTCGGTGGTGGTCTCCGACCGGGAGAAGGCGCTGGCGATGTACAAGGCGATGTCGTCGGACACCATGGCCGCCTGGGTCGCGGCCAACCAGAAGCCGGGCACGACGGGCGGCGGGAACTGACCCGCCGCGGCGGCCGGGGGTGACCCGGCCGCCGCCACCCCGGCCGCGCGAACGGCGGAGGCCGCCCGGGCAGGTGACCGGCAGATTTCGACGGACGTCATCAGAGGTGCCTTTTCAAACAAGCGAACATCGTTCGCCAACCACCGACCGGACGCATCGACTCATACTTTCGGTCGAATTACGAGGCAACTGTCGGGATATCTGAGATTTGTGTGCCTGACGATCTCGCCCTGACGGGGAGCGGTACGTAAAGTGGGGCCGCCCCCCGATCACGCGAGCTGGAGCACGAATGCCGGTTCAGACCAGCCCCCGCCCGACGCCGCTTGATTCCGACCCCGACGCACGCCGGTCGACGACTCTCCCGTCGCAGGGCGGTCGCAGCGGTCGGCGCGCCGCCGGCGCCCCGAAGCGCACCCGACGCAAGGACCCACTCTGGGCCCGGCTCACGGTGGTCTTCGGCGCGGTGCTGATGATGACCAGCGGCATCGCCATCGTCGGCAGCAAGGCGATGATCAGCCAGGCCACCGGCAACATCGCCCAGCGCAACCTGCTCGGTGGGGCGGGCAAGACCGAGGCCGAGGGCGGCGCCAACCTGGACGGCCCGATCGACATGCTGCTGCTGGGCGTGGACGCCCGCGAGCGCTGGGCGGCCGACGACGTCCGCGCGGACAGCATCATCGTGCTGCACATCCCGGCCAGCCACGACCAGGCGTACCTGATCTCCATTCCGCGGGACACCGAGGCGCAGATCCCGGCGCACAAGAAGAGCGGCTACCGGGGCGGCACCGACAAGATCAACGCCGCGTTCCACGCCGGCGCGCAGAACGGCGGCGGCTGGGAGGGCGGCGCCCAGCTGATGGCCCAGACCATCAAGAACATGACCGGGATCAGCTTCGACGGCGCCGCGATCATCAACTTCGGCGGCTTCAAGAACGTCATCGACACCCTCGGCACGGTGCGGATCTGCGTCAAGCACGAGGTGAAGTCGATACACACGGTGATGGTCGACGGCAAGCAGATGTGGAAGGCGGACGCCAAGAAGACCGGCCGGCCGATGTCGCCGGTGGTCTACAAGAAGGGCTGCCGGCAGATGTCCGGCATGGAGGCGCTGGACTACTCCCGCCAGCGGTACGGCCTGCCGAACAGCGACTACGACCGCCAGGCGAACCAGCAGCAGCTGATCAAGGCGATGGCCCGCAAGGCGACCGACAAGGGCATGCTGAGCAACCCGATCAAGATCAACCAGCTGATCCGGGCCGCCGGCAAGGCCTTCGTCCTCGACACCGGCGGCGCGCCGGTCGAGGATCTGATCTTCACGCTGCGCGGGGTCACCGGCAACGAGCTGACCATGCTGCGCACCAACGGCGGCACGTTCAACGGCAACGCCAACAACCGCGAGGCCCTCAGCCAGCAGACGCTGGAGATGTTCGAGGCGATCAAGCGGGACAAGCTGGGCGAGTTCGTGTACGCGAACCCGAACGTCATCTCCAACCGCAAGTGACCCGACCGGCCGACAGTCGCGGGAACCTCCCCGACCGCCGGTGACCTCCCCGTAGCCTGACGTGAGGGAATCTCACGCCACGGCCACGGGGAGGGCGTCACGGCCAGGTCAGCGCGGGCCGACCGGGGGCCGAGCGCACCGTCGGCCCGGTGGCCCCGGCGGCTGCTCCGCCTGGGCCTCGCCCTGGTCCTGCTGGCCGTCCTCGCCGCGGTGGGGATGCAGGCGCTGACCGCCCGGTACGACCGCACCGTCAACCGGGAACCGCTGCTCGCCCCGGACGCCCGGCAGGACCGCACCGACCTCTCCGGCGGGCTGAACTACCTGCTCGTCGGCTCCGACCGGCGGGTCGACTCCGCCCGGCCCGACCAGCGCTCCGACACCATCCTGATCGTGCACGTCCCGTCGGGGCTACGGCAGGCGTACCTGATCTCCGTCCCGCGCGACCTGCTGGTCGCCATCCCACCGGCCCCCGGGTACGGCGGCGGCCAAGACAAGATCAACGCGGCGTACGAGCACGGCGGAGGGGGCCGGGAGGGCGTCCAACTGCTCTCCTCCACCCTGAGCCGGCTCACCGGTCTCCGCTTCGACGGGGCCGCCTTGATCGACTTCTCCGGTTTCCGCAAAGTCATCGACCTGCTCGGCGGAGTCCGGATGTGCGTCGACACCGAGGTCCGCTCGATCCACACGAACACCCTCTTCAGCCCCGGCTGCCAGCAGATGGACGGCGCCCGGGCGCTGGACTACGTCCGCCAGCGCTACGACCTGCCGGGCGGTGACTACGACCGGCAACGGCACCAGCAGCAGTTGCTGCGGGCGGTGCTCGACCGGGCCGGCCAGGCCGACCTGCGCCGCGACCCGGTCAAGCTGGACCGGGTGCTACGGGCGGCGGGCGGCTCGCTCACCGTGGACACCAACGGCGTACCCCTGGACGAACTGCTCTTCGCCCTCCGGTCGCTGCCGGCGGACGCGCTGAGCGGGGTCCTGGTGCCGTCGTACCCGCAGACCATCGGCCAGGTCTCGTACGTGGTGCTCGACAACGGCGGCAACGGGCTCTTCGCCGCCGTCGAGCGCGAGCGGGTGCCGGACTGGGCCCGCGCCAACCCGCGCTGGATCAGCCGACTGTGACGGCACGGTCCGCGCCGATCCGGCCGGACGAGGATCTACCCTTGGTACCCGTGTTCGGACCTCAGGTACCCACCGTGACCGTGACCGAGATCGACGACCAGACCTACCTGCTCGACGTCCGCGAGGACGACGAGTGGAACGCGGGCCACGCCCCCGGCGCCCACCACCTGCCGATGATGGAGCTGCCGGCCCGGCTCGCCGACGTGCCCACCGACCGCGACGTCGCGGTGATCTGCCGCTCCGGCGGACGCTCCGCCCAGGTCGTCGCCTACCTGATGCGCAACGGCTGGGAGCAGGTGCGCAACGTCGAGGGCGGGATGGGCGAGTGGGCCGCCGCCGGCAAGCCGGTGGTCGGCGGGGACGGGCAGCCCGGCCGGGTCATCTGAGAGCCGACCCGATGGGCGAACCGCTGGTCTTCGCGCACCGCGGCGCGTCGGCCGACCTCCCGGAGCACACCCTCGCCGCGTACCTGCGGGCCCTCGACGAGGGCGCCGACGGGCTGGAGTGCGACGTCCGGCTCACCCGCGACGGGCACCTGGTCTGCGTGCACGACCGCCGGCTGGACCGGACCAGCAACGGTCACGGCCTGGTCAGCGGCCGTACCCTCGCCGAGTTGGAGCTGCTCGACTTCGGTTCGTGGCACCCCGGCTGCGTACCGGTCGACGGCGCCGAGGTGCTGGACGAGTCGCACACCCGGCTGCTCACCCTGGAACGGCTACTGGAGGCGGTGCTGGCCGCCGGTCGACCGGTCCGGCTGCTGGTGGAGACCAAGCACCCGTCCCGGTACGGCCGCCACGTCGAGCGGAAACTGGTGGCGCTGCTGCGCCGCTTCGGGCTCGCCGAGCCGGGGCCGGACGACCCGGTCCGGGTCACCGTGATGTCCTTCTCGCCGCTGGCCGTACGGCGGGTCCGGGAGCTGGCGCCGGCGCTGCCGACGGTGCTGCTGCTGGACGTGCTGCCGCGCTGGCTGCGCCTGGGCCGGCTGCCCTTCGGCACCCGGATCGCCGGGCCGGGCATCGGCCTGGTGCGGGCCCGCCCGCAACTGGTGCCGGCGCTGCACGCCGCCGGCAACCAGGTGTACGTCTGGACGGTCAACGAGCCGGACGACCTGGAGCTGGTCCTCGACGCCGGGGTGGACGGGGTGATCACCGACCGACCGGCCCGGACGCTGGCCCGGCTGGGCCGGTGAGGCCCACCGGGCGGGGGTGCCCGAACTCCGGTCGAGCGGGCACACTCGGGACATGCCGGAGCGTACCGACCTCACCGCCCTCATCGTCGGCCACGGCGAGGTGATCGAGATGATCAATTCGGGCGACGCGGCGTTGCCCGTCCTCACCCAACTGCTCCAGGTGACCCAGTCGACCCTCGGCGCGGACGGCGTGGCCTTCGTCGAGTTCGCCCCGACCGGTGGTCGGGTCATCGCCGCCAGCGGCTCCGCGGCCTGGACGATCGGGCGTCCCCTGCCCGCGTCCGACCCGGCCACCGGCTGCCTGCTCGCCGGTCCCCGGGTCCGGCAGGTGCGGGTGGACCGCCTCCCCGGCCCGCTCGCCGGTGATCTCACCGACCGGGGGCTGCGCCACATGATCGTCGCCCGGGCCGAGATCGGCGGGCTCACCGTCGGCAGCCTGCACGCCCTCTACCACGACGGCGAGGACTCCGAGGACGCCACCCAGCACGCGGTGCTGAGCTACGTCGCCTCCTGCATCGCCCACATGTACGGCGACCAGACCGGGCTGCCGGTGCACGGCGACGGTCCGGTGGTGGCGGCGCTCGCCGACGGCCTGGCCGTGGTCGACCGGGACGGTCACGTCCGGCTCTGGAACCCGGCGGCCGCGCAGGTCACCGGCCGGTCCGCGGCGGAGGCGCTGACCCGCCCGCTGCCGTTCCCGCTCCCCCCGTCCGGGCAGGTGCTCGACCACCGGCTGCCCGACGGCCGCTGGCTGAAGATCACCTCCGGTGAGCTGCCCGGTCCGGGCACGCTGCGGGTGGTCACCTTCCGCGACATCACCGACCAGCAGCGCCGGGACGCCGACCGCGACCTCTTCGTCGCGGTGACCAGCCACGAGCTGCGCACGCCGGTCACCGTCATCAAGGGGTACGCGGACACCCTCACCGACCACTGGGAGTCGCTGACCGAGGCCGACCGGCGGCAGGCCGCCCGGGTGATCGGGCAGCGCGCCAACGAGCTGGCCCGACTGGTCGACCGGCTGCTCTCCTCGGCCACCGACGCCCGCCCCGCCGGCGATTCGACCGTGCCGTTCGACCTCGGTGACGCGCTCCGCGCCGCGGTGCCGGACCTCCCCGCCGACCTGCGGCGCCGGCTCCTGCTCGACCTGCCGGCCGACCTGCCCAAGGCGCTCGGCGACCGGCACACCCTGGCCACCGTGCTGACCGAGCTGAGCACCAACGCGGGCAAGTACTCGCCGCCGGACTCCCCGATCGAGGTGACCGCCGACGCGGACGGGCAGACGGTCTCCTTCCGGGTCAGCGACCGGGGCATCGGCATCCGTCCCGAACACGTCGAGCGGGCCTTCGACCGGTTCTGGCAGGGCGAGTCCGGCAACCGGCGCGGCTACCCCGGCGCCGGGCTCGGCCTCTATCTCGTCCGCCGGATCGTTGAACAGCAGAATGGATGGGTATCCCTCCGTCCGAGGAGCGGTGGCGGTACCGTCGCAGAGGTGCGGCTGCCCCGGGGATGACCCGCCGGGCGGGCGGGGCGCGGGGAATGAGGAGCGCGGTGTCGGCGAAGGCGGTCGAACGTTCGTGGTGTGTGGTGGTGCCCCACCACGCCACCGGGGCGCGGCTGGCCCGACACCGGCTCGCCGACGAGCTGACCGACGTCGTACCCCCGATCCTGCTGGCCGACCTGGTGGCGGTCCTGGCGGAACTGGTCGGCAACGCGGTCCGGCACGCCGACCCGCTGCCCGGCGGGGTGGTCCGGGTGGCCTGGCGACTGCGGCCCACGCCGACCGGTCCGGCCGTGTCGGTCCGGGTGACCGACGGCGGCGCGCTGCTGGGGCCGCGGATGCGGGCGGCCAGCCCGGACGCGGTCGACGGCCGCGGGTTGCACATCGTCTCCGGCCTGGCGAGCCGCTGGGGCGTCGAGCGGGACGGCCTGGGGCAGAGCGTCTGGGCCGAGTTCGACCCGACCGGCACGCCCCGGCCGGACCTGGTCACGACCGGTTGACCGGGGGACGCGGGCGGGTCTGTCCCACGCGCTCCCGGCCCGGCCTCTAGGCTGTGTCGCCGTGAGCAAGCGACGGAAGAACCAGCGCGCCGAGGCCGCTCCCCGCCGGGAGAAGATCCGGGACGTCTTCGTCCCCCGCCCGTTCGAGGGGCTGGCGGACGAGCCGGAGTGGATCGCCCTGCGCGAGCTCGTGCCGGCCGCGTCCGCCCCGCTGCGGCTCACCGCCGACCTCGTCGAGGAGTACGGCGACCGCCCGGTCGTCCTCGCCACCGTGCTGCCGATGGCCGCCCCGGCGATGACGAAGCCGGACGGGCGGGTCTTCGTCGGCCTCCAGCGCCACCAGCAGTCCGGCGACGTCTCCCGGGACCTGGCCGAGGCGCTGCTCTGCGCGCTGCGCACCGAGCCGGGCGGCCAGGTGACCGTGCCGCCGCTGCCGGGCCCCGGCCCGCGCCTCCAGGACCTCCTGGTGGACGGCCCGTTGGAGATCACCATGCACGACGGCTTCGAGTTCTGGCTCGACCCGGGCGCCGCCGACGACCCCACCGTGCAGGCCTCGCTGGAGCGGGCGAACGCGGCCGTCTACCCCACGGTCCGGCTCTCCGCCGCCCGGGCCGCCTACTGGTGTCAGGTGCCGGAGAAGGCGCACGTGCGCTGGGTGCTGCCGGAGGACGAGGACACCGCGCTGGACGCGCTGTCCCGGCTCTCCGCCGCCGGCACCCTGACCCTCGGCGAGGGCACGAAGTTCGCCGGCATGTTCCGGGCGCACGGCCGGCTGGTGCCGGTCTGGGACCTGCCGCAGGACATCCCGGCCGCCGACTGGGAGGAGCCGGTGGCCGGGTTCGCGAAGCGGTACGCCGACGTGCTGGCGGAGCGGGAGCCGCTGGACGCCGCGGGCCGCCGCGCCCGCCAGGGCCTGCTGGGCCGCCAGCTCACCCTGCGCTGAGCCGGCCGGGCGTCGGGAGGGCCCCGGCCGGCGCCGGGGCCCGCTCCGTCAGCCGCGCAGCGGTTCCCGGACCAACGGGCAGGACATGCAGCGCGGGCCGCCCCGGCCGGAGCCCAGCTCCGAGCCGGCGATCGGGATGACCTCGATGCCGGCCCGCTCCAGCTGGGCGTTGGTCTCCACGTTCCGCTCGTAGCCGACGCAGAGCCGGGGGGCGAGGGCGAGGGTGTTGTTGCCGTCGTCCCACTGCTCGCGCTCCGCGGTGACCGGGTCCAGCCCGGTGTCGATCACCCGGAGCTGGTCGATGTCCATCGCGTCGGCGGCGGCGCGCAGGAACGGCGCCGGGCCGTCCACCCGCGGCTCCCCGTCCGGCCCCGCGATCACCGTGTACGCCGAGAGGGTGCTGGCGATGTTCGGGTACATCAGCACCGCGTCGACGTCGACCATCGTGCAGACGGTGTCCAGGTGCATGGTGGCCCGCTCCTGAGCGATCGGCACCACCAGGATGGTGTGTGCCAGCCCCGCGGCGAAGACCTGCCGGGCGAGCCGTTCCGCGCCGGCCGGGGTGGTCCGCTCACCCACCCCGACGGCGAGCACGCCCGGGGCGAGCAGCAGCACGTCGCCGCCCTCCAGGTGCTCCAGCTCGGGGTGGTAGACGAACTCGGTGCCGGCGAAGCGCGGGTGGTGACGGTAGATGGCGTCGGTGAGCGTGGTCTCCCGCCGCCGGGCCGGCATGGCGAGGCTGGTCACCCCGACCCGGTCCCCGATCCACAGTGCGGAGTCCCGGGTGAAGAGCAGGTTGGGCAGCGGGGCGATGACGAAGTCGTGCCGGTCCATCAGCGTCCACACCAGCCCACCGGGGCGCTCCGGGCTGATCCGTACCTCCTCGTGGGCGAGCCCGGCGATGAGCACGTCGGCGAGGGCGGCCGGGTCGAGGTAGGCGAGATGGTCGGCGACCCGGCGGCGCAGGGTGTCGCCCAGCCGTGGCGACCGGAGCACCTGCTCGGTGAGTTCGGCGCGCGCGTCGGGCACGGCGAGCGTCTCGGCGAGCAGGGTGGCGAGGTACAGCACCTCGACGCCGCGGTCGCGCAGCGCCGTGGCGAACGCGTCGTGCTCCTCCTGGGCCCGTCCCACCCAGGGAATGGCGTCGAAGAGCAGCGAGTCGTTGTTGCGGGGGGTGAGCCGGGCGAGTTCCGGCCCCGGCCGGTGCAGCAGCACGGTGCCGAGTCGACCGACCTCGCTGTCCACGTAGTGGGTCACCCTCGCAGCGTAGGACAGGTGTGAGGGATCTTCAGCGGAAGAACTGTGGATGAATATGGCATTCATCCGCACTCATTCCGGCGCTCCAACTTGCCGAACCCCCCGACTGGCAACGTAGGGTAGTGAGGACATAACTTCGAGGGACCTTTTGCCGGAGGTCGCGATGACTGTCTTTCCCGCTCGTCGAGCCGTACCCACCCGGGCACTGCCGCCCGTGGCGGTGCCGCACCCCCGGTCCGATGCGCCGTCGGCGCTCGAACCGGCCCGCCCCACCCCGTTGGAGTGGGCCCGCCGTCGCCGGGCCGAACGGGGCGCCCGACGGCTGGAGGCGGCCGGTGCCCGGGCGCTCGGCCAACTCGACCACCTGGGCCCCGCCTGGCACGTCATCGAGTGGCCGCGCACCGACGTCTCCGACGTCCTTCTCGACCACGGCCAGGACGAGCGGGCCGGCTTCCTCGCCATCGGCCCCAGCGGGCTGTACGCGGTGAGCATCGCCGACCACGGGCGGGCCCGGGTGCTCGTCGCCGGGGACGTGGTCCAGATCAACGGCAAGCGCCCGCCGTACGTCACGGAGGCCCGACGGGACGCCAAGCGGGCGAGCAAGGCCCTCTCCACCGCCGTGGGGCTGCCGATCCCGGTGACGCCGGTGCTGACCTTCGTCGGCTCCGGCGTCATCAGCGTCTACGGCCTGCCCAAGGACTGCCTCATGGCGACCCACCGGGAGCTGGACCGGCTCCTCGTCGCCGCGGGCAACCGGATCAGCCCGGCCACCGCCGAGAAGCTGTCCCGGATCGCGCAGCAGCCGCAGACCTGGCTCAACGGCACGTACCGTCCCGCGGCCGACTACCGGTGGTACGACGAGGGCCGAACGGCCGCTGACAAGCCGGCCGCCCGCCGGTAACGTCACCGACGACGCACGCGGCCCGGAGGCTCACCGAAGCACCACCGGTCCGCGCCGTCGCCGGCCGCCCGCCCAGGGCACCCGATTCGTCCACCGGCGGCCGGTGGCGCCAGCGCGGTCCAGCGGCCGTCGCGACGACCGGCTAGCGTGGACAGACCGTCGGTGTACATAGGAGGCGCGGTGGCCCACGTCGAACTCTCGCTCTCGGAAGTGTTCGTGCCGGCGGCCCGCACACCGACGGAGCAGGGGTCCGACAATTTCGGCCAGTGGTCGGCGACCGTCTCCCACGCCGACGAGCCCTGCCTGCTGATCGACGCGGACACCCGGGTGGTGGCGATCTCGTCCTCCGGGTGCGAGCTGCTCTGCCTCGGCGCCCCCGAGGACGTGGTCGGCCTGCCGCTGCTCGAGGGCGGCCTGCGGCTGCTCGATTTCACCGCGGCCCGGCACGAGCTGACCGAGCAGGAGACCGACAAGATCCCGCCGCTGCTCGCCCTGCACTCCGGCCGACTCGCGCGTGGCCTGCTGCGGGTCCAGGCGGCCGGCGCGGAATCGTCGGACGCCACCGTCGACGCCATCTCCACGCCGGTGCTCACCCACGGCGAGGTCGCCGGCTCACTCACCTTCTTCTCCGAGGTCTGACCTGCGAGGGACTGTGGCGTGCGCCGCACGTCACGATGCTGGGGCGGCACTCACCGACGCCGTAAGGTGCCCTCATGCTCGATGTCGCGCTTCTCCCGGGGGAGTACGTCGTGTGCCGCCTGGCGGCCGGCACCCCGCTCCCGCCCGCCCTCTGGGCCGACCCGGGTGACGCCGACGTGGTCACCGTGAGCTGGACCGCCGACGGGATCTCGATCATCTGCCCCAGCGAGCGGGCCCCCGCCCAGGCCGACGTGGAGACCGACTGGCGGTGCCTGCGGGTCGTCGGCCCGCTCGACCTCGCGGTCACCGGGACGCTCGCCTCACTGGTCGACCCGCTCGCCGCGGCCCGGGTCAGCGTGGTGGCGTTCTCCACCTACGACACCGACCACGTGCTGGTGCCGGCGGTGCGGCTCGCCGAGGCGACCACCGCGCTGGAACGGGCCGGGCACCGGGTCCTGCGCTGACCTTCTCCCGCCGCCCCGATCCTCCTACGATGGCCTCGGCCACCCCGGCCGCAACGACCCGTCTCGATGCCGTTGAGGCTCGATCCCCCCGAGGACCGGTCCGTGCCGCCTGACGTACCGCACCGCAACCCGCTCCGCCGGCTGGTCGCCGCCGGGGCCCTGCTCGCCGCGCTGCCGCTGGCCGCGTGCGCCGGCCCGGCGGGCCAGCGACCCGCCGCCC
Source organism: Micromonospora sp. LZ37 (assembly GCF_059359015.1). Lineage (NCBI taxonomy): Bacteria > Bacillati > Actinomycetota > Actinomycetes > Micromonosporales > Micromonosporaceae > Micromonospora > Micromonospora sp. LZ37. The sequence continues at coordinate 408,712 of NZ_JCADBL010000004.1, read as the reverse complement.
CGCCGGGCCCGCCCACTCCGCCCTGGTCGACGGTCAGCCGACCGGCGACCGCCCCGCCCACGACCCTGCCGACGGGGCTCCTGCCCACCGCGCCGGCGACCCCGGGTGTCGGCTTCCTGCCGCCCGGGGGACCGGCGCCGACGCCCACCCCCGACCCCGGCCTGACCGTCGCACCGTGCGCCGACCGACCCACCGCGGACCGGGTGGTGGCCCTGCTGCGCGGCAGGGTGCTGCCCCGGGGCGTGTCGGTGCGGGCCACCCGCGGGCCGCTCTGCGCGGCCGACTGGCAGTACACCGTCTTCGCCGTCCGGGGGCACGAGGAGCTCCAGGTGGTCACCAGCGGCACCCCCGGAGCGCTGACCCTGGTCACCGCCGGGACCGACGTCTGCTCGGTCGAGGTACGCGCCGTCGCCCCGCCCGCCATCCGGACGCTGGCCTGCGACGAGGGCACCCCGGCCCGGCCGGGTGCGTAGGCTGGTCGGCATGCCGGGAACACCGCCGACCCGTTTCGTCTACCTCGGACCCGAGGGCACCTTCGCCGAGCAGGCGCTGCGCACCGTGCCCGCCGCCGAACACGGCGGTCGTACGCCCGCGCGCAGCGTCGGCGAGGCGCTGGAGAGCGTACGGGCGGGGGAGGCGGACGCGGCGCTGGTGCCGCTGGAGAACTCGATCGGCGGCGCGGTCGGGGTCACCCTGGACGAGCTGGCCGAGGGGGAGCCGCTGGTGATCACCCGGGAGGTGATCCTGCCGGTCGAGTTCGTGCTGGGCGCCCGATCCGGCACCACCCTCGCCTCGATCTCCAGCGTGGCGGCCCATCCGCAGGCGTCCACCCAGTGCCGGGGCTGGTTGCGGGACCACCTGCCCGACGCGGTGGTGGTGGACGTGCTCTCCAACGGCGCCGCGGCGGCCGGCGCGGCGAACGGCGAGTACGACGCGGCGATCTGCGCCCCGATCGGCGCCGCCCGGCACCGGCTCGCGGTGCTCGCCGACAAGATCGCCGACCATCCCGACGCGGTGACCCGCTTCGCGCTGGTGTCCCGGCCCGGCCCGCCGCCGCCCCCGACCGGGGACGACGTCACCTCGCTGGCGGTGTACATCGCCCACGACCGGGTGGGCGCCCTGCTGTCGGTGCTGATGGAGCTGGCCGTACGCGGGGTCAACCTGACCCGCATCGAGTCCCGCCCCACCGGCGAGGCGCTCGGTCGGTATCTCTTCTTCCTCGACTGCACGGGGCACGTGGCGGACGTGCGGATGGGCGAGGCGTTGCAGGGGCTGCGTCGGGTCTGCGCCGACGTGCGCTTCCTCGGGTCGTACCCCCGGCACCGCTTCAGCGGCGGCACGGGTGACCGGCCGGTCCCGGCCCCGGCCGGGCTCTCGGACGCCGACTACGCCGACGCGGCGGCCTGGCTGGCCCGGCTGCGCGCCGGCGAGCTGAGCTGACGACGGTGGGGCGCCCCGGCCGGGACGCCCCAGCGCACGAACTCAGCTGAGCAGGCCGCCGAGCAGGCCGCCCTGCTGCTGCTGGGTGCCGCTGCCCATGACCGGCGGCTCCTCCGACGGCTGCACCACCACGAAACCCTGGCCGGCGAAGCTCATCGTGAACGCCTCGCCGGTGCTGCGCCCGAGCAGCGCGCCCAGCCCCAGCTGCTCGGCCCGGTGGTAGCCGGTCTGCAGGTTGGCCGACCAGCAGACCGCCGCCTGCGGGTCCACGTAGGTGGGTGCGTCGACGTTCAACACCACCGGGGTGCCCTTGGTGGTGATGGCGATCCGGCCGTGCCCGGAGAAGACGCAGTTGAACAGCCCGGACGACGAGGCCATGCCCGCGCCGCCGACCATCTTGATGTCGTACGACAGCGTCGAGTCGAAGGCCAGCACGCTGGACCCGTTGATGGAGAGGGCGTCGCCCGGCTCCAGGTCGATGATGTGCACGTCCTTGGCCAGCTCGGCGAGGAAGACGTCACCCTGCCCGCTGAGCTTCATCAGCGGCACGCCCTCCCCGGTGAGGCGCTGCTTGATGAACTTGCCGAGGCCACCGGAGCCGAGGGCCTGGAACTGCACCTGCCCCTGGTAGGCGACCATGGAGCCGACCCGGGCCATCGCCTCGCCGTTCAGCTCGATCTTCAGCATCTTGGAGTTCTGCAGCCGCATGCCGGGCTGGGCGGACTCCTTTTCCAGGTTCTCCGCGGAGAACAGCGCGCTGCGCATGGATTTCCTCCTGATTCGGGGTGCTCCCCACCACGGTAGGCAGCCGTCGCAACAGCGACCACCGGCCGAGCGGAGGTCAGCCCCAGCCCAGCGCGTGCAGCCGCGCGTCGTCGATGCCGAAGTGGTGGGCGATCTCGTGCACCACCGTCACCGCCACCTCGTCGACCACGTCGTCCTCGGTGTCGCAGATCCGCAGGATCGGGTGACGGTAGATGAGGATCCGGTCCGGCAGCACGCCGGCGTAGTCCCAGCCCCGCTCGGTGAGCGCGTGCCCCTCGTAGAGGCCGAGCAGGTCCTCCCCGGCCGGCGGGTCGTCCTCGACCAGGATCACCACGTTGCTCATCAGCCCGAGCAGCTCCTCGGGCACCTCGTCGAGGGCCTCGCCGACCAGCTCCTCGAACCGTTCCCGGCTCATCTCCACCGCCACCACCCCATCTTCCCCGACCCGCATCCCCACGCCACCCGCCGACATCGATGCGGATCCCGTGGGCGACGGGCGCCCTCCCCGCTGAACGCGGGGAGGGGCCGCCACGCGGAGCGTGCGGGGGTGGGTCAGGAGGCGAGGCGGACGCTCAGGGTGATCTCGGCGCCCGGGGAGAGCAGACGGGAGATCGGGCAGTTCTCCTTGGCGGCCTCGGCCAGCTTGGTGAACTCGGCCTCGTCGAGCCCTGGCGCCTGGCCGACCGTCTCCAGGTCGATCCGGGTGACGGTCGGGCCCGCGTCGGTCATGTCGAAGTGGACCTTGGCGGTGGTCTCCACCGACGTGCCGGTCGCACCGGCGTCGGCGAGCTGCTTGGAGAACGCCATGGAGAAGCAGCCGGCGTGCGCCGCGCCGATCAGCTCCTCCGGGTTGGTGCCCTCGCCCTCCTCGAAGCGCGACTTGAAGGAGTAGTTCCCGGACAGGCCACCCTTGCCGGTGCGGACGGTCCCGACACCCTCGGTGAGATTGCCCTGCCAGTTTGCGGAAGCGGTACGGATTGGCATGCACCGACGCTAACCGAAACGGCACCGGCCAGGCGACCGACCCGGGCGATCCGGCGAGGCGCGTACCCGGTTGCGGGCCGCCGGTCGTGACATCATGCGGGTCAGGCCCGAGACGGTGGAAGGTGGCCGATGTCCGAGGAGCTCCCCATCCCCCGGCAGGACGACCGCTCCGACGGCACCACGGTGCTGGAGTGGGGTGCGGCGGAACCGGCCAGGGCCGGGCGCCTCGGACGCTGGACGGGCGGCCTCGACCGGGACCCCCGGCTGCCGCGGGTGGTCGCCGCCCTGGGCGCGGTGGCGGCGATGGCCTCCCTGGTCGGCGAGTGGCTGGTGACGACCGTGCCGAACGGCGGCCGGGACGGCGAGAGCAGCATCCGGGTGCCGGGCGGGGTGGCCGAGGTCGGCGGGTTCGGCGTCGCGTACCTGGTCGGGCTCCTGCTGCTGGTCGGCGCGGTGGCGCTCGCCCTGGCCGGCCGGCCGGCGGTCCGGCACGACGCGCGGGTCGCCGGGCTGGCCGGGGCGGGCGCCCTGCTGGCGCTGCTCACGGCCACCCTGCTCAGCCTGGACGACTCCGGGCAGCGCGCCCTGCTGTACTCCTCCCCCGAGGACGGCTTCCGGGTGGAGTACGGGCGGGGACTGGTGATGGCCCTCGTGGCGACCGCGCTCCTCGGCGCCGCGCTCCTGCTCGCCGGCCGGCGGCCGGCCGGGCGGCCGGACGCCGGGGCACCGGCCGACGCGTCGTCCCCCGGACCCACCCGCGACGACGACGAGCCGCCCCCCGGGCCCGCCGACCTGACCGTGACCCCGACGGTGCCGTTCGCCCGCCGCGGACCGGGCAGCTGAGCCCCTTTCGGGCAGGCGGAACGGCACGTCGACCGGTCACCGGGCGTTGGCACCCGATTCGCCGGGAAGCCATGGTTGCGACCTGCTCCGCGAGGTACGGTTGCTGCCCGCCGTCACTCCGGGTCGAGGCACCGAGGACCGAGAACGGCTGGCTGCGACGGCGGCGGGCGAAGGAGGAACCATGACCCGCCCGGGACTGCCCAAGCTGATCGCCACCGACCTCGACGGGACCCTCGTCCGCAGCGACGAGACCGTCTCGGCGTACACCCACGAGGTGCTCGACCGGGTGCGGGCCGCCGGGATCCCGGTGGTCGGCGCCACCGGACGAGGCCCCCGGCTGGCCGAGCTGACCCGCAACGACATCCGCGCCGCGGACTTCCTGGTGATGGCCGGCGGCGGCCGGGTGGTGGACCAGAGCGACCCGGGCGGACCGGTGGTGCTCCGCGACGAGCGCCTCCCCGGCGAGGTGCTCGCGCACCTGCTCGCCGAGCTGGAGGCCGAGGTGGGCCCGCTCACGGTGATGGTCGAGGCGTCCGACGAGCCCGACGCGCCGCTCTGGGGCGACTACCACCCGAGCTGGCCGTACCAGGACCGGTTCGAGGAGCGCAGCCGGGCCGAGTGCCTCTCCTGCGACGTGCTCAAGGCGTTCGCCCGGACCGCCGACCACCACGTGGACGAGCTGCTGGCGACCGCCCGCCGGATCATCCCGCCGCAGGTGGCCACGCTCACCCAGGCCGGTCTCGGGTTCGTGGAGATCTGCGCGCCCGGAGTGGACAAGGCCACCGGGCTCAGCGTGGTGGCGGAGCGGCTCGGGGTCGACCCGGCGGAGGTGCTGGTCTTCGGGGACATGCCCAACGACCTGCCGATGTTCGCCTGGGCCGGCTGGTCCCGGGTGGCCGTGTCGAACGCCCACCCCGAGGTCCGCGCCGCCGCGGACGAGATCACCCTGCGCAACGACGACGACGGGGTGGCGGTGTACCTCGATCGACTACTCTCCCGATGATGGGATCCACCCCCCGGCTCGTCGCCACCGACATCGACGGCACGCTGCTCGCCGACGAACGCACGATCACCGCGCGCACCGCCGCGGTGCTGAACCGGATCTGCGCGGCGGGCACGCCGGTCGTGCTGGTCACCGGCCGCCCCATCCGCTGGCTCCAACTCGTGTACGACCAGCTGGCCGCGCCGCTGCCGGCGATCTGCGCCAACGGCGCGGTGGTCTACGACCCGGTCGCCGACGAGGTGCTGCGGGCCGACCCGCTCGCCCCGCAACTGCTCGCCGAGGTGGCCCGCCGGCTGCGCGCCGCGGTGCCCGGGGTGAGCTTCGCGGTGGAGGTGGTGGACAGCCGGCAGATGCGGCACGAGACGCACTACCCGCTGCGCTGGGACGCCGACCACGACGCGATCCGGGCCGTCGAGTCGCCCGAGGAGCTGTGCTCGGTGCCGGCGGTGAAGCTGCTGGCCCGGGCCGGGGAGCAGGATCCGGACGCCTTCGTCCGGCTGGTCGCGGGGATGCTGGACGGGCTGGCCGAGGCGACGCACTCGTCGTACACCGGGCTGGTGGAGATCTCTGCGGCCGGCGTGACCAAGGCGGCCGGGCTGGCCTGGTACGCCACCCGGCTGGGGGTGGACGAACGGGACGTGCTGGCCTTCGGGGACATGCCCAACGACGTGCCGATGCTGACCTGGGCCGGCCGGTCGGTGGCGGTGGCGAACGCGCACCCCGCCGTCCTGGAGATCGCCGACGAGGTGACCGCGGCGAACTCCGAGGACGGCGTGGCGGCGTACCTGGAGAAGGTCTTCGAGCTGGGCTGAACCGGCCCGGTCAGAGGTACTGACCGGTGGGGTGCCCCTCGCCGCCGGACGGCTGACCCAGGCCCGGCATCCCGGGCACCGTCCCGCCGGGGCCGCTGGGCAGCGCGGGCCGGCCGGAGCGCATCTGCTCCAGCTGCACCCGGGCGGCCATCTGCTGGGCGACCAGGGCGGCCTGGATGCCGTGGAACAGCCCTTCCAGCCAGCCGACCAGCTGGGCGTGGGCGATCCGCAGCTCACCCTCGCTGGGCGCCTTCTCCTCGGTGAAGGGCAGCGAGATCCGCTCCAGCTCGTCGCGCAGCTCGGGGGCGAGGCCCTCCTTGAGCTCGACGATCGACCGCTCGTGGATCTCGCGCATCCGGTGCCGGCTCGCGTCGTCCAGCGGCGCGGACTTGACCTCCTCCAGCAGCTGCTTGATCATGCTGCCGATCCGCATCACCTTGGCCGGCTGCTCGACCAGACGGGTCGGGTCCTCGCCGGCCGCGTCGTCGGTCTGCACGGTGCCGACCGGGCGACCGTCCGGGCCGACCACCACCACGGTGCCCGAGTGCTCGCCACCCTCGCGGCCCGGCTCGTCGTTCTGTCCAGGGAAATGCGCGTCGGTCATGGGAACCATCTTTACCCACCCCGGCGAGCGGCACGCGCCGGGACCGGCTCCCGGGCGCCGTCGCCCGGCGCGTCGGCTACCGTCGCCGCATGCCCGCCGACCCGCGCGCCGTGCTCACCCGTCCCGCGCCGCCCGCCGAGGAGACCGTGGCCTACGGCGCGCACCCCGACCAGGTGGCCGACCTGCGCCGACCGGCCGGCGACGGTCCGGCCCGGCCGCTGGTCGCGGTGCTGCACGGGGGCTTCTGGCGTGCCGAGTACGACCGCGCCCACACCGGCCCGCTGGCCGCCGCGCTGGCCGGGCTCGGCTGGCCGGTCGCCCAGCTGGAGTACCGCCGTACCGGGCAGCCCGGGGGCGGCTGGCCGGGCACCCTGACGGACGTGCTGGCGGGCGTGGCCGCCCTGCCGGAGCTGGCGGCGCGGGCGCTGCCCGGACGGGTGGCCGCCGGGCCGCCGCTGCTGCTCGGGCACTCCGCCGGCGGGCACCTCGCGCTCTACGCGGCCGCGCACGCCCCGGCGGCCGTACGCGGGGTGCTGGCGCTGGCGCCGGTGGCCGACCTGGCCGAGGCGTACCGGCTGGACCTGGACGGCGGGGCGGTCGCCGCGCTGCTCGGGGGCGGTCCGGCGGAGCACCCCGACCGCTACGCCGCCACCGATCCACGTGCGTTGGTGCCGCTGCGGACACGCACGGTGATTCTGCACGGGGTGCTCGACCGGCAGGTGCCGATCGAGGTCAGCCGCTCGTACGCGGCGGCGGCCCGGGCCGCCGGAGCCGACGTCGACCTCGTTGAACTGCCGCAATGCGAGCACTTCGGGCTGATCGACCCGCTCTCGGCGGCCTGGCCGCAGGTGAGAGGTGCGTTGCAGTCGCTGCACAAAGATCAATAGCCATTGACGCAGCGTCGCCGAACAGGTAGAACGCCGAGGGGGCGGTGACGCCCGGCAACGCTCCCGGAAGGATTTCGGTGTCGCAGATCAACCGCAGGCGCGCCCTGCAGCTCCTGGCCGCGCTCGGTACGACCGGCCTGGCCGCCGGCTGCGCCACCGAGGACGACAGCGAGGCCCGGCCCACCGGCGCCCCGATCCGGATCGGCCTGATCAGGCCGGAGAGCGGCCCCGGCAAGACGATCGGCCAGGACATGGCCAACGGCTTCGACACCTACCTCGCGCTCAACGGGCAGCGGCTGGGTGGCCACCCGGTGACCGTGGAGGTCGCCGACGAGGGGGACAGCGCCAAGACCGGCCAGGCGGCCGTGGACGGGCTGCTCAAGAAGGGCGTGCTCGCCCTCACCGGGGTGGTCGACTCGCAGGTGCTCGCCGGGGTCCGGGAAGACGTGGAGCGGGCCCGGGTGCCGCTGGTCGCCTCGAACGCCTCGCCCACCAGCCTGCAGAGCGTGGTCTACATCTGGCGCACGTCGTACGTGCTGGACGAGCCGGGCCGGGCGCTCGCGGACTACCTGAAGGCGCGGCTGCCGGCCAGCAGCCGGATCGCGATCGTCGCGCCGGAGGGCGCGGCCAGCCTCGACGTGGTGCAGGGCTTCCGCCGGCAGTTCGGCGCCGACGACAAGCGCATCGTCGGCGACCCGATCTGGACGACCGCCGCCGCGAACCCGAACGACAGCACCTACCGCTACGACATCCGGCAGGCCCTCGACCTCAGGCCGACCGCCATCTTCTGCAACTTCTCCGGCAAGGCGGCCATCGAGTTCGTCCGCCAGTTGCGCCTGCGCGAACGCTGGGCCGGCAACGTCTACGCGCCCGGCTTCCTCACCGAGGGCACCGTCCTGACCGAGCTGCGCGGCACCCTGGTCGACCAGCGGGACAACCTGAAGCCCGGCACGATCCAGACGGTGCTGAACTACTCGGCCGACCTGAACAACAACGCCAACCGGATCTTCGCCGGGGCGTACCGAAAGAAGTACGGGGTCCAGCCCACCACGTACGCGATGGCCTCGTACGACGCCGCGCAGGTGCTCGACAAGGCCATCGGGCTGGCCGGGCCGGAGCCGACGCCGCAGCAGGTCAACCTGGCCCTCGGCAAGATCGGCCAGATCGACAGCCCGCGCGGGGTGTGGCAGTTCAACCAGCCCCGCACCCCGCAGCAGAAGTGGTACCTGCGCCGGGTCCAGTTCGACGGCCGGCTGCTCTCCAACGTCACCATCAACGAGATCGCCACGCTCGGCTGAGCCGACCGGCGCCCGTACGGTGAAGGGCCGGTCTCCCCACGGGGAGACCGGCCCTTCGTCCGGGTCGGGTCAGTGGCGCAGCTCGGCGATGCAGCACTTCACGCTGCCGCCGCCCTTCTTCAGCTCGGCCAGCTCGACCGGCACCGGGGTGTACCCGGCCGCCTTCAGCTTCCCGGCCAGCCGGGTCGCCTCGCTGTTCAGCACGACGTTAGCGCCGTCGCTGACCAGGTTCAGGCCGAAGGACATGGCGTCCTCGTCGTCGGCGATCACCGCGTCGGGGAAGAGCTGCGCGAGCACCCGCTGGCTGGCCGCCGAGAAGGCGCCCGGGAAGTAGACGACGTTCTCGTCGTCGATCGAGGCGAGCGCCACGTCCAAGTGGTAGAAGCGCGGGTCGACCAGGCGCAGCGAGACCACCGGCCGGCCGAGCGCCTCCTGCGCCTCGGCGTGCGCCGGCAGCTCCGTCCGGAAGCCGTGCCCGGCCAGGATCAGGCCGCCGTGCGCGTCCGGCAGGTACGCGAAGTCGCCCTCACCCTCGTTGGTCTCGCTCGGGGCGATGAACCGCCAACCCTGCGACTCGTAGAACGCCCGGTGCGCGGCGGCCTCGGCGGCCCGCTGCTCGTGCTTGAACTGGGCGCCGTAGACGGTCCCGTCCACCACGAACGCGCCGTTCGCGGCGAAGACCATGTCGGGCAGCCCGGCCTCGGGGGTGAGCAGGTGCACGTCGTGACCGAGACCGACCAGCGTCTCCCGCAGGCGGTCCCACTGCTTGACCGCCAGCTCCGCGTCCACGGGGGTCGTGACGTCCATCCACGGGTTGATGGCGTACTCGACCGCGAAATGCTCGGGCGAGCACATGAGATATGTCCGCTTTCGCGGGACTCGCTGCTGGTTCACGGTCACCAAGAGTAGGTACCGTAGAACTTTGGTAACAGCCGTAACCATTGCTTCCCGAGGGCGGAACGTTGCAGATAGACGCGGTGGACCAGCGAATCATTGCGTTGCTCGTGGCAGACGCCCGAGCGTCGTACGCCGACATCGGCGTTCGGGTGTCACTCTCCGCTCCGGCGGTCAAGCGACGCGTCGACCGGCTCCGCTCCACCGGGGTCATCCGGGGCTTCACCGCGGTGGTCGATCCGGCCGCCGTCGGCTGGACCACCGAGGCGTTCGTGGAGCTCTTCTGCGCCGGGCGGACCACCCCCGCGCAGATCGGGGTGGCCGCCCGGCGGCACCCGGAGGTGGTCGGGGCGTACACCGTCTCCGGGGAGGCCGACGCGCTCGTGCACCTGCGCGCCGCCGACATCTCGCACCTGGAGGACGCGCTGGAGCGACTGCGCGCCGAATCCTTCGTCACCTCCACCAGGAGCACCATCGTCCTCTCCCGCCTGGTCGAGTCCCCGGGCGTCGGCCCCTCCACCGGCTGACCCCGCCGGGCCGTCCCGGTCGCCGCCGCGCCCGCCGGAACCGGACGGGCCGGGCCCGCGTCGAAGCGGACATGACACGGGGAACCCGATCGGTTACGTGGTCACCTTCCGGGAGACCGATCCGCTCTACCGCGTCGACCTCGCCGATCCCACCGCGCCCCGGGTCACCGGCGAGCTGAAGATCACCGGCTGGTCCGCGTACCTGCACCCGCTGCCGGACGGGCGGCTGCTCGGCGTCGGCCAGGAGGCGGACCGGCGGGGACGGCCACTGGGCCTCCAGGTCGCCGTCTTCGACGTCCGCGACCCGCAGCGGCCGGTCCGGTCGGCGCAGTACCACGTGCCCGGCGCGGAATCGATCGTCGAGTTCGAGCCGCACGCGTTCCTGCACCAGCCGTCGACCGGCCTGGTCGCGCTGCCGGTGGACCGGGGCGTACGCCTGCTCCGGGTGACCGCCACGGCGGTCACCGAGGTCGGCCGGGTCGACCATGACGGCGCCGACCTGGTCAGCCGGTCGCTGCTGGTGGGAGACGTCCTCTGGACCGTCTCCGACACCGGCCTCAAGGCCACCGACCCGACGACCGCCCGCAGCCTGGCCTGGCTCCCCTCGACCTGACCCGTCCTCTCCCTCCCGCCGATCCCGCACTTCTCTCCCGCCCGGGCCGGAAGTGCCGGATCGGCGCGGGGAGGATCAGAGGTACATGCCGGTGCGGTGTTCGGAGGCGGCGCGCTGAGGCTTGTCGCCCTCGCCGAAGAAGCGCTTGCCGCCGAACTCACCGTGCAGCCGGTCGTCCAGCTCGTCGGCCAGCCCCGTCATCACCTGCACGGCGAGCATCAGGTGGGTGGCCTGGAAGTTCCGGCCGAAGACCGGGATGGAGGCCCAGACGGTGTCGTCGGCGCAGTAGAGCCGGCCGATCGGCATCCGGTTGGTCAGCTCGGAGAGCTTCACGTAGAGCCGCTCGGTCGGCTCGACCTCGGTCAGCACCGGGGAGAAGACGTCGACCAGGGGCGGGTTGTCGCGAACCCGGACGAAGACCATCGCCGAGCCGGCCCGGATGTTGATGTCCCCGTCCGAGTCGATCTGGAGCTGGTCGGACTTCGACTTGAGCATCGTCGAGACGACCGTGCGGACCCGCTCGGCCAGGGCCAGCACGTCGCCGTCGCCGTCCGGCCCGGCCGCCGTCGCGGCGGCGGCCAGCGCCTCGTCGAGATCCGCCTCGACGTCGCGGTCCGGTCCGAACTCGCTGCGGGCCGTGCCGAGCGGTTCGACCGGCAGCGGCTCCCCCTCGGCGTCGTGCATCAGGTAGACCAGGAAGGCCGGGTGGGGCGCGCCGTAGACGTCGCGGAGGGTGCGGGAGAGCAGCGCGGCCAGCTTGCTGGCGTCACCGGCGGAGCCGGCCAGGCCGAACTGCTCACCGGAGCCCTCCACCACGCCCGGCGGCGACCAGCCCAGCGCCACCATGTCGGCCACGGCGGCGCGGTCCAGCCGGTAACCCTGCGGCAGGGTGGCGTTGCCGACCGCCCGGGCCGACAGGCGGCCCTCCGCCCCGACGTCCACGCTGATCGAGTAGACCGCGTCACCGGTGCCGGACGCGGTGGGGTCGAGGGTCAGTTCGAGGTGCGCCCCGGTCGGCAGCGTGCGCAGCCGCTCGGCGAGCGCCCGGGCGAACTCGCGCCACGCCTCGGTGACCTTCGCCCGCAGGTCGGCCGTGGTCGGCTCGTCCAGCAGGACCGACTCGTGATGCCCCGGCGACCCGCCGGGCTGATCACCGGCCGGCATCGAGGGGTGCTCTGCCGTCATGATCGCCTCCGTCCGTCAAGGTCACCCTACCCATGCGGACCGGGGAACGAATCCACGCGACCGGCATCGGACATGCCGGCCGGAAGACGGTCAGCCGGGGCGTTCGCCGCCCAGCTCGACCGGCCAGGTGCCGGCCAGCCCGCTGAGCCGGGCGGCCGTCGCCGCCGGGTCGGCTCCCCGCCCCACGGCGACACCGAGCAGGTACGCGGTGACCGGAGCGCCGGGCCGCAGCACCTGGTGCGCGACGTCCTTGGCCAGCCCCAGCACGGCCGGCACCGGCACGTCGGCCGGGTCGAGACCCAGCTCGGCGCAGGCCGCCGTGACCCAGTCGTCCATCACCGTCATCGCGTCCACTCCTCCGCCCGGCGTACGTCCAGGTCAGTGTCGCAGTCGAACCACGGCGGCGGACCCGAGCCGGACCAGGGCAGCTCGCGGACGGCCAGCTCGCCGAGGAGCTGGCGCATCGACGCCCCGTCGAGGATGCCGCCGCGCTGGACGGCGAGCCGGTCGAGCGCGGCGCGCAGCGGCCTCACCCGCCACACCCCGCACAGCGGCTGCCGGCGCCCCGCGTCGTCGAGGAGGCAGACCCCGTCGTGCCCGCCCGCCAGCGCGCCCAGCAGCTCGCCGAGCGCGTCCCGGGTGAGCAGCGGCAGGTCGGCGGCGAGCAGGGCGACGGTGGTCGTACCGGGGTCGAGCAGGGCGAGCCCGGCGGCGGTGGCGGCCACCGGTCCACCTCCCGGCGGCTCCTCCCGGGTCACCAGCACGCCGGCGGGGACCGGGCCGGCCGGCCCGACCAGCACCCGCGGGGTGGCGTCGGCGACCGCCGCGAGCACCCGCTCCCGCATGGGTCGCCCACCCACCGGCAGCGCGGGCTTGTCCCGCCCGCCCATCCGGCGCGCCGCGCCCCCCGCGAGCACCACCGCCGCGTACGCCGTCACCCGGCCACCGTAGCCGCGGCACTCCACCCGAGGCCGTCGCCCGTGGCGGTGACGGGTCGGGGCAGGATGGCGGGATGGGACGGGCGACCGACAGACGTGGCGTGCTCCGGATCGACCTGGACGCGGTGGACGAGGGGCGTGCCCCGGTACGCCGCCCGGACACGCTGTCGGTGGAGGAGCCGTTCGAGATCCGGGTCGGCAAGGCCGGTCCCGGCCGGCGGCGGCCGCTCGCGGTGACCATGCGCACCCCGGGTGACGACATCGACCTGGCGATCGGCTTCCTGCTGACCGAGGGGCTGATCCGGTCGACCGGGGACGTGCTGACCGCCCAGCTCTGCGCCGGTGCGGAGACGCCGAACACGTACAACGTGGTGGACGTGGTGCTCGCCCCCGACGTGCCGGAGCCGACCACCGATCCGTCGCGGAACTTCTACACCACCAGCTCGTGCGGGGTGTGCGGCAAGGCCAGCATCGACGCGATCCGGACCCGCTCGCCGTACCCGGTGGACCGGGACGCGCTGACGGTGCCGGCGGACGTCCTCACCGCCCTGCCGGACCGGCTGCGGGCGGGGCAGCGGGCCTTCGACCGCACCGGCGGGCTGCACGCGGCGGGCCTCTTCACCCCCGACGGCGAGCTGGTGGTGCTGCGCGAGGACGTCGGCCGGCACAACGCGGTGGACAAGGTGGTCGGTTGGGCGGTGCGGGACGGCCGCCTCCCGCTCACCGGGCACGTCCTGCTGGTCTCCGGTCGGGCCAGCTTCGAGCTGACGCAGAAGGCGTGGATGGCCGGGGTGCCGCTGCTGGCGGCGGTCTCCGCGCCCAGCTCGCTCGCCGTCGACCTGGCCGACGAGGCGGGGATGACGCTGGTCGGCTTCCTGCGGGGCCGGGCGATGAACGTCTACGCCCACCCGCACCGGGTGACCGTCGGCTGACCGGCTCATCCGATCCCCCGCCGGGGCCGGCGCCGCCGGGGCCGGCGGCGCACCACCCCCGGCTCCCCCACCGCCGGCCAGCCGTCCAGCTCCGACGGGGGTACGCCCCGCCGGAGCAGGTCGTCGAGGAGTTGGGCCAGGGAGTAGTCGGGGTGGGTCGCCAGCGCCCGCTCCAGGGCCACCGCCGCCAGCGCACCCTGCCCGGCCCGCCAGGCGGCGAAGGCCAGCAGGCTGGCCGGCGCGGCGATCAACTCCTCCTCGGCACGGCGCAGCACGTCACCCCAGAGGCGGATGTCCTCCTCGCGCCCGTCGGTGCGTTCCCAGGCGTGGTCCCGCACCGGCAGGTGGGTCAGGAGCAGGCTGAGCCACGCCACCTCGTCGTCGGTCAGCCGCTCGCCCCGGCGGTGCGTACGCAGGGCGGTCCGGACCGCGTCGACCCCGGCCGCCCGGACCGTCCGGCCACCGAGCAGGTCGGCGGGAGGAGCCTCCGCCAGCAGCGCCAGCAGCCGTCGCTCGGCCCGGGCGGCGGCCCGCCGCAGCGCCTCCCGGGCGTCCCCCTCGACCGGTGCCACCTGCGCGGTGAGCGCGGCCCGGTCGGGGAGCGCCACCTGGCCGGCGAAGACCGCGGCGGCGCTGACCTGACTGGTCCCCTGGTCGTACGGGGTGCCCTCCGGTGGACAGCAGTCCGGGGCGGCGCAGAGGTAGGACCAGTAGCGTCCGGCGGTGACCCGCAGCGCGTCCAGCACGGTCAGGCCGGCGTCGGCCAGCACGACGCGGACGGCGTCCACGGCGGGGGTGACCCGCTCGGCCGGCCCGTACCCGAGCACGGTCGCCGACTCGGCGTCCTGCCGGCCGAGGACTTCGCCCAGGTGCCGGGCGGGCAGTCGCGGGTCGGTGCCCGGGGCGGGGAGGTCCGCCCGGGCGACGAAGACGATCCGCCGTCCCCGCATCGCCACCACCACCACGCTGTCGGCGGGGTGGAAGCCGAGCAGGTACGGCACGGCGGCGATGAGGTCGGCGGGCGAACGGACGGTGAGCCGGGGAAGGTCGGTCGCGGTCATGCCGGCAGCCTGCGACCCGCGAGGCGCGAGCGACAGGCCCTGTGGACGACACGCGGCCCGTCCACAGACACGGAGAGTGTTCGCCCAGCTCGGAGCAGTTCAGGCCGGTCACCGGTGGGTCCACGGGCGACGCCCGGCCGGCACGACACGTCCCGGTCGTGCCCCCGGGCACGCAAGCCGGGCCGCCGCCGGGCCGGAAAGCCGATACCTTGCGCTGATGGACCTGGCGTACCTGCGGGCACACCCGGAGCACCTGCCGACCTTCCTGACCCACCAGCGGATCCGGGAGACGCCGGTCTCCGGCGGGGACAGCTGCGCCGCCTCGCGGCTCACCCTGGACGACGGCCACTCCGTCCTCGCCAAGACCTGGCCGGAGCGGGCCGACCGGCCGCTGCCCGAGGGCTTCTTCGCCGCCGAGGCGGCCGGGCTGCGCTGGCTGCGGGAGGCGGGGACGGTCGCCGTGCCGGAGGTGGTGGTGGCGTTGCCGGAGCTGCTGGCGCTGGACTGGGTGGAGCCGGGCGAGCCGTCCCCCGAGGCGGCCGAGCGGTTCGGCCGTGAGCTGGCCGGGATGCACCGGGCCGGGGCGTCCGTCCTCGGCGCGCCGTGGCCCGGCTTCATCGGTACGTTGCCACAGGACAACACCGCCGACGAGGGGCCCTGGTCGGCCTGGTTCGCCGAGCGCCGGCTGCGCCCGTACCTGCGCCGGTCGGTGGAGAACGGTGCGCTCACCGGCGCGGAGACCGCCCTGGTCGAGGAGGTGGTGGCGCGGATCGGCGAGTTCGGCGGGGACGAGCCGCCGGCCCGGCTGCACGGCGATCTCTGGCCGGGCAACCTGCTCTGGGGCGCCGACGACCGGGTCTGGCTGATCGACCCGGCGGCGCACGGCGGCCATCGGGAGACGGACCTGGCGCAGCTGGCGCTCTTCGGCGGTCCGCCGCACCACGCCCGGATCGTCGACGCCTACCGGGAGGCGTGGCCGCTGGCCGACGGCTGGCGGGACCGGGTGCCGCTGCACCAGCTCCAGTTGCTGCTGGTGCACACCGCGATCTTCGGCGGGGCGTACCGCGACGCGGTCGCCCGGGCCGCCCGCGCGGCGCTGCACGGGAACGACCGCGCTACGGTCGACAGGTGACCGCCGCCCCGACCGACGGCGTCCTCGTCGACCGGTACGGCCGAGTCGCCCGGGACCTGCGCGTCTCGCTGACCGACAAGTGCAATCTGCGCTGTACGTACTGCATGCCGGCGGAGGGGCTGCCCTGGCTGGCCGGGCCGCAGCTGCTCGGCGACGACGAGATCGTCCGGCTGGTCCGGGTCGCCGTGGAGCGGCTCGGGGTGACCGAGGTGCGCTTCACCGGTGGGGAGCCGCTGATCCGCCCCGGGCTGGTCGGCATCGTGGCCGCGGTGGCCGCGCTGGCGCCGCGCCCCCGGATCTCGCTGACCACCAACGGCCTCGGCCTGGACCGGCTCGCCCCCGCCCTGCGCGACGCCGGCCTGGACCGGGTGAACGTCTCGCTGGACACCGTCGACCGGGACCGGTTCGCCACGCTGACCCGGCGGGACCGGCTGGCCGACGTGCTCGCCGGGCTGGCCGGGGCGGCGGCCGCCGGGCTCACCCCGGTGAAGGTCAATTCTGTGCTGATGCGGGGCGTCAACGAGGACGAGGCGCCGACGTTGCTCCGCTTCGCCCTCGACCACGGCTACCAGCTGCGGTTCATCGAGCAGATGCCGCTGGACGCGCAGCACGGGTGGGACCGGGGCACGATGGTCACCGCCGAGGAGATCCTCGCCGCGCTGGGCGCGCGGTTCACCCTGACCCCCGATCCGGCCCGGCGGGGCGCCGCCCCCGCCGAGACCTGGCTGGTCGACGGCGGCCCGGCCACCGTCGGCGTGATCGCCAGCGTGACCCGGCCCTTCTGCGGCGACTGCGACCGCACCCGGCTCACCGCCGACGGTCAGGTCCGGGCCTGCCTCTTCGCCACCGAGGAGTCCGACCTGCGGGGTGCGCTGCGGGCCGGCGCGGACGACGCCGAGCTGGCCCGGCGCTGGCGTACGGCGATGTGGGGCAAGCGGGCGGGCCACGGGATCGACGACCCGACGTTCCTGCAACCGGTCCGGCCGATGTCGGCGATCGGGGGCTGAGCCGTGGACCTCACCGTGCGCTACTTCGCCGGGGCCCGGGCGGCGGCCGGCCGCCCGGAGGAGACCGCATCCGCGGGCCGGTCGCTGGACGAACTCGTCAACGAACTGGCGCACCGGCACGGCGAGCGACTCGCCGCGGTCCTGGCGGTGGCGAGTTTCCTGGTCGACGGGGTGGCCTGTCATGATCGTCGGACACCGCTGCCGGCCGGGGCCACGATCGACGTGCTGCCTCCCTTCGCGGGCGGCTGAGAGAGGCCTCAGATGTTGGCGACCCTGGCGTTCGTGGCCACCCTGACATTGATCATCGGGGGGATCCACTTCTACCTGTGGAAGCGGCTGGTCAAGGACACCACCGGTCCGGGGCGGTGGCGGCGGATCGGTGGCGTCGTCGCGCTGGTGCTGGCGCTGCTCGTCCCGGCCACGATGGTCGGCACCCGGGTCGCCGGGGCGTTCTGGCTGGCCTGGCCGGGCTATCTCTGGCTCGCGGTGATGTTCTACCTGCTGGTCGTGCTGCTGGCGCTGGAAGTTCCGATGGCGGTCGCGAAGCTGGTGCTGCGCCGCCGGGTGGTGGCCGCCGAGGCGAGCGCCGCCGCGCCGGAGCCGGTGCTGGTCGGGGCCGCCGGCTCCGCCGACCCGCCGGCCGCCGAGGCCGTCGGCCACTCCGACCACGACCCGTCGCGCCGGTTGCTGCTGGCCCGGGGGGCCGCGATCTTCGCCGGTCTCACCGCCACCGGCGTGACCGCGTACGGCGTGCGCACCGCGACGGGTCCGCCGCGGCTGGACCGGGTGCGGATCCCGCTGGCGAAGCTGCCCCGCAGCATGGACGGCCTGCGCATCGCCACCGTCTCCGACATCCACCTGGGGCCGCTGCGCGGCCGGGTGCACACCGAGCGGATCGTGGCCGCGATCAACCGGCTCGACGCCGACCTCGTGGCGATCGTCGGCGACCTGGTCGACGGCTCGGTCGCGGAGCTGGGAGAGGCGGCGGCGCCGCTGCGCGACCTGCGCTCGCGGTACGGCAACTTCTTCGTCACCGGTAACCACGAGTACTACAGCGGGGTCGAGGAGTGGGTCCGGGAGGTGGACCGGCTCGGCCTGCGGGTGCTGCAGAACCAGCGCCAGGAGATCCGGGCCCGGGGTGGCGTGCTGGACCTGGCCGGGATCAACGACGTGACCGCCGCCGGCACCGGGCTGGCCGCGCCCGCTGACTTCGCCGCCGCGCTCGGCGACCGGGACCCGAGCCGCCCGGTGGTGCTGCTGGCCCACCAACCGGTCGCCGCGTTCGAGGCCGCGAAGTTCGGGGTGGACCTGCAACTGTCCGGGCACACCCACGGTGGGCAGATGGTGCCCTTCAACTACCTGGTCAAGCTCCAGCAGCCGGTGGTCTCCGGTCTGGGGGAGGTCGACGGCACCAAGGTCTACGTCACCAACGGCGCCGGCTTCTGGGGCCCGCCGGTGCGGGTGGGCGCCCCGCCGCAGGTGACCCTGGTGGAGCTGCGGGCCGCCCCATAGCGCGACCGGGCGGCGGAGTCCAGCACCGCATTGCTCAGGTCACGCCCACGCGTGGCGGCGGGCGGAGGGCGGACCGGTCATGACAGGATGCGGCGTGCCTCCGTTCAGCGCCGCATCCCCCGGTGGCGTCCCGTCGTTCGTCGCGGACCTGCACATCCACTCGAAGTACTCGCGCGCGTGCAGCCGTGACCTGACCCTGCCGAACCTGGGCTGGTGGGCCCGGCGCAAGGGCATCGGGGTGCTCGGCACCGGCGACTTCACCCACCCCGCCTGGTACGACCACCTCCGGGAGACCCTGGAGCCGGCCGAGCCCGGCCTGTACCGGCTCGGCCCGGAGGCGGAGCGGGACATCGCCCGCCGGTTGCCGCCCCGGCTGGCCAGCGAGGCGGAGACGGACCCGGTCCGGTTCATGCTGAGCGTGGAGATCTCCACGATCTACAAGCGGGACGACCGGACCCGCAAGGTGCACCACCTGGTCTACCTGCCGGACCTGGACGCGGTGGCCCGCTTCAACGCCGCGCTCGGCCGGATCGGCAACCTCGGCTCGGACGGCCGGCCGATCCTCGGCCTGGACTCCCGGGACCTGCTGGAGATCACCCTGGAGGCGAGTCCGGACGGTTACCTCGTCCCGGCGCACATCTGGACGCCCTGGTTCTCCGCGCTGGGCTCCAAGTCCGGCTTCGACGCGATCGCCGACTGCTACGCCGACCTGGCCGAGCACATCTTCGCGGTGGAGACCGGCCTCTCCTCCGACCCGGAGATGAACTGGCGAGTCGGCAGCCTGGACCGCTACCGGCTGGTCTCGAACTCCGACGCGCACTCCCCGCCCGCGCTGGCCCGGGAGGCCACGGTCTTCGACTCCGGCCGCGACTACTTCGCGATGCGGGAGGCGCTTCGGACCGGGGAGGGGCTGGCCGGGACGATCGAGTTCTTCCCGGAGGAGGGGAAGTACCACGCGGACGGGCACCGGCTCTGCGGCGTCAACTGGTCGCCGGAGCGGACCCGGGCGGCGGGCGGGCGCTGCCCGGAGTGCGGCAAGCCGCTGACCGTGGGGGTGCTGAGCCGGATCGAGGAGCTGGCCGACCGACCGCAGGGGCATCGCCCCGCGCACGCCCGGGAGGTCACCCACCTGGTGCCGCTGGCCGAGATCCTCGGTGAGATCAACAAGGTGGGGGCGCGCTCGAAGAGGGTCGAGGGCCAGCTCAACGACCTGGTCGCCGCGCTCGGCCCGGAGTTGGAGATCCTCACCCGCACCCCGCTGGACGAGATCGGCCGGGTCGGTGGGGAGCTGCTCGCCGAGGGGATCGGCCGGCTGCGTCGGGGCGACGTCCGCCGGGTGCCGGGCTACGACGGCGAGTACGGCGTGATCACCCTCTTCGACCCGGCGGAGCTGGGTGCCGGTGGTGCGCCGACCGCCCAGGAGACGCTCTTCGACGTACCCGTGCCGGCGCAGCGCACCCCCGCGGAGCCGGCGGCGAAGCCCCGCGCGAAGCGCCCGGCGGCGGCGAAGGCCGAGCCGAAGCGGAAGGCCGCGCCGCCCCCGCCCCCGCCGCCGCCGATCGCGCCGGCGCCCTCCCCGCACGAGCCGTTCGAGCCGATGCTCGCCGGCATGGAGGAGGTCGGCACCGGCCTGCTGGACCGGCTGGACGCGATGCAGCGGGTGGCCGCCTCCGCGCCGGGTGGTCCGCTGCTGATCGTGGCCGGGCCGGGCACCGGCAAGACCCGGACGCTGACCCACCGGATCGCGTACCTCTGCGCGGAGCTGAACGTCTTTCCGGAACAGTGCCTGGCGATCACCTTCACCCGGCGGGCCGCCGAGGAGCTGCGGCACCGCCTCGACGGTCTGCTCGGCCCGGTGGCCGAGGACGTCACGGTCGGCACGTTCCACTCGCTCGGGTTGAGCATCCTGCGGGAGAACGCCGACGCGGTCGGGTTGCCGGCGGACTTCCGGATCGCCGACGACGCCGACCGGTCCGCCGCCCGGGCGGAGGCCGGCGACGACGCCGCCCGGTACGCGGCGCTGCTGCGCAAGCGGGACCTGGTCGACCTGGACGAGCTGCTCACCCTGCCGGTCGCGCTGTTGCGGGCGGACAAGAAGCTGGTCCGGGAGTACCGCGAGCGCTGGCGCTGGATCTTCGTCGACGAGTACCAGGACGTCGACGCGGTGCAGTACGAGCTGCTGCGGCTGCTCAGCCCCGCCGACGGCAACCTCTGCGCGATCGGCGACCCCGACCAGGCCATCTACTCGTTCCGGGGCGCGGACGTCGGCTACTTCCTGCGCTTCTCGCAGGACTTCACCGACGCGCGACTGGTCCGGCTGAACCGCAACTACCGGTCGTCGGCGCCGATCCTGGCCGCGGCGGTGCAGGCCATCGCGCCGTCGTCGCTGGTCCGCGGCCGTCGGCTGGACCCGGCCCGGCTCGACCCGGAGGCGCCGCTGGTCGGTCGCTACCCCGCGGCCTCTGTCGCCGACGAGGCCGACTTCGTGGTACGCACCATCGACGAGCTGGTCGGTGGCCTCTCCCACCGTTCGCTGGACTCGGGCCGGATCGACGGCCGGACGACCACCCTGTCGTTCTCCGACATCGCGGTGCTCTACCGCACCGACTCGCAGGCCGCGCCGATCGTGGACGCGCTGGCCCGGGCGAACATCCCGGTGCAGAAGCGTTCGCACGACCGGCTCCGGGACCGGCCGGGGGTGGCCGCGATCGCCCACGAGCTGCGGCACGCCGACGGCCTGGGCGGCGGTCTGCCCGCCCGGGTACGCCTCGCCGGCCAGGTGCTCGCCGAGCGTTTCGCCGCCCCCACGCTGGACGGCCCCGGCGCGGTCCGCCCCGAGGACGTCCGGTCCGCCGTCGACCTGCTCACCCCGCTGGCCCGCCGCTGCGGTGACGACCTGGAGCTGTTCCTGTCCCAGTTGGCCACCGGCGCGGAGGTGGACGCGCTCGACCCGCGGGCCGAGGCGGTCACCCTGCTCACCCTGCACGCCGCCAAGGGGCTGGAGTTCCCGGTGGTGTTCCTGGTCGGGGCGGAGGACGGGCTGCTGCCGCTGCGCTGGCCCGGCTCGACGCCGGACGACGACGCGGTCGCGGAGGAGCGGCGGCTCTTCTTCGTCGGCCTGACCCGGGCTCAGGACCGGCTCTACGTCAGTCACGCGGCCCGGCGGGTGCGGCACGGGTCGGAACGCGACTGCCGTCCCTCGCCCTTCCTCGACGTGATCGACCCGGGACTGTTCGAACGCTTCGGCGAGGCCGTACCCCGCCGTCCGAAGGACCGCCAGCTCCGGCTGATCTAGGCGACCCGGGCGTCAGGCGAGCAGGGCGGCCAGCCAGGCGCCGGCGAGCAGGGCCGGCCCGAACGGCAGGGGCGTGTCCCGGCGGACCCGGCGGGCGGCCAGCAGGCCGAGCACCACCACCCCGTTGAGCAGGTGCGGCAGGAGCAGGCCCAGGCCGAGGGTCGACCAGCCCAGCCAGCCGAGCGGCAGCCCGAGCACGGCGGCGAGCTTCACGTCGCCGAAGCCGAGCCGGGAGCCGGGCAGCAGCGCCAGCAGCACGTACCCGCCGAAGGAGAGTGCGGCCCCGGCCAGCGCGACGAGCAGGCGGCCCGGCGTGCCGGCGACCAGCGCCGCCACCAGGAGAGCGGCGAACCCCGCCAGCCCGGCCGCGGCCACCAGTGGATCGGGCAGCCGCAGGCAGGCCAGGTCCACCACCGCCAGTACCAGCCCGACCGCCGCCATCAGCAGGAACGCCGGCAACGCCGGGTCGGCGCCGAGCGCGACGGCCAGCCCCGCGCAGGTCACACCCCCGACGGCCGCCAACCCGGCCCGGTGGTCCGCCGCGCCGGTCCAGCGGCGGGCGAGCGGCGGTGCGACGGCGCCGGCCAGGACACCGAGCAGGGCGGCGGAGGTCACCAGGCCGACGGACACGGCCCGGGACGTTACCGGCGGGCCGGCTCCACGGTTGTCCCGGCGGCCGGGCGCCGGGGACGTTCGGTGGTCACCACCAGCGCCACGCCGGCCACGATCACCGCTCCGCCGAGCAGCACCGGCACGGTGACCGGCTCGGCCACCAGCAGCGCGCCCAGCGCCACGGCGACCACCGGGTTGACGTAGGCGTAGGTGGAGACCAGCGAGATCGGGGCGTGGTGCAGCAGCCAGACGTACGCGGTGAAGGCGACCAACGAGCCGGCCACCATCAGGTACGCCAGCGCCGCCCACGAACGGGCGGTCACCTCGGCCGGCGAGAAGCCGCGCAGCTCGTCCCGGCCGAGGGCGAGGAGCAGGAGGACCGCCGCGCCGGCGACCATCTCGTACACCGTGGCGACGAACGGGTCGGCGGGCATCCGCAGGCGTCCGGAGAGGAAGGAGCCCACCGACCAGCTGGTCGCGGCGGCGACCACGGTCAGCGCGCCGGCCAGCGGGACCGCAGCGCTGTCGCCGGTGGGCAGGACCAGCAGCACCAGCCCGAGGAAGCCGAGCGTCACCCCGGCGAAGGTCCAGGCCCGGGGCCGGTCCCCGGTGGCCGTACGGAGGAGCACGACCAGCAGCGGAACGGTGGCCACCAGCAGGGCCGCGACGCCCGACGGCACGGCCGTGCCGGGTGGGCCGGACTCGGCGAGCACCACCAGACCGTTCCCGCCGGCCAGCAGGAGCGCCCCGACCAGCGCGGCGGAGGCGAGCTGGCGCCGGTCGACCCGCAGGGCGCCCGGCCCGCGGCGGAGCCGGAGCACGACGGCGAGCACCAGGCCCGCCGTGGCGAACCGGGCGGCGGCCGAGGCGAGCGGCGGCAACGACTCGACCGCGATCCGGATGCCCAGGTAGGTGGAGCCCCAGAGGACATAGACCAGGAGCAACGCCGTCCAGATCAGCGCCGGGCGGCCGGGTGTCGCACTCGGGGGAGGTGAGCTCATCGGTGGACCACGCTACGGTGACCACGGCGCCGGTTCCCTTGCGGGTGGCCGGCGTCTCGTTACCGACGCAGGAGGGCGTTCATGGCGAACTACGGACCACCCGGTGGCGGCTTCCCGGAGCCGTGGGGTGGGCGACGTCCCGACGACGCGTACGGTCCCGCACCGGAGCCGCGGCCGGGCACCGGCTGGGGCAAGCCGACCCCGGGTCGGCCGCAGCCGTCCGGCGCCCCCGGCCAGCCGTATCCGCCGTACGACGGGCAGGCGTATCCACCGTACGGGGGGCAGCCGGGCCACCCGCCGTACGCCCCGCCCGGCTACCCGCCCGCCGGCCCGTACGAGCCGGTGGACCGGTACCGGTCGGCGGGGCCGGAGGCGTACGCCGGTGACCCGGCGCCGAAGCGGGGCCGGGGTCGGCTGATCGCCGGGCTCGCCGCGCTGGCGGTCCTCCTCCTGGGCGGCGTCGGCATCCTGGTCTACCTGTTCGGGCCGGGCGACGACGGGACGCCGGCCGCCGGTCCGGGCGCGCCCACGGCGTCGGCCGGGGCGAGCGCGGAGGTGCCCGCGCCGGTCGGGCCGGCGCCGACCACGCCGGCCCCCGCCTCGTCGTCGGATCCGCGGTTCGTCAAGGCGGGGCAGTGTGTCCGCAACGAGGGTGCGGCGGGCGGCAAGCCGAAGCTGTCGATCAGCGGCTGCGCCCCGAAGACGTACGAGGTGCTGCGCCGCTTCGACGGGGCGACCAGCGGGGAGAAGGACGCCGAGGCGAAGTGCGCCAAGGTCACCGGCTACACCAACTGGTACTTCTTCGACAGCGAGCTGGACACCCTCGACTTCGTGCTCTGCCTCCGGCAGCGCTGATCCCGTCCGTAGCCGAAACTAGGGCTGTCTAGCGTTGTTGCTAGACAGCCCTAGTTTTATGTCGAGGATCCGGACACGCCGGTAGCCGCATCTATCCATCTCTAGCTCTGCGGCTAGACGGGCCGATACTGTGCGATGCGTGGATCCGGTCCGCAACCCGTACGCCCCCGGCGCCGGCCAGCGCCCGCCCGAGCTCGCCGGTCGGGGGCGGGAGCTGGACGTCTTCGACGTCGTGCTGGAACGCATCGCCCGGGGCCGCCCCGAACGCAGCCTGATGCTCACCGGCCTGCGCGGGGTCGGCAAGACGGTCCTCCTCAACACCCTCCGCTCCCAGGCGATCAACCACCTCTGGGGCACCGGCAAGATCGAGGCCCGCCCGGACCAGTCGCTGCGCCGACCGGTCGCCGCCGCCCTGCACATGGCGGTCCGCGAGCTGGCGCCGCGACACCGGGCGCCGGACCGGATCGACGCCTTCCTCGGCGTGCTAAAGGCGTTCGCCCAACGCTCCACGCCGACCGCCCGTGGCGCCGCCCCCAAGCTGCGCGACCGCTGGCAGCCCGGCATCGACGTGCCCGCGAGCAGCGGCCGGGCCGACTCCGGCGACATCGAGATCGACCTCGTCGAGCTGCTCAGCGACGCGGCGGCGGTCGCCGCCGACGTGGGCACCGGCATCGCGATCTTCATCGACGAGATGCAGGACCTCGGCGCGGAGGACGTCTCCGCGCTCTGCGCCGCCTGCCACGAACTCTCCCAGCTCGGCGCGCCGCTGATCGTGGTCGGCGCCGGCCTGCCGCACCTGCCGGCCGTGCTCAGCGCCGCCAAGTCGTACTCCGAACGGCTCTTCCGCTACCAGCGCATCGACCGGCTCGACCGGATCGCCGCCGACCACGCGCTCTGCGCGCCGGCCGAGCGGGAGCAGGTCGAGTACGAGCAGAAGGCGCTCGACCTGCTCTACGAGAAGTCCGGCGGCTACCCCTACTTCGTGCAGGCGTACGGCAAGGCCACCTGGGACCATGCGCCGCGCTCACCGATCACCGCCGCGGACGTCCGGGTGGCGGCGCCGGAGGCGGAGGCCGAGCTGGCCGTCGGCTTCTTCGGCTCCCGGTTCGAACGCGCCACCCCCGCCGAACGCGAGTACATGCGGGCCATGGCGACGTTGTCCCTGGTGGAAGGGGAGGCCGACGGGGGTGGCCGGGACGACATGGACGCGGCGGTGCCGACCGCGGAGATCGCCCGGGCGCTGGGCCGCAAGCCCGCCAGCCTCTCCCCGGCCCGGGATGCGCTGATCAAGAAGGGGCTGATCTACTCCGGCGAACGTGGCACGGTCGCCTTCACCGTCCCGCACTTCGGCCGCTACCTGCGCACCCAGCCGGCCTGACCGCGCCGTCGGCGCTCACCGGAGGCCGGACGGTGGACGGCCGGCCCGGCTCAGACCCGGGACCAGGGCGCCGGGAAGACCACCTCGCCGCGCGGCGGCGCCGGCTCGCCGCTGACGGACGGCGGCAGCACCAGCGCCTGCCACGGCTCCCCCAGTCCGGACCACGGGCTGGTCAACCCCATCCGGTCGGCCGGGGCGAAGCCGAACCGCCGGTAGTAGGCGGGGTCCCCGAGCACCACCACCAGGCGCTCGCCCAGCTCGGTGGCGGCGTCCAGCACCGCCTGCACCGCCGCGGTGCCGTGCCCGACGCGCTGCCGGTGCGGGGCGACCGCGACCGGTCCGAGCGCCACGGCCGGGGCCGTGACGTCGTCGGACTTCACCCGGACCCGGCTCAGCAGGGCGTAGCCGACCACCTCGCCGCCGTACTCGGCCACCATGGCCAGCTCGGGGATCCACGCCTCGCTGCCGCGCAGCTCGTCGACGAGGGCCACCTCGCCCGGGGTCGTGCCGTCCGGGCGGGCGAACGCGGCGGCCAGCACGCGGCGCACCGGGCCGGTGTCCGCCGGGCCCTCGGGTCGCAGCCGCAGGGTCGTCATTCGCGCGACGTTACCCGCCGTGACCGATCCATCCGCGACGGTCTGTCGAATCGGCGTGGCGCACCGTCACGTCAACGTCGGCCGATCGGATCGGCCGTTGCCGGGGTGGCGGCCGCCGCAACGGGGTATGACTGATCCATGAAACCCGTGCGCTCCCTCGCCCGTGTCATGTTGAGCGGCATCTTCGTGGTCAGCGGCGCCCGCAACCTTCAGAACCCCCGGCGGCTGGTGCCGGCCGCCACCCCGGTCACCGATCGGGTCGCTCCGATGATCAAGCGGGCCGCCCCCCAGCTGCCCACCGACACCGAGACGCTGATCCGGTGCAACTCGGCCGTCCAGCTCGCCGCCGGTCTGCTGCTGGCCACCGGCAGGCTCACCCGGCCGGCCGCGCTGGTGCTCGCCGGCACGCTGGTGCCGGCCACCGCCGCCGGACATCCCTTCTGGAAGAACGACGACCCGACGATGCGGAACAACAACCAGATCCACTTCCTGAAGAACCTCGGGCTCTTCGGTGGCCTGCTGCTCGCCGCCGCCGACACGGAGGGGAAGCCGGGCCTGCGCTGGCGGACGGGTCATCGCATCGGTCACTCTCGACGCTCGGTCCGCCGCGCGGTGCGCACCGCCCGCCGGGAGGCCCGGATCGCCGTCGTCTCGGCGTCCGCTGCCCGACGACTTCCGGGCTGACCTGCGTCAATACGGCCACCACCCCCCGCAAGGCCGCGAATTACCTGAACCACCCGACACCCGTTAACGCGGTGGAAATGTCAAAAACATGTGTGGGATCGGACACGGTCGCATAACGCGGGAGGCATCAACGTGAGGCGCCGTTCTAGGCTCCCTACCGGACCTGGACGGGTAGGACGACCTTGGTACGGGGGTGGCCACGCCATGCCGGCGACCGTCGGTAGAAGGCTGGACCGCCTCGCCCCAGTCCGTCGCGCAACGCGTGGGATCGATCGTAGGACAGTCGTACGGGTCGGCATCGTGGCCGCCGTCGCCTATGCCGCATGGCTCGCCATCGGTGCTTTCGGGCGGCCGTACAACTTCTTCGACATGAAGATCTACCACGGCGCGGTGGTGTGGTGGGCGAGCGGTCACCAGCTGTACGAGTTCATCGCGCCCACCACCACGCTGGGGTTCACCTACCCACCCTTCGCCGCCCTGGCGATGCTGCCGATGGCCTGGCTGCCGGTCGAGTCGGCCGGCTGGGTCAACGCCGCGGGCAGCATCGCCGCGCTGGCGGTCGTCCTGGCCGCCCTGCTGCGCCCCATCGTCGACCGGCTGGGCTGGCCGCTCTGGTTCACCGTCGCCATCGCCACCCCGACGGCCGTGGCGATGGAGCCGGTCCGGGAGACCCTCGGGTACGGGCAGGTCAACCTGCTCCTCTTCGCGCTGATCATGGCCGACCTGGTCGGGCTGCGCTGGCGTTCCCGCCGGGGCACCCACGGCCGCTCCACCGACGGGGCCTTCCTGCGCTTCGTTTACAGCGGCGCCTGGGCGGGCGCGGGCATCGGCCTGGCCACCGCCGTCAAGCTCACCCCCGCCCTCTTCATCGTCTATCTGCTGATCACCCGGCAGTGGCGGACCGCCGCCACCGCCGTCGGCACCACCATCGGCGTGACGATGGGGGCGTTCGCGCTGGTCGGCACGGAGTCGCGGGCCTACTTCGGGGGCGTGCTCTGGCAGACCGAACGGGTCGGCGCCGCCGACATGACCCCCAACCAGTCCCTCGCCGGGCTGCTGGCCAGGCTGTACGACTCGATCGAGACGCCCGGCCTGCTCTGGCTGTCGTTCTCCGTGCTGGTCCTGGCGCTGGGGCTGTCCCGCGCCGCCACCGCCCGGGCCGACGGCGACGAGTTGACCGCGTTCACCCTGGTCGGGCTCACCGCCAACGTGATCAGCCCGATCTCCTGGTCGCACCACCTGGTCTGGGTCATCCCGGCGATCATCGTGCTCGCCGACGCCGCGGTACGCCGCCGCGAGGCGAGCCGGGGCCTCAGCCTGCGGGCCGGACAGGGCAGCCCGTTCGGCGGCCCGCCCGGGGTCAACGGCCTGCGCCCGCCGATCTGGTACCCGACGCTGACCGGGCTGCGGCACGGCGTCGCCGCGATCGGGCTCTACCTGCTCTTCGTGGTCTCACCCATCTGGCCGTACGAGCACCAGCTTCCCGAGGTGTCGCACTACCAGGACGGTCTCTTCGGCGCCCTGATGGAGAACTCGCTGGCGCTGGCGCTGATCGTGCTGGTCGCCGCGCTGCCCTGGCGGCCCGGGGCCGAGCCCGCCTTCTACACCGACCGGCCGGCCCGCACCGCCGTCGCGACCGGCCGCCGCTGACCGCCGGGCCGGGCCACCGATCGCGGGGCCCGGCCGCCCGACGACGACCGTCAGGGGCAGTTCACCCACTCCTCGGTCCCGTCGGCGAAGACCTGCCGCTTCCAGATGGGCAGCCGGGCCTTCGCCTCGTCGACCAGCCGGGCGCAGGCCGCGAACGCCGCCGCGCGGTGCGCGGTGCTGACCGCCGCGACGAGAGCCACGTCGCCGATGTCGAGCCGGCCGATCCGGTGGGAGACCGCCACCGCGTACACGTCGGGGTCGGCGGCGACCTCGGCGGCGACCTCGCGGAGCACGTCGGCGGCGCTCGGGTGGCCCTCGTACTCCAGCAGGGTGACCGGCCGGCCGTGGTCGTGGTCGCGGACCACGCCCTGGAAGGAGACGACCGCGCCGGCCCGGCGGTCGGCGACCGCCGCCTCGTGCGCGGCGAGGTCCAGCGGTTCGTCCGTCACCGCGAGCACGGTCACCGCCGCGGTCACCACGACCGCTCCCCGGGCAGCAGGGGCAGCGGTACGACCGGCACCCGGGCCCCGACCTCGCCCGTGGTGCCGGGACGGATCACCGCGAAGCCGTCCGCCCCGGCCAGCCCGCGCAGCATGGCGGAGCCGACGTGCCGGACCGGGTGGGCGGTGCCGGCGGCCCGGTCCAGCCGGACCAGCGCCAGGTGGGTGTGGTCGCCCCGGCCGGCCACCGGCTCGGCGAGGGTGGCGTGCGGCAGCACCGGCATCGGCCGACCCTGCAACCCGGCGAGCAGCGGCGCGACCAACGACACCAGCGCGACGATCGCGGACTGCGGGTTGCCCGGCAGCCCGGCCACGAAGCGGACCCGCCCGTCGGCGCCGGCCAGCCGGGCCAGCAGCATCGGGAAGCCGGGGCGGACCGCGACCGTGTTGACCACGTAGTCGGCGCCGAGCGCCTCCAGCGTCGGGTGCAGGTGGTCGACCGGCCCGTGCATCGTCCCGCCGGTGGTGCAGACCAGGTCGGCGGTGGCCAACGCGGCGCGCAGCGCCGCCACGTGGGCGGGCAGGGTGTCGGCCACCGGGCCGACCACGTCGGAGGAGCGCACCTGGCAGCCGTACCGGCGCAGCCAGGCGGGGACGGCGGGGCCGAGCGCGTCGCGGACCCGGCCGGCGCCGGGCGGGCCCGCGGTCAGCAGCTCGTCACCGAAGACCAGCAGCGCGGCCCGGGGCTGCCGGCGGACCCGCAGCTGGTCGTGCCCGCAGGAGGCGGCCAGGCCGATCAGCGCCGGGTCGACCGGGGTGCCGGCGGGGAGCAGTTCCTCACCCGCGTCCGCCTCCTCGCCGGGCTGCCGCCACTCCGGCGTGGCCCGGGGCGTGCCGGCGACCCGCCCGTCGGCGGTACGGCTCGACTCCTCGATCCGCAGCACGGCGGTGGTGCCCTCGGGGACCATCGCCCCGGTGGCGATCTCGACGGTCGTCCCGTCGGCGGTCAACGGTGCCGGGGTGTTGCCGGCCAGCACCCGACCGACCACGTCCCACGGCCCGGCGCCGCGCACCGCCCAGCCGTCCACGCTGGAGGTGGGGAAGGCGGGCAGGTCGGTCCGGGTGGTCAGCGGCTCGGCGAGGGTGTGCCCGTCGCTGTCGGCGAGCGCCCGCCGGACCGCGGGGAGCGCGGCGGCGAGGCCGACGGCGTACACCCGGGAGCGGGCCTCCTCCCAACCGGCCGGCGGTGGCGCGGCGACCTGCGCCGGGGCGGCGGTTTCCGTGCTCACCGGGCTGACCCTCCGTCCGTACCGCGCGCCGGCGGGTCCGCGCGCTCACCGGCGAGCCTATCGCCGCGCGCGGGCCGCGTGGTCAGTGGTCGCCGCCCCGCAACTGGTCGATGGCGTGGACCAGGATCGGGCCGAGCACGGCCAGGCCGTCCTTCGCCCCGCCTCTGGACCCGGGCAGGTTGACCACCAGCGTCCGGCCCGCCACGCCGGCGAGCCCCCGGGACAGGGCGGAGGTGGGAACCCGTTCGCGGCTGTGCGCCCGGATCGCCTCGGCGATGCCGGGGATCTCGTAGTCGAGCAGCGCGCGGGTCACGTCCGGGGTCCGGTCGGTGGGGGTGATGCCGGTGCCGCCGCTGGTGAGCACCACGTCCACCCCGTCGGCCAGGGCGGCGCGCAGGGCCTCGCCGACCGGCTCGCCGTCGCCGACCACCACCGGCTCGTCGACGGCGCAGCCCAGGTCGCGCAGGCCGGCCACGAGCAGCGGGCCGCTGGTGTCGGCGTAGACCCCGGCGGCGGCCCGGTTGGAGGCCACCACCACCCGCGCCCGGATCACGGCCGGTCCTCCGGCCGCACCCACTCGCCGGTCTTGCCGCCGGACTTGCGGAGCACCCGGACCGCCTCGACCGAGGCGGCCGGGTCGACGGCCTTGACCATGTCGACCAGGGCCAGCCCGGCCACCGCCACCGCGGTCAGCGCCTCCATCTCGACGCCGGTCCGGTCCGCGGTCCGCGCGGTCGCGGTGATCTCGACGGTGTCGTCGGTGGGTCGGAGGTCGACCGTGACGCCGTGGAGTGCGATCGGATGGCAGAGAGGGATCAGGTCGGGGGTGCGTTTGGCGCCCATGATGCCGGCGAGCCGCCCGACCGCCAGCGCGTCGCCCTTGGGCAGACCGTCCCGGCGCAGCAGCTCGATCACCTCGCCGGTGGTGCGCAGCCGGCCGGCGGCGACGGCGAGCCGGCCGGTGACGGGCTTGGCGGAGACGTCGACCATGCGGGCCGCGCCGGCCGCGTCGACGTGGGTGAGCTGCGGGCTGTCGGTCACGGTCGGGAGCCTATCCGTCGGGTACGACCCGAAGGGGCGACCCGGTGGGAGAAAGAGCCGCCAGGCGATGCTCCCGCCCTCAGCGAACCGACCGGACCTGATGTTGTCGGCACGATGTGTGCCAGCGCATTTGGCGGGTTGCGAGTGGGCAGCCGGAATCGGTCGTCATGACTGACGTCGATGCACGGAGAGATTCTCGCGGCGCTAAGCGCGACGCCGAGATTCGGCCAGACAAGTGGCAGCGCATTGCGCTCGGCTTGGCTCCGGTGCGCAGTTCCCCACCCGAACCCAGAGCACGCCCCAAGGCTGTCCACCGAGGCCGGGATTAGCCGCAGCTACTGCCAAACGGCTGCATAAGCATTGATATCGCCTAGGTATCCAAGGACATCGGAGAGCAACGGAACTTTTCCTTTCCGTCAACCGCCGGGATGCCAGCCTCACTCCGGTACCAATCGAGGAGAGACGCCGGCACACAACGCTTCCATAATCACGAGAGGAGGTCACATACAAGCGTTCGGTCTTCATTCAAAGACGCTGGGTAACAGACCGTGGGCGCATTGACGTATTCTGCGCATATGGACACATAACCATGCTAACCCGTCGCAACGCCCATAAGCTTGGCCCGTCCACAGGTGCGGAGGTAAATCCACTCCGCACGTTCCTCACGGAAGGCGAAGCCAATGCGCGGCCACGACTGGTTGTGATCAGACACTTTCGGCCCCGCTGAACGGGCCGTAAAGTACCGGGACACGCACCGCTACGAATCACCGCGGTGGAGGCACAGAACGTGACTCGGGTCATCGCACGCGACAATGAGACCGATCGGCGGCTGTTGCTGCTTGTCGGTCTCGTCGTGTCTGCCGCCGCGGTCGCCGTCCTGGTCAGCCTGCGAGTCATTCAACTCCAGGGGCTGACCACCCCGCGCGACCTCATGCTGGCCGCCTCCCTGACGTTCCTCGTGGCGGTCGGCACCACCGTCAACGTGCGGATCCGGATCAGGGCCACCAACCACGGCGTTTCCTGGACCGAGGTCGCCACCGTGATCGGCCTGGCCGTCGCCCCGGCCCCCTGGGTCATCATCGCCGCCGGCCTGGGCGTCGGGATCGCCCGGGTGATCGCCCGTCTCTCCCCGGTCAAGCTGGCCTTCGGCGTGGCGAAGGAAGCGCTCCTCGCCGCAGCGGGCGGCACCGTGCTCGCCCTGGCCGGATGGACCTGGCCGTGGGTCACACCGGTCGGCCACGCGCTTCCCACACTCGTCGCCGCGTACCTGACGGTGGTCCTCCTCGACGAGATCCTCACCTTCCCCGTCATCGCCCTGGCCACGCACACCCCCGTGGCCGCCCTCTTCCGTGAGCACGTCGACCTGCGACTGGCCAGCTTCGTCGCCCGCTTCGTCGTGATCCTGTCGACCCTGCTGATCCTGAAGAACAACCCCAGCTTCCTGATCGTCGTCCCCCCGCTCGTCCTCAGCCTCCACCTGGCCTACTCGGGCCGGGTCCGCAGCCGAGCGGAACAGGATGCCTGGCAGCGCCTCGCCCGCACCACCGACGCGCTCAACGTGGTCGACCTCGACAAGGTCCTCACCACCGCGGTCGTCCAGGCCGCGGAGCTCTTCTCGGCCGACGAGGTCGAGGTCGAGCTGCGCGACGGCGGCCGCACGGTCCGCGGCGCCGGCGGCACCGTCACGTACGACGGACCGGCCGGCGAACCCAGCACGGTCGACGGGGCGGTGGTGCCCACCCGGCTCGAGGGTCACGACGGCACCGCCGACGTCGGAGAGCTGCGGCTGCGCTTCCGCGGCCCGGTCCGGCTCTCCGAGCGGGAGCAGTACACGCTGCGCACCTTCGCCTCGGCGCTGTGCACCGCGGTCCGCAACGCCCAGGCGTACGCCGAGCTGGCCCGGGTGGCCGACGAACACGCGCACGCCGCCACCCACGACCCGCTGACCGGGCTCGCCAACCGCCGGCACCTCCTGGAGAGCGGCACCGAGCAGCTCGGCAACCGGCACGCCGAGGGCGTCACCGCGCTCGTGCTCATCGACCTCAACCACTTCAAGGAGGTCAACGACACGCTCGGTCACGCCGCCGGGGACCAGGTGCTGACGCAGGTCGCCGACCGGCTCGCGGCCGTCGCCCGGCCCGAGGACCTGGTGGCCCGGCTCGGCGGCGACGAGTTCGCCGTGCTGCTGCGCGGGCTGCCCGCCCCGGCGGTCGCCGCCCACCGGGCCGAGGCACTGATCGGCGCACTGCACGAACCCCTCGAAGTGGACGGCATGCGGATCAGCGTGGAGGCCAGCGGCGGCATCGCCGTGGCCCCGGCCAGCGGCGGCATGCCCGAGCTGCTGCGCCGCGCCGACGTGGCCATGTACCAGGCGAAGCGGGCCGGCCAGCGGATCACCACGTACGCCCCCGCCCGGGACACCGCCGACCTCGGCCGGCTCACCCTCGGCGGCGAGTTGCCCCGCGCGGTGGCCGACCACGAGTTCACCGTCAACTTCCAACCCATCGTCGACCTGGGCAGCGGCCGGGTGACCGGGGCGGAGGCCCTGGCCCGCTGGCACCACCCCACCCACGGCGTGATCGACCCGCTGCGCTTCCTGGAGGCGGTCGAACGCTCCGGGCTGCTGCCGGCGTTCGCCGAGGCGATCCTCGACCAGGCGCTCATAGCGGCCGGCAGTTGGCGGGCCGCCGGCTTCGACCTGCCGGTGTCGGTGAACGTCTCCCCGCGCAGCCTCCTCGACGCCCGCTTCCCCGGCGCCGTGCTGGCCCGGCTGCGGGCGCACGACCTCCCCCCGGACCGGCTGGTGCTGGAGCTGACCGAGACGCTGACCCTGAGCCAGCTCGACGTGGTGGACCGGGTGCTCAGCCGCCTGCGGGACTCCGGCGTACGCCTCGCCCTGGACGACTTCGGCACCGGCTACTCCTCGCTCTCCCTGCTCTCCCGCATCCCCGTCCACGAACTGAAGATCGACCGAAGCTTCGTCACCGCCATGGACAGCTCGGCGGAAGCCGCCGCCGTCATCCGCTCCACTCTCGACCTGGGCCGCAGCCTCGACCTGGCGGTGGTGGCCGAGGGGGTGGAGAGCGAGCCGCAACGCCGCGCGCTCTGGGAGCTGGGCTGCGCCAGCGGGCAGGGGCACCTCTTCGCCCGGCCACTGCCCGCCGGCACCCTCCTCGCCACCCTCCAGCGCGGCTCCGGCGGACACCCCGGCATCCTCGTTCCGCCGCTGCACGACACCGGCGCGGTGATCCGCCTCGCCCCCGGCCGCCGCCAGCCGGGACGGAGCCGTCCCACCGGTCTGCCACACTTGCCGGCGTGACCGCCGCCCACCGAGCCGCCCGCGCCTGGCGGGCCGCGGACTCCGCCGTCGGCGGCCTCCCCCTCGACCTCGGCCTCTACGCCGTCTCCGCCGCGTTCGCCGCGATCACCGCCGTCACCTCCACATTGCCACCGCACCGGGCCTGGGGAAGCGTCGCCGCCGTCGGCTACCTGCTCGCCGCCCTCGCGGTGGCCGGTCAACTGCTCGGCCGGCACCGCTGGCCCGCCGCCGCCACGGTGCGGGCGCGGGCGGCGGTCACCGGGTTCGCCTGGGCGACGACCGCCCTGCTGCCCCTGGTGCTCCAGGCCGTGCAGCGGGCGTCGGGGCGTACCGACCGGGCGCAGGAGGAGGTGGTGGTGGTCGAGGACGCCGGCATCCGACTGGCCGACCAGGGCACCCCCTACCTGAGCCACGACGCCATCGCCGCGCTCCCCGCCGACGAGCGGCTGCTCGGCTACACCCCGTACCAGCCGGGGATGGCGCTGTTCGGGCTGCCCCGGGCCGCCGCCGACGCCTGGTGGACCGACTCCCGCATCTGGTTCGCGCTGGTCACCGCGCTGGTGCTGGCCCTCGCGGTGGCCACCCTGCGCGGGTCGGCTCGCCCCGGCGCCGGCCGACCGACCGGTGCGGTGCTGCGGGGCGTACAGGCCGCCACCGTGCTGCCGGTCTGCGCGCTCACCCTCGCCACCGGCGGCGACGACCTCCCCGTACTCGCGCTCTGCCTGCTGGCGCTGGCGTTCGCCGCCGCCGACCGACCCGGCGCGGCCGGCGTGGCGGTCGGGCTCGCCGGCGCGCTGAAGCTCTTCGCCTGGCCGGTCGCCCTGGTGCTGCTCTTCTGGGCGGTCACCCGCCGGGCCGCCGGCCGGTTCGCCCTCGGCGCGCTGGGCCTGCCGCTGGCCGCGCTGGTCCCGGCCCTGCTGGTCGACCGGGCCGCCCTGGTGGAGAACGTGCTGCGCTTCCCGCTCGGCCACGGCCTGGTGACCAGCCCCGCCCAGTCGCCGTTCCCCGGTCACCTGATCGCGACCGCGCTGCCGGCCGGCCGGGTCGTCGCC
Organism: Micromonospora sp. LZ37; assembly: GCF_059359015.1. Lineage (NCBI taxonomy): Bacteria > Bacillati > Actinomycetota > Actinomycetes > Micromonosporales > Micromonosporaceae > Micromonospora > Micromonospora sp. LZ37. The sequence goes on along the minus strand of NZ_JCADBL010000004.1, from coordinate 373,063 downwards.
GCCGCGCTGCTCGTCGCGGCCGGGGCGGCGATCGCCGTCCGGCTGCTGCGCCGACCGCCCGGCACGGCCGCCGCCACCGCCCTGGTCTGCGGGTACGGGCTGCTCGCCGCGATCCTGCTGATGCCCTCGACCCGCTTCGGGTACCTGCTCTACCCGCTCGCCCTGCTGGTCTGGGCCCCCGCACTCCGACGACCTGAGCCGGTTTCGGCGGAGTCGCGGACGAAGGCCCTCTCCAGGGCGTAGACCTGGAGACATGACCACCTACCGCGATCGCGAGGAGGCCGGGCGGCAGCTCGCCGACCGGCTCACCGGACTCGTCGGACAGCCGGACGTCATCGTGCTGGGGCTGGTCCGGGGCGGGGTACCCGTGGCGCGGGTGGTCGCCGACCGGATCGGCGCCCCGCTGGACGTCCTCGTCGTCCGCAAGCTGGGCATGCCCTGGGCCCCCGAGGTCGCCTTCGGCGCGCTCGGGCCCGGCGGCGTACGCGTCCTCAACGACCTCGTCGCGGCCCGGCTCGGCCCCGAGGAGGTCGCCGAGGTGCAGCGCCGCGAACAGGCCGAACTGGAGCGCCGGGAGGCCCGCTACCGGGCCGGCCGTCCACCGCTGGACCTCACCGGGCGGACCGCGGTGATCGTCGACGACGGGCTCGCCACCGGCGCCACCGCCCGCGCCGCCGTCCAGGTCGCCCGCCACCTCGGCGCCCACCGGGTCGTGGTGGCCGTGCCGGTGGGCTCGCAGGAGGCGTACGAGATGCTGGCCGCGGAGGCCGACCAGGTGATCTGCGCGCAACGCCCACCGGAGTTCGGCGCGGTGGGGGCCTACTACGACGACTTCCACGAGGTTTCCGACTCGGAGGTGACCGAGACGTTGATCGCCACTGCGTGACGTTCGCCTCGACCGGGTACCGTCGAGCGATGCAGCTCACCTGTCCCAAGTGTCACGGAGACATGCGCCAGTACGAGCGCAGCGGAGTCGTCGTCGACCAGTGCACCGAGTGTCGGGGGATCTTCCTCGACCGCGGCGAACTCGAGAAGCTGTTCGAGGCCGAGGCCAACTGGAGCCAGCAGCACGCCGGTTCCACCCCCGCCCAGCAGCAGGCCCACCCCCAGAGTGGGTACGCCCCGCCGCCGCCCGCGCCCCAGCCGGGCTACGGCTCGGCGCCCCCGCCGCCCGCCCACAGCTACCCGCCGCAGCCCGCCTACGGCGGCCACGGGCAGCAGCACCAGCAGCAGCACCAGCAGCACCAGGGCTACCACGGCCACTACAAGCGCAAGAAGCAGAAGAGCTTCCTCGACGAGATGTTCGGCTGAGCACCCGGCGACCGGGTCGGCCTCGCGCCGGCCCGGTCGTGCCGCTCCCGGCCCGTCGTGCCGATCGGGGCCCGCCGTGCCACGCTGCACCTCATGGCGCCCACCGGGCAGCACCTCGCGCCAGCGCAGGCCGACGACGGCATCGGCCGGGTCGTCGCCGGCCTCGGCGACGTCAGCTACTGGCGGTCGTTCCGGTCGTCGACAGGCGCGCCCGGCAGGTCAGACGATCGCCATGTCGACGAACCGGGACAGGTGCAGCTGGGCGGCCACGGTGATCGAATCTGTGGGGCCATTCCGGTGCTTCGCGACGATGAAATCCGCCTCGCCGGCCCGCGGCGACTCTTTGTCGTAGTAATCATCTCGGTGCAAAAGGATTACAACGTCAGCATCTTGCTCAATTGATCCAGATTCGCGCAAATCGGACAACTGCGGTCGCTTGTCCGTCCGCTGCTCGGGACCACGGTTCAGCTGGCTCACCGCGATCACCGGGCACTCGACCTCCTTGGCCAGCAGCTTCAGGCCCCGGGAGAGGTCGGCGACCTCCTGCTGACGGCTCTCGGTGCGCTTCGGTGAGGTCATCAGCTGGAGGTAGTCCACGACGATCATCTTGAGGTCGTGTTTCTGCTTGAGCCGGCGCGCCTTGGCCCGGATCTCCATCAGGTTCATGCTCGGGGTGTCGTCCACGAAGAGCGGCGCCTCGCTGATCTCACCCATGCAGCGGGCCAGCTTGGTCCAGTCGTCGTCGGAGAGCTGGCCGCTGCGCAGCACGTGCAGCGGCACCCGCGCCTCGGCCGAGAGCAGTCGCATGACGATCTCGACCTTGCTCATTTCCAGCGAGAAGATCGCCGCCGCCTGGTTGGCGCGGATAGCCGCATTTCGGGCAAAGTCCATACTGGCCGTTGATTTGCCCAAACCGGGCCGCCCCGCCACGATGATCAACTGGCCCGGGTGGAGGCCGTTGAGCAGCCGGTCGAGGTCGGTGAAGCCGGTCGGCACACCGGTCATCACGCCGCCCTGCGCGCCGACCGCCTCGATCTCGTCCAGGGTCGGCTGGAGCATGTCGGCCAGCACCGCGAAGTCCTCGCTGACCCGGCGCTCGGTGATCTCGTAGACCGCCTGCTGGGCGAGGTCGACCACGTCGTCCACGTCGCGGCTGCCGCCGGCAGCGGTGCCGTAGCCGAGCTGCACGATGCGGGTGCCGGCCTCGACCAGCCGGCGAAGCACCGCACGCTCGCTCACGATCCGGGCGTAGTAGGCGGCGTTCGCCGCCGTGGGCACGGCGGCCATGCAGGTGTGCAGGTAGGGGGCACCGCCGACCCGGGCGAGATCGCCGGAGTCGGCCAGGGCCGCCGCGACAGTGATCCCGTCGGCCGGCTCGCCCCGACCGTAGATGTCGAGAATCGCGTCGAAGATGGTGGCGTGCACCGGCCGGTAGAAGTCGGTCGACTTCAGGATCTCCACGACGTCGGCGATGGCGTCCTTGGAGAGCAGCATGCCGCCGATGACGCACTGCTCGGCGGCGACGTCCTGCGGCGGGGTCTTGTCGAACTGCCCGTCGCGCTGCGCGGGGGCGGGTGACTGTCCGCCGGCCCGGGGCTCCGCCCGCATGTCGTCGGTGACCGACACGGATCCCCCTCCACTGCGATCGAGTACCAGCTCTACCGGGCGGGTCTGACAACTTCCGATCGGACCGGTCCGGTCGATCGGGGGCCATCGCGCGACCGGTCGGTGCCCCACGATACGGAACCCGAGGTCAGACCCCAACCAGGCCGGTGGACGAGCCTCGGGACAACCTGTGGACGCGGGTGGACAAGCATGTGCGCAGGGTGTGCACAGCCTGTGGAAAACCGATGGGGAATTCCAGGCCGATTGCCTCTGACCTGCGGAAATGCTGTCCCCACCCTGTGGACGATTAATTTCCGGTAGGGCTGGAGGGCGGTTCTTCCCGTACTATCTGCTGCAAACGGCTACACCTGGACAGCGGATTGCACTTTCGGTTGAGAAGGGTCACGCTCCGGCCGTGAGTTACCGGGACTGGGAGCGCGGGGAGGGCAGCCCGCGTGAGCGTCAGTCGGTCGCCCCGTGGGACGACCGCGACCAGCCCGTACCGGCCGATCCGTACTCCGTCACGGATCGCCACCGCACGCCGAGCCGGCGGCGGGCGATCGAGCGCGGCCACGGTGAGCCGGTCGACGCCTACCTGCCCCGCTGGGCTGTGGAGTCGGGCATCGCGCACGCCGACGGCCGGGGCCGACACGCCGCCCCGGACGACGACGAGGACGACGACCGCCCGGTCTCCGGCGGTGGCCGGCGTGCCGAGCGCCGGCGCCGGGAGAGCGGCCGGGCCGAGGTCAGGGCGATCGGCGCCGCTCCCGAGTCCGAGCACACCCGCGAGTGGACCTTCGACCGTCCCCAGCAGGAGCAGGGGTACGTCGGCAGCCGACGCGCCGACTCGGACGAGGACGACCCGGTCTCCGCGCCGGCGCCGACGAGCCGGCCACGTCGGTCGGCATCCCGCCGTCCCCAGGTGATTTGGTCGGGCGGCGACGAGTCCGACCTGCCGGCCGCCGACCCGGAGCCGGAGCGACCGACCCGGCGGGGGCGGCGGGCCGCCGCGGATTCGCGGTCCCGGCCGGCCGTCGACCCGTGGACCCGCACGGTGGAGCCGGAGCCCGAGCCGCAGTACCGGCCGGCCGTCGATCCGTGGGACGCGTCCGGGGTGCACTCCTGGCAGAGTCCCGAGCCGGACGGCCGCTGGGAGCGGTCCGGTGCGGGGTCGCGGTGGCAGCAGGGCGACGACACCGCCCAGTGGGACCGGTTCACCGACACCGCCCAGTGGGACCGTACGGACGTCGGCCAGTGGGGCACCGGCGTCACGGCGGACCGGTGGGACCGCACCGACGGCGGGGGCGACTGGGGCCGGACCGAGCCGCCACGCTCGGCCGAGCCGGCTTCGGGTGAGGCCTGGCCCTGGTCGGAGCAGCCGGAGGGCTTCTGGTCCGGGACCCGGCTGGCCGGCGACGATCCCCGGTGGATGGATCCGCCGTCGTCGGCGCCCCGGTCGCCGGTGGTCGCCTACACCGCTCCCCGGCCGCGGATGGCGCCTCGGCGCCGGGCCGAGCCCAGCGTCGCCAGCCGTGCGGTACCGGCGTCGTCGCTGCGACAGCGGATCGATTCGGTGGGCGGCGGGACGTGGCACCGCCGCCTGGAGGACGACCTGCTCGACCCGGATCCGGGCGGCCCGCTGCGTCCGGTGGTGTACACCGCCGCCTGTTACCTGGTGCCGGCGGCGCTGGTCTTCCTCTGGCTGCTGACGCTCAGTGGTCAGGCTCCGGCCGGCTGCGTCACGGACATCAGCGGCGGTGGTTGTGACTCACCGCGGGCGCACGCCTTCGCGTCGCTGGTGGCGGGTGCGCCCCGGTTCGGGCTGGCGCTGGTCAGCAGTCTGGTGGTGGCGGTGCTGCTGCGCCGGGTGGGCACGACCTGGCGCTCGGCGACGGTGGCGTTGGCCGCGGCGGTGGTGGGTGGGGGGCTCTCCACGGTGATGATCAGCGCGGTGACCGGCCAGCCCATCGGTTGAGTCGGCGTCCGCCGCGACCCGTGGTCGCGCCGGTCCCCGCCCCGGCCGGGCGGCGAGGCAGGACGGACGTGGGACATGCGGAAGGGCCCGCACCGGAGTCCGGTGCGGGCCCTTCCGTCGTGCGTTACGGGTGTCAGCCCTGGACGACGTTGAGGTCGAACTTGGCGGCCACCTCGGGGTGCAGCTTGATCCGCACCGGGTAGGAGCCGGTCGTCTTGATGTGACCGGGCAGCTCCAGCCGACGACGGTCGAGGGCCGGGCCGCCGGCCGCCTTGACGGCGTCGACGATCTCGGCCGGGGTGACCGAGCCGAAGAGCCGGCCACCGTCACCGGCGCGGGCCTTCAGCGTGACCTTCAGACCCTCGAGCTGGTCCTTGACCTCGTTGGCGTGGCCCAGGTCGCGGATCTCACGGGCCGAGCGGGCCCGCTTGATGACCGTGACCTGCTTCTCCGCACCCTTGGTCCAGCTGATCGCGAAGCCCTGCGGCAGCAGGTAGTTACGGCCGTAGCCGTTCTTGACCTCGACGATGTCGCCGGGGGCACCGAGACCGGAAACTTCCTGAGTCAGGATGATCTTCATGTCGGTGCCTCCTCTCAGCGGGCCGTGGCGGTGTACGGCAGGAGCGCCATCTCGCGGGCGTTCTTGACCGCACGGGCGATCTGCCGCTGCTGCTGCGAGGTGACGCCGGTCACCCGCCGAGCGCGGATCTTGCCGCGGTCGGAGATGAACTTGCGCAGCAGCGCGGTGTCCTTGTAGTCGATGTAGGTGATCCCGTCCTTGTCGAGCGGGTTCACCTTCTTCTTCGGCTTGCGAAGTGCCGCAGCCTTGGCCATTGCTCGTGCTCCTGGTTTGCGATCGCGGGCGCTCGGCGCCATTAGAACGGGGGCTCCTCGTCGAAGTTTCCGCCGCCCGAACCGGAGCGCGAAGGAGACGGTGCGGCCGAAGCCCAGGGGTCGTCGAAGTTGCCTCCGCCGCCACCCTGGCCACCACCGCCACCGGAACCGAAGCCACCGCCGCCGCCACCGGAGCGCGACATCTTCTGCACCTTCGCCGTGGCGTAGCGCAGCGACGGGCCGATCTCGTCGACCTCGAGCTCGATGACGGTGCGCTTCTCACCCTCGCGGGTCTCGTACGACCGCTGGCGCAGCCGACCCGAGACGATCACGCGGGCGCCCCGCTGGAGCGACTCGGCGACGTGCTCCGCCGCCTGCCGCCACACGGTGCACGCCAGGAAGAGCGGCTCGCCGTCCTTCCACTCGCCGGAGGCCTTGTCCATGAACCGGGGCGTCGAAGCGACCCGGAACTTGGCGACCGCCGCACCGGACGGGGTGAACCGCAACTCGGGGTCATCGGTCAGATTGCCGATGACCGTGATGGTGGTGTCTCCTGCCATGACCATCTCCTCGCGCACTCATCGTTCTGCCGTACAGGCTCTCAGAACCGTGTGACAGTACCGATGAGGCTGATCCGGGCGAACCGGGATTTGAATGCTTAGCGCATCTCCGGCCGGATGACCTTGGTGCGCAGCACGGACTCGTTGAGCCGCAGCTGACGGTCCAGCTCGGCCACCGCCTCCGGCGTCGCCTGCAGGTCGATGACGGCGTAGATGCCTTCGGCCTTCTTGTTGATCTCGTACGCGAGGCGCCGGCGGCCCCACACGTCGGTCTTCTCCACCGAGCCACCCGCGGTCCGGATCACGTTCAGGTACGTGTCGAGCGACGGGGCGACGGTGCGCTCCTCGAGACTGGGGTCGAGGATCACCATTACTTCGTAATGACGCAAGACGTGCTCACCTCCTGTGGGCTTGGCGGCCACGGTCCTTCCGTGGCAGGAGGTCGTGCGTCGCTGCCCGCTCCGGCGCCGGGGGAACCCGGCCGGACGCGGACAACCGGACCAGGATACCCGGTCCGGACGATCATGCCCGGGCAGGCCGGAGCTGCGGGCCGGGCGTGGCGACAGGGGCCCGCCTCCGGCTCCCGAAGGCCGGTGGCGGACCCCTGTCCACGAGGCCGCGAGGCGTCCCGTCCGCATTCCTTGGGTGGGACCTGGGGAGGAACGACCACACCGATGAGGTTGGATCGAGGACGCCCCGCGGAGCTTTTTCCTGTTGTTATCCGACGATACAACGGCACTCGTACCCTGATGGTGGAAATGCCACTATTCGTCGGACAATCTTCTCGGCCGCCGCCGGGGCGCCGGCCAGGTCCGCCCCCCGACGTGCCGGGCCGCACGACGGGGGTGAACCCGCTGCGGGACCCGGTGACGCGACCTGCGGCGCGAAGCCGTCGGAAGAGCCATCCGTCGATCCCACCCGGGTCAACGAACACCCGCCCGGACGGTGACGATTTCCGGCCGCGAACCGCCCAAGACCGACACCCCAGGCGTCGGATGCTCGACGTAGGCTCGCCTCCATGCGTATCGGAGCCCACGTCGACCAGGCCGACCCGCTGGCGGAGGCGGACGCCCGCTCCGCCGAGGCGGTGCAGTTCTTCCTCGCCGATCCGCAGGGCTGGAAGGCACCGAAACCCCGGGCGGACGCGGACCGGTTGCGCGCCGCCGAGGTGGACCTCTACGTCCACGCCCCGTACGTCATCAACGTCGCCACGCTGAACAACCGGATCCGCATCCCCAGCCGCAAGCTGCTGCTCGGTCACGCGCACGCCGCGGCGGAAATCGGCGCCAAGGGGCTGATCGTGCACGGCGGGCACGTCAACGCCGGGGACGACCTGGCGGTGGGCTTCGACAACTGGCGCAAGACCTTCGCGTACGCCGCGGAGTCGGGCGGCTTCCCGCTGCCGATCCTGATCGAGAACACCGCCGGCGGCGACAACGCCTGCGCCCGACGCCTCGACGCGCTGGCCCGGCTCTGGGATGCCCTCGGCGACCACGAGGTCGGCTTCTGCCTGGACACCTGCCACGCGTACGCCGGCGGCGAGGAGCTGCTCGACCTGGTCGACCGGGTCAAGGCGATTACCGGTCGGATCGACATGGTGCACGCCAACAACTCCAAGGGCGGGTTCAACTCGGGGCAGGACCGGCACGACAACCTCGACGGCGGCACCATCGACCCGGAGCTGGTGGTGGCGGTGATCCGCGCGGCCGGCGCGCCGGTCATCGTGGAGACCCCGGGTGGCGTGGCCGGGCAGGGCGCCGACATCGCCTTCCTGCGTGAGCAGCTCGGCGCGGGAGCCTGACCCGGATGACGACGAACACGACGGGCGGCGGCCAGCCGACCGGCCGGGCCGGCGGGCCCGCGGACGACCACGCCGCCCCCACCGGCGGGTCGGCGATCGACAGCGGCAGTGCCGGCAGCACCGGGGCGGGCGGCAACGGGGCGGTGCCCGGTCCCGGGGGACGACCGGCCTCCCCGTCCGGGGCCGGGCAGCCCGCGCCGACGGACGCCACCGCCGGAAAGGCCGGCACCACCGGCTCGAAGGTCGCGGACGGCGGAACCGACGCCGCGGACAAGAACAGCACCGCCAAGAGCAGCACGGACAAGAGCAGCACGGACAAGAGCAGCACGGACAAGAGCAGCACGGACAAAAGCAGCGCCGGCGAGCCGAGCGCCGCGAAGGAGAAGGACGCCCCGCCGGACCGCTGGTCGGCGTTCGCCCCCGCCCCCGAGCCGGTGCCCGGCCGCGTCGGTCGGGCCGTGCGCGCGGTCGGCCGGCTGGCGGTCCACGAGTGGACCCTGGCCGCGCTCGGCTCGCTGCTCCTCGCCGTCGCGCTGACCTGGCCGACGCTGCGGTACCCCCTCTACACCCTGCCGCAGGACTACTGGGACCCGAGCCTGCAGGCCTGGCAGATGGCCTGGTCCGGGCACATCCTGCGCACCGACCCGGGCATGCTGTGGCAGTCCAACGCCTTCTTCCCCGAGAAGGACAGCTTCGCCTTCTCCGACACCCTGCTGGGATACGCGCCGGCCGGGATGATCGGCACCGGCCCGGACGCCGCGGTGCTGCGCTACAACATCATGTTCGTGCTGGCCCACGCGCTCGCCACGTTCGGCGCGTACGCGCTGGCCCGGCAGCTCGGCTCCGGACGGATCGGCGCCGCGGTGGCCGGCGTCAGCTACACCTACGCCCCGTGGCTGCTCGCGCAGGCCGGTCACCTGCACATCGTCTCCAACGGGGGCATCCCGCTGGCGCTGGCCATGCTGGCCCGGGGGCACGGCTGGTCGCTGCGCCACGGCTACCGGCCGGAGCGGCGCCACGAGGGCTGGACGTACACCGGGTGGATGGTGGCGGCCTGGCAGCTCAGCCTGGGCTTCGGCATCGGCCTGCCGTTCGCGTACGTCCTCGCCGGCATCGGCCTGGTCGCCACCGTGACCTGGTTCCTGCGGCGCTGGGTCATCCGGCCGGTCAAGCGTCCGTTCGGGGCCCGGCTGCTGGTCGCGGACCTGATCGGGGGCCTGCTCTTCGCCGGTGTCGGTGCGCTGCTGGCCATCCCGTACTTCCGGGTGGCGCAGGCGCACCCCAACGCGGAGCGCACCATCGGCGACATCGGCGTCTACTCGCCGCCGGCGAGCGGCTTCTTCACCGCGCCGGCCGAGTCCCGGGTCTGGGGGGCGCTGCACGAGGGGGCCCGGGCGGCGCTGCCCTGGCCCCCGGAGATGACGCTGCTGCCGGGCTTCGCGCTCTACGCGCTGGCGGCGGGTGGGCTGTTCTTCTCGATCTGGCGGTTGCGGCACCGGCTGCTGCTGCTCGCCGGGGTGCTGGTCACGATGGTGCTGGCCATGGGCACCCGGTTCTTCGGCGGCACCGTGACCTACGTGCCGCTCTTCGAGTACCTGCCCGGCTGGAACGGGCTGCGCACGCCGGGCCGGATGATGCTCTGGACGACGCTGCTGCTCGGCCTGCTCGCCGCCGGGGCGGTGAGCGCCTTCGCCCGCCGGGTCCGGGAGATCTCCGCCGAGCGGGTGCCGGCCCGGCCGTCGCCGTGGCTGCGGGTCGCCGCCCTGCTGCCGCTGCTGCTGGTGCTGGTGGAGGGACTGAACACCACGCCGCACCCGGTGGTGCCGGAGCAACCGGTGGCGATGCGGACCGTGGACGGTCCGGTGCTGGTGCTGCCGAGCAGCCAGAACCTCGACCAGCCGGTGATGCTCTGGTCGACCAGCCGGTTCCAGGAGATCGTCAACGGCGGCAGCGGCTTCACCCCCGTCCAGTTGGACGAGGTGCGCCGGGTGACGCTCGCCTTCCCCGACCAGACCAGCGTCGACTACCTGCGGACCCTCGGCGTGCGCCACGTGGTGCTGCTGCGCGACCAGGTCGTCGGCACGCCCTGGGAGGTCACCGTCGACGCCCCGGTCGACCAGCTCGGCATCACCCGCGAGGAGGTCGGTGACGCGGTGGTGTACCGGCTCTGACCGAGGTCGGCGCCGGGCCGGTCGGGGCGCCTTTCGCCCCGCCGGCTCAGGCGTTCGCGGCGGCCGGTTCGGCCATGCTCGGCGGCGACGGGTGACGCAACCGGTGGTGCCACGGCGCGTCCGGCGCCCCGTCGAGGATCCCGCCGTCCGGGTCGTCGGCGTACGTCCGCCGCACCGCGTCCCGTTCGGGGCGCAGGATGTCCCGCACCACCAGCACGCAGAGCAGCACGACGGTGCCGAGCCGGAGCGTCGCGGCCAGCACGAACACTCCTTCGGGGAAGACGGGCCGGCTGGTCGCCGCGCCGAGCAGCTCGCCGTAGAAGGCCAGGAAGTAGCCCACCTCGGCGAGCTGCCAGGCGAGGAAGGCACCCCAGCGGGGGCGGGCCAGCACGGCCAGCGGCAGCAGCCAGAGCACGAACTGCTGCGACCAGACCTTGCTGAAGATCAGGAACGCGGCGACCACCAGGAAGGCGAGCTGGGCCAGCCGGGGACGGCGGGGGGCCAGCAGGGTCAGCGCGGCCACGCCGAGGCAGGCCAGGATGAACAGGGCGTACGTCAGGAGGTTGAGCGCCGGGATGTGGGCGTTCAACCACTGGAACGGCCCCTGGTCGCCGGCCACCCCGCTGTTCACCTTGCCGTCCAGGTACCGCCCGATGTACCAGAGCGTGCCCCAGTCGATGGGCCGGGTGCTGTTCAGCTCGATGAAGCGGTACCAGTTGTCGTAGTGGGGGATCGCCGTCGGCAGGTTGACCGCGACCAGCGCCGCCGCCCCGGTGCCGATGGCGGTCAGCGCGGCGCGTACCCGGGCGGTCCGCCACGCGAGCAGCAGGATGGGCCAGAACAGGAAGAGCGGCCACAACTTGGCGGCGCCACCCAGGCCCAGCAGCAGCCCGGCGAGCGCGGGTCGACGTCGGGCCCACGCCGCCAGGCCGAAGGCGGCCAGGCCGATGGCGAGGAAGTCCCAGTTGACCGTGGTGGTGAGGAACAGCGCCGGGGCGAGCGCGAAGAGCGCCGCGTCCCAGGGCCGTCGGCGGCGCAGGGCGAGGATCACCACGACGGTGGCGACGGCGAGCGCGCTCAACGTCAACGCGTTGAGGTTGTAGAACCACTGCCCCTGGTTGAGCTGCGGGTCGTCGACGCCGAGGGCGTGCACGGGCAGGCCGAGCGCGCCCATCATGTAGCCGGTGAGCACCGGGTACTCGACGGGGTGGTCGCGGTAGGGGACCTTGCCCTCGTTGAGCCCTTCGGCGTAGTAGAGCGCGAGCACGTCGGTGTAGCAGAGCCGGGTGTACTGCACGTTGTTCTGCCAGGCGCCGTCCTGGCACGGCGACTTCTGCACCCAGTGCAGCGCCAGGGTCAGGCAGGCCAGGGCCAGCACGATCCGGGCGGCCGTCCAGAACCGCCGCTCCCGTCCGGCGGGCCGGTCCAGGGCGGTGGCGTGGTCGCCGAGCGGACCGCCGATCGCCTCCGACAGGCCGCGGACGAAGCCGTCCGACCGCGACGGGTGGTCGCTGCTCCCGGCGTGGTCGATGTCGGCCGTCGGCTGAGTGCTCATGGAGAGGCATCCTGCCGTACATCGGCTGCCGGGACGAGCACCTCGACGCGCCGACGTGGCGGTGAGCGGATGGCCGTGATCGCGGCAACCTGAGCCGTCTGACGCCGACGGCGGCCGGACCAGTCGGTCCGGCCGCCGTCGGCCTTGCTGTGCGGGTGCCTAATCCCGGCTGCGGGGGGAGAGGGTCGGTAGAAGGCCGCCTCCGCCTCCGCCGTCGCCGTCGCCGTCGTTGCCACCGTTGCCGCCCGGTCGGGGGTCGTTCGGCGAGCCGGGCCCCTGGTTACCGCCGTTCGGGGGGCAGAGCAGGCCCAGCGGACCGCAGTCCGGCGGCTGCTGGCCCCCCGCCGGCGGCGGCGGCGGGGGCGCCACCGGCTGGACGCCGTTGCCCGCGGTCTGGTCGCCCGCGCCGGTGACGCCCGGCAGGTCGCGCTTCTCCTTGCCGTCGAGCGCGGAGTTCATGTAGCGCTGCCAGATCGCGCCGGGCAGCTTCGAGCCGCCGATGTTGGCGCCGTCCTTGTCCAGGATCTTCGGCTTCTTCGGGTCCTTGCTACCGACCCAGACGGCGGTGGCGACGTGCTCGGTGTAGCCGACCATCCAGGCGTGCGCGTTGCTCTCGCCGTCGTACTCCCAGGTTCCGGTCTTGCCGGCCGCCTGCCGGCCGCCCTCCAGCGGGCGGTTCGCCGGGCCGACGGGGATCTGCTTGAGCACGCCGGCCACCTCGTCGGCGACGTCCTGCCGGATCCGCTGCTTCGGATCGCGCTTCTCACCGGTGTTCGGGACGACCTCCCACTTGCCGGTGTCCCGGTTCTGCTTCTGCACCTTGATGACGAAGTGGGCCTTGTTGTAGAGACCCCGGTTGGCCAGGGTGGCCAGACCGTTGGCGTGCTCCAGCACGGTCACCGGGTACTGGCCGTAGGACACCACGTGGTCGAAGGGCGACCGGGTGATCTCCGCGCTCTTGCTCCTCAGCAGGTTCACCGGCTTCGGCGAGCCCTTGGCGGGGGTCGTCCACATGGTGGTGATGCCCGCCGCCTTCGCCATGTCGATGATCTTGTCTGGCCCGATCTTCTCCGATACGTGGAAGAACGGCACGTTGTACGACTCGACCGTGGAGTACTCCAACGTGCACCACTTGCCGCAGGTCCTGTTGACGTCGCGGCCGGCGTTCTGCACCGGGTTCTTGTAGCCCTCCGGCTTGAACGGGGTGGCGTCCCAGTGCGACTTGACCGAGATGCCCTCGTTGATGGCCGCAGCCAGGGTGTAGACCTTGAACGACGAGCCCGGGGGGTGACCACCGGTGAGGTTGCCGCTGGCGTCGGTGTTCTTGCCGGCGTAGTCGAGGTCGGCGCCGCTGTCACCGCCGTAGTAGGCGAGCACCCGGCCGGTCTTCGGCTCGATGGAGACCACCGCCGCCATCAGGTTCTTGGGCTGGTCGTAGAGCTCCGACCCCTTCTTCCGCATCGCCGTGTTCTCGACCGCGGCCTGGAGCTTCGGGTCGATGGTGGTCTGGATCCGGTAGCCGCCGTCGCGCAGTTCGTCAGAGCAGCTGCGCTTCCCCTCCGCCTGGGAGTTGGTGCAGAGACCCCACTGCTCCATCTCCTCGCGGATGTAGTTGACCACGTTGCCCCGGGGGGTCTTCACGCCGAAGCCGGCGCCGTCCTCCCTGGGCTTGAGCACCTTCGGGTACGCGGCGGGCCGCTCCGCCGCGTTGAGCCAGCCCTTGGCGACCATGCCGTCGAGGACGTACGTCCACCGCTCCTGCGCGGCGGGGAGGTTGACCGCCGGGTCGTACCCCTTGTGACCGTTGGGGTCCGTGCTGGCCACCGGCTGCTTGATCAGGGCGGCGAGCACCGCACCCTGGGCCACGTCCAGGTCCTTGGCGCGCTTGCCGAAGTAGGTCTGCGCCGCCGCCTCGATGCCGTACGCCCCCCGACCGAAGTAGATCACGTTCAGGTAGTGCTGCATGATCTCTTCTTTGGAGTACTGGTCGTTCAGCTTGGAGGCGAGGATCGCCTCCTTCACCTTCCGGGCGTACGAGTCGTCCTTGAGGCTCTCGTAGGCGTTGCGGGCGTACTGCTGGGTGATCGTCGAGGCGCCCTGCTTGTCACCGCCGGAGAGGTTGTTCCAGGCGGCCCGCGCGATGCCCACGTAGTCGACGCCGGAGTGTTCGTAGAATTTGCGGTCCTCGGCGGCGGCGACCGCGTGCTGCACGGGCTTGGGGATGTCGTTGATGGTGACGAAGGTGCGGTTCTCGTTGCCGAGCTTCGCGAGCACCGTCTTGTTGTCCTTGGCGTAGACGGTGGTGGAGAGCGGCAGCGGCACCTTGTTCGGCAGCACCACGGTGGTCGAGTAGTAGGTGAAGCCGACCACGCCGACGCCGGCGAGCATGATGAAGACCGCGAAGCTGGCGATCAGCATGTTGACCCGCTTGCGCTTCTTCGCCCGGGCCACCGCGTCGGGGTCACCCGGCCGACGACCGCCACCGCGGCCACCACCGCCCGGTCCGCCCGGCCCGGTGGGGCCACCCGGCCCGCCGGAGACGGGGGCGACGCCGGCCCGGGCCACCGCGGCCCGGCCACCGACGGCCGCCGAGCCGACGCTGGCACGGCCGGCGGAGCCCACCCCGACCGAGGCCCGGCCGGCCGGAGCTGGCGCCGGGGAGACCGGCACCGAGGCGCGGCCCGCGCCGGCCCGGCCCACCGGGGCCGGGGAGACCGGCACGGAGGCCCGGCCCGGTCCCGCCCGGCCCACCGAGGCGGCGCCGGCCGCGCCGGACGCGCGCGGCGGCACCGACGCGGAGGCCCGCCCGGCGGGCGCGCCGCCGACCGAGGCCCGGCCGGCCGGGGCCGCGCCGCGGGCCTCCCCGCCGGAGCCGGGGTACGCGTCGTCGGACCGCGGCCCGGGGCCACCGTTCGAACCCGGTACCTGAGCCCGCGCACGCGGGGAACTGGGATCGCCGTACGAGTTCATTCCTCACACCCTGCCGGTCGCGGTGGGACGCGGGGGCGCCACCACCGGGTTGCCGTGAGTTGACACACGCGACGCGAAGCCCCGGCGGGAGCCGGGGCGCGTCATCATATCCGTATCAATCGGACCAATCAGGCCGTTCAGCTGCCGGTCGTGGTGCCCGTCGTCGACGGCACCGGGATCGCCCGGTCCAGCCAAATTCACCGTTGCGCCTCTCGCCTTCGCCCCTGGGCCGGCCCGGCGCCCGGCGCGCTCACGCCGCCCACCGCACCCTGCTCCGGTCCCCCCTCGGCCAGCCCGTCCCGGCCGAGCAGGAACTGCTCGACGAGATGGTTCCAGTCACAGCCGAGACACACCTCCACCACGAAGACCTGGAACTCACGCAGCGTCATCGCCAGCACGGGCAACTCGGCCAGCGTGCGCGCCTGGCCGGCAGACTGCTTGAGCTCGTCCCCGTAAATGTAGTGGACGTGGGTCAGGTTCTCGCTCCGGCAGATCGGGCAGCGCTGCTCCGTCGGCTCACCGTGGAACCGGGCGGCGTTCTTCAGGTACGGCGAGGCGTCGCAGACGTCGTACGTGCCGACGCGGCCGGCCAGGAGCTCACGCAGCACTGCCCGCTTCTGGAGCGAGTAGTCCACCACCTGGCGCTGCGTACGCATGCGGAGAAGGGTACGCGGTCCGGCCGGACGAGGCGACCACCGTCACGATCCGTCACCAACAGCTCCCGGAACGAAGGTTTGCCCTGATCGCGGATGAGGTACTAACGTGCGATGTATCGGTCCGATACATCGCGGCGGTTGACTCCGCTGCCGGAGGTGGGAAGGGATGGCCCGTGCTCGAGCTCGCCATCCTCGGCCTCCTGCAGGAGTCACCGATGCACGGCTACGAACTCCGCAAGGAGCTCACCGCCAAGCTCGGCGCCATCCGGGCGGCGATCAGCTACGGCTCGCTCTACCCGACCCTGCGCCGGCTGCAGGCGGCGGGATGGATCACCGAGGCCGCCGAGACACCCGCGACCGCCGAGGAGGTTCCCGCGCTGACCAGCCGACGAGGTCGGGTGGTCTACAAAATCACCGCGGAGGGCAAGGAACGCTTCGCCCAACTGATCGCGCAGGCCGGGCCCGAGACGTACGACGACACGGGCTTCGGGGTGCACTTCGCGTTCTTCGCCCGGACCGACCAGGCGACCCGACTCCGCATTCTGGAGGGTCGCCGCCGCACGATCGAGGAGCGTCGCGAAGGTCTTCGTGACGTGCTGGGCCGGGCGGCCGAGCGCCTCGACGCGTACACCCTGGAACTGCAACGCCACGGGCTCGACGCCTGTGAGCGCGAGGTCCGCTGGCTGGAGGAGCTCATCGCCAACGAGCGCTCCGGCCGTGCCCCGACGGTCCCGCAACCCGGGACGGCCGGCGGCCGACGAGACAACAACAGCCCGCCTCCGCCTGGAGAGTCCAGGAAAGAGCGGCCGTGATGAAGAAGAAGGAGGCAGACGCTATGGGCTCCGTCCGCGTCGCCATCGTCGGTGTGGGTAACTGCGCCTCGTCCCTCGTTCAGGGCGTGGAGTACTACCGGAACGCCGACCCGAACGACCGCGTCCCGGGTCTCATGCACGTCACCTTCGGCGACTACCACGTTTCCGACGTGGAGTTTGTCGCGGCGTTCGACGTGGACGCCAAGAAGGTGGGCATGGACCTCGCGGAGGCGATCGTCGCCAGCGAGAACAACACCATCAAGCTCTGCGACGTGCCGCCGACCGGCGTCAGCGTGCAGCGCGGTCCGACCTTCGACGGCCTGGGCCAGTACTACCGTGAGATCGTCGAGGAGTCGGACGCCGAGCCGGTCGACGTGGCCAAGGCGCTGCGCGACGCGCAGGTCGACGTGGTCGTCTCCTACCTGCCGGTCGGCTCCGAGCAGGCCGACAAGTTCTACGCCCAGGCCGCGATCGACGCCGGCTGCGCGTTCGTCAACGCCCTGCCGGTCTTCATCGCCTCCGACCCCGAGTGGGCGAAGAAGTTCGAGGACGCGGGCCTGCCGATCGTCGGTGACGACATCAAGAGCCAGGTCGGCGCCACCATCGTGCACCGCGCGCTGGCGAAGCTCTTCGAGGACCGTGGTGTCGAGCTGCTGCGCACGTACCAGCTCAACTTCGGCGGCAACATGGACTTCATGAACATGCTGGAGCGCAACCGCCTGGTCTCGAAGAAGATCTCGAAGACCCAGTCGGTCACCTCGCAGATCCCGCACGAGATGAGCAAGAGCGACGTGCACATCGGCCCGTCGGACCACGTGCCGTGGCTGGACGACCGCAAGTGGGCGTACATCCGCCTGGAGGGCCGCTCCTTCGGTGACACCCCGCTCAACGCCGAGCTCAAGCTCGAGGTGTGGGACTCGCCGAACTCGGCCGGCGTCATCATCGACGCCGTCCGGGCCGCGAAGATCGCCCTGGACCGCAAGATCGGTGGCCCGATCATGTCGGCCTCGTCGTACTTCATGAAGTCCCCGCCGGTGCAGTACGCCGACCACGACGCGCACGCCGCCGTCGAGGCCTTCATCGCCGGCGAGGTCGAGCGCTGACGCGCTGACCACCAGCAACAACCGGGCCCGGCCATTCGGTCGGGCCCGGGCCCGTTCCGGGGGTCCCGGTCAGGACCAGGCGCGGCGCAGGGCCACCCCGGCCTCCAGTTCCAGCAGCTTCACCTTGCGGTCCAGGCCGCCGCCGAAGCCGACCAGCTTCCCGCCCGCCCCGACGATCCGATGACAGGGCACGATCACCGGGACCGGGTTGCGGTTGCAGGCCACCCCGACCGCCCGGGCCGCCCCGGCGTCCCCCACCCGGCGGGCCACCTCGCCGTAGGTGAGCGTCTCCCCGTACGGGATGCGGGTCATCTCCCGCCACACCGCCCGCTCGAAGTCGGACCCGCGTGGCATCTCGACCGGGACACCGAAGTCGGTCGCCTCGCCGGCGAAGTACGCCCGCAGCTCCGCCACCGCCCGTCGGGCCAGCTCGTCCGACGGCTCCTCGGCCGCCGACGCCACCCGCCCGAAGTGCGCCCCACAGACGCTGCCGGCATCGGTGGCCACCGAGAACTCGCCGATCGGGGTGTCGAGCACGGTCCAGCGCATCCGCCCATTCTCCCCGGCCCCACCGACGGGCGACGAGGCGGGAAGGACGGCGCCCGCCGGGCCGCCCGGTGAGGGGCGGCACCGACGGGCGCCGGGGCGGTGCGGCGGCCTGGATCAGGCCGGGTTGACGAAGTAGCGCTCACCCGCCGACAGGCCGAAGTCCTCGGCGAAGTCGTCGAAGTTCTTGTTCGGGATGAGCTGGCTGGTGCCGGCGCTGCCCGCGCTGACCGCCTGCCAGTCGACGTACGCCCGCAGCCAGATCGACCCGTCGCCCCGGTACCAGGCGAAGTCGAAGACCTCCCAGGTGTTGACCGAGGAGGCGGAGGCGATCAGCGGCTTGCTGCCCGCACCCGCGGCGGAGACGTACTTGCCGTTGGCCAGCGAGCGCATCGCGAAGAAGCCGTCGTTCACGTCGACGAGCTCGAACTTCTCCCAGGTGCCGACCGTCGAGGAGGCCGGGATGAGCGGCTGCGCTCCGCCGCTGGCCGCCTTCACGTACTTGCCGCTGGCCGCCGACTTGATGCTGACGATCGGGTTCGGCGCCTCGACGTCGAACTTCTCCCAGGTGCTGGCGGTGGTCTTGCTGGCGATCAGCGCACCGCCACTGCTCGGCGCGGTCACGTACTTACCGTTGACCTTGGCCTTGATGCTCACCGTGCCGTCGGTGTTGTTGATCAGCTGGAACTTCTCCCAGGTGCTGATCGCCGTGGACTTCGCGATCAGCGGCTTGCTGCCCGCGCCGGTGGCGCTGACGTACTTGCCGTTGGCCCGGGCCCGGAATCCGACCAGGCCGCTGCCCGCGTCGACGATGTCGAACTTCTCCCAGCCGCCCAGCGCACCACCCTTGGCCGCCAGCGGCAGGGTGCCGGCACTGACCGCCTGCACGAACTTGCCGTTGGAGCGCGCCCGCAGGCCGTGCGAGCTGCGCGCCGGGGAGACCGTGGCCGCCACGTTGAGCAGCCGGTCCGTCGCGCCCCACGGGTTGTGCACCGCGCCGGCGAGGCCCTTGGTGACGATGGTGTTGCGGACCTGCGCCGGGCTCCACGACGGGTTCGACTGGAGCAGCAGCGCCGCCGCGCCGGCCACGTGCGGGCTGGCCATGGAGGTGCCGTTGTACGAGGCGGACCCGTTCGTCGTCCCCATCGCGGCAGAGACGATGCTCACGCCGGGGGCGTAGACGTCGACGCACTTGCCGTAGTTGGAGAACCAGCCCCGGTAGTCGACCTTGTCGGTGGCCCCGACGGTGATCGCGGACGACACGTTGGCCGGGCTGAACTGACAGGCGTCGAACGCCTCGTTGCCGGCCGCCACCACATAGGTGAGACCGCTGGCGATGGAGGAGCTGACCGCGTTGGCGATCACCGGGTCGGCGGGGCCACCGAGGCTCATGTTGACCACGGCGGGCCTGGCCGCGTTCGTGGTCACCCAGTCGATCCCGGCGACGACCTCCTCGGTGGTGCCGGAGCCCTCGCAGTTGAGGACCCGGACGCCGACCAGGTTGACGTCCTTGGCCACGCCGTACATGGTGCCGCCGACCGTGCCGGCGACGTGCGTGCCGTGGCCGTGGCAGTCCTGGGCGTCGTTGTCCAGGTCGATCGCGTCGTACCCGGACGTCGCCCGGCCACCGAAGTCCTGGTGGGCGAAGTCGATGCCGGTGTCCACGACGTACGCCGTGACACCCGCGCCGGTGTTCGGGTAGGAGTAGGAACCGTTCAGCTTCGGCGAGACCTGGTCGATCCGGTCCAGGCCCCACGACGGCGGGCCGCTCTGCGTGCCGCTGAGCGAGAAGCGGCGCACCGGCTCGACGTACGCGACCTCCGGGTCGGCCGCCAGCCGGTCCGCCTGCTTGCGGGACATGGTGGCGGAGTAACCGTGGATCGCCTTCTTGTAGACCCGGCGGACGGTGCCGCCGTTCTCCTTGGCCAGCGCGGCGGCGGCCGCCTTGACCTGCTTGGGGGTGGCCTTTTTGTTCTTCAGGACAACGATGTAACGGTCCGGCACCACCTCGGCGGCCTTGACCGCACCGGTCTTGCCCTTGGTCGGCAGGCCGGAGGGGTCAGCCATCGCGGCACCACCGGTGCCGGCGTTGACGAGGACCGTAGCGGAGGCGAGCATGAGGCCGGCCACCGCCGAGCGGCGAATCACGCCACGGCGTTTCACAGATAGATCTCCCCGTTGGTCGTCGAGCGCCCCTTGTGGACGGTCGGACGGGCGTCCGTCGGCATCGGCGATCGATGACCTGCAGGATGCGACGGGATGCCCCGCCATCATGGACGACCATCACCGCACCGCGCCTCATCTTTTCGGTCGATACGCCACCGTGTCGTCGTCACGACACCACCGTTGACAGGCGCCTGAGGACGTTGCGCGACGTCGATACCGTGCAGGTCGTGGCCACGGGGACTCTCATTTTTCTGATCATCGGCGGGGCGGGCGTCGCCGTGATGGCCCTCGCCCTGCTCGGCACCGAACTTCTCCACCTCGGTCACCTGGACGTCGACGGTCCCCTCTCCGTCGAGGCGGTCGCCGGCTTCCTCGGGGCCTTCGGCTTCGGCGCCGCCATCGTCAACGAACTGCTCGGTGGGGGTACCCCGGGGATGGTGGCGGCGGCGGTGGCCGGCGGCGCGGTCGCCGCGGTGCCGGCCGCGTGGCTGGCGTCCCGGCTGGGCCGGGCGGCGCGGGACATGCCCACCGACCCCACGCCCACCCGCGACCACCTGGTCGGCGCGCTCGGCCTGGTGGTCACCCCGGTGCCCGCCACCGGCTACGGCGAGGTCCGGGTACGCGTGGCCGGCCAGCCGGTGAAGCTCAACGCCCGCGCCGACCATCCCATCCCGGTCGGCGCGCAGATCTTCGTCGTGCAGGCGCTGAGCGAGACCAGCGTCCACGTCGAGACCTACTGACCCCCACTCCACCTCCTCCCAGAGACGGAAACTGCCCATGCCCCTTGTCATCGCCGTCGGCGGCGCGGTCCTGCTGGTCGTCGTCCTCGTGCTCTTCGTGCTCTCCCGGATCAAGGTCGCCGGCCCGAACGAGGCGTTCATCGTCACCGGGCGCAAGGGCCGGACCACGCAGACCGCCGACGGTGGTCGCTCCACCGACATGTCCGGCCAGAAGGTGGTCCTCGGGGCCTCCGTCTTCGTGCTGCCGGTGGTGCAGAAGCTCCAGTCGCTCGACCTGTCCAGCCGCCGCATCGACGTGGGCATCCGGGGCGCGGTCAGCAAGCAGGGCATCCGCACCGACCTCCACGGCGTGGCGATCGTCAAGGTAGGCGGCACCGAGGACGCGATCCGCGCCGCCGCCCAGCGCTTCCTGCACCAGCAGGACGAGATCGACAACTTCACCCGGGAGGTGCTCGCCGGCGCGCTCCGCTCGATCGTCGGCCGGCTCACCGTGGAGGAGGTCATCCGGGACCGGGCCGCGTTCGCCAGCGCGGTCGCCGAGGAGGCCGAACACTCGATGACCAACCAGGGGCTGGTGCTGGACACCTTCCAGCTCCAGGACATCCTGGCCGAGGGCTCCTACCTGCAGGACCTGGGGCGGCCGGAGGCGGCCCGGGTGCTCAAGGACGCGGCCATCGCCGAGGCCCGGGCCCGGCAGCAGGCCGAGCAGGAGCGGCTGCTGGCCGAGGAGGCGATCGCCGAGGCGAACCGGAACCTGTCGCTCAAGCAGGCCGCCATCCAGGCCGAGATCGACGCCGCGAAGGCCCGGTCGGCGGCGGCCGGACCGCTCGCCCAGGCCGAACGGGACCAGGCGATCCTCTCCGAGCAGCAGAAGGTGGCCGAGCGCAACGCCGAGCTGAAGCAGCGCCAGCTCGACACCGAGGTGCGCAAGCCGGCCGACGCGGCCCGCTACAAGGTGGAGCAGGAGGCCGAGGCGGCTCGCAACGCGGCCGTGCTCAACGCCGACGCGCAGCGGCAGTCCGTCATCGCCGCCGCCCAGGCCGCCGCCGAGCAGGCCCGGCTCACCGGTGAGGGCGAGCGGGCCCGCCGGGCGGCGCTGGCCGAGGCGAACGCCGTCGAGGGCGCCAAGGAGGGTGAGGCCGAGCAGCGGCGGCGCTCCGCGATCGCCGAGGCGGTCGAGCGGGAGGGCCAGGCCGAGGCCGCGGCCATCCTGGCCCGCGGTCAGGCCGAGGCGGACGCGATGGCCCGCAAGGCCGAGGCGTTCGCCGCGTACGGCGAGGCGGCGGTGCTGGACCTCCTGGTCAAGGTGCTGCCGCAGGTGGTCGAGGCGGCCAGCGCCCCGATCGGCGCGATCGACAAGATGACGGTGATCTCCACCGACGGCGCGTCGTCGCTGACGAGGTCGGTGGCCGGCAACGTCGCGCAGGGCCTCCAGCTCGGCTCCGACCTCACCGGCATCGACCTGCCCGGCCTGCTGGCCAGGCTCGGCTCGGCCTCCGCCGCCGGTTCGCAGTCGGCGGGCAACGGAAAAACGGCGGTCGACGGCAGCGCGGTCGAGACCCGCTGATCCACGACGCGGGCGCCGTCCGTCGGGGCGGCGCCCGCGTCGTCAGCTCTGGTCGACGATGCCCTGCTCGCGGGCCCAGCGCAGCAGCTCCGCCTCGGCGGAGTCCCGGTCCAGTGGGCCCCGCTCCAGGCGCAGCTCCTTGAGGTGCTGCCAGGCCCGCCCCACCACCGGACCGGGCGGTACGCCGAGCAGCTCCATGATCGCGTTGCCGTCCAGGTCGGGGCGGACCCGGGCCAGGTCCTCCTCGGCCGCGATCCGGGCGATCCGCTCCTCCAGCGCGTCGTAGTCGGCCGCCAGCTGGGCCGCCTTGCGCCGGTTGCGGGTGGTGCAGTCCGACCGGGTCAGCTTGTGCAGCCGGGTCAGCAGGTCGCCGGCGTCGGTGACGTACCGGCGCACCGCCGAGTCGGTCCACTCGCCCCGGCCGTACCCGTAGAAGCGCAGGTGCAGCGCGACCAGGGCGACCACCTGCGCGGTGACGTCCTTGGGGTAGCGCATCGCCTTCATCCGGACCTTGGTCAACCGGGCACCGACCACCTCGTGGTGGTGGAAGCTGACCCGACCGTCCGAGCCGACCGCCTTGGTCGCCGGCTTGCCCACGTCGTGCATGAGCGCGGCCATCCGCAGGACGAAGTCCGGGCCGTCCTCCTCGAAGGAGACGGCGTTGCTGACCACGGTCAGGGTGTGCTCGTAGACGTCCTTGTGCTGGGCGTGCTCGTCGATCTCCAGCTTGAGGCCGGTCAGCTCGGGCAGGAACCGCTCGGCGAGGCCGGTGTCGACCAGCAGCCGCAGCCCGGTGATGGGGTCGGCGCCGGAGAGCAGCTTGGTGAACTCGTCGCGGATCCGCTCGGCGGTGATCCGGTCCAGGTCGGCGGCCATCCGGGTCATCGCGGCGCGCACGTCCGGGTGGACGGTGAAGCGGAGCTGCGCGGCGAAGCGGGCCGCCCGCAGCATCCGCAGCGGGTCGTCGCCGAAGGACTCCCCGGGCGTGCCGGGGGTACGGATGACCTTGGCAGCGAGGTCGTCCAGGCCGCCGTGCGGGTCGGTGAACCGGTGGTCGGGCAGGCTGACCGCCATCGCGTTGATGGTGAAGTCCCGCCGCTTCAGGTCCTCGTCGAGGTCGGTCCCGTACTCGACGATCGGGTTCCGGCTGACCTGGTCGTACGCCTCGGCGCGGTAGGTGGTGATCTCCAGGCGCAGCCCGTCGCGTTGGCAGCCGATGGTGCCGAACTCCCGGCCGGTCTCCCAGATCGACTCGGCCCAGCCCTTGATGATCTTCAAGGTCTGGTCGGGGTGGGCGTCGGTGCAGAAGTCCAGGTCGTCGCCGAGCCGGCCGAGCAGGGCGTCGCGCACGGAACCGCCCACCAGGTGCAGCTCGTGCCCGGCGGCGGCGAACCGGCGGCCCAGCTCGTCGGCGACCGGGGAGACACGGAGCAGTTCGGCGACGGCGTTGCGCTGCACGACGGTGAGCTCGCGGCGGTCGCCGGCGTGGGATGCGGAGGCAGCTTCGGACATGGGATCGCCAGCCTATCGGGCGGGTGCGGCAACTGATCCGCCGGGCGCGGGTAAGAGGTCGAGGTTGACTAAGGTCTTCCACGTGCGAGCCGGCGTCCGGCTCCGACGTACCCCTTGGAGGCTGGAGATGGGCGGCGGGCTCTACCGCAGCGCGAACGCCACGCCGGACGGCGCCATGCCGCCGACCGACGGGGCGACCTTCATCTCCGCCGAACCGCTGAACCAGCCGGGGGTGGAGGCCACCGCGCCCCCGCCGGAGGTGGTCGGGGAGACCAGCGCCGCGGCGAACAGCGCGGTGATGGCGATCGGCAGCCTGGTCAGCCGGGGTACGGGCTTCATCCGGAACCTGATGATCGGCGCCGCGCTGGGCAACCTGATCGGCAACGCCTACACGACGGCCCAGTTCCTGCCGAACCAGGTGTACGAGTTCCTGCTCGGCGGCGTGCTGACCAGTGTGCTGATCCCGGTGCTGGTCCGCCGGAGCAAGGCCGACCCGGACCGCGGCGAGGCGTACGCCCAGCGGCTGCTCAGCCTGGCGGTGATCACGCTGGCCGCCGCCGCGCTGATCGCGGTGGCGTCGGCGCCGGTGCTGACCGCCCTCTACGCCAGCGGCAAGGACGAGGACTACACCGAGCTCGTCACGAGCCTGTCGTTCCTGATGCTGCCGATGCTCTTCTTCACCGGCGTCAGCGCGTTGATCGCCGCGGTGCTGAACACCCGGGGGCACTTCGCCGCGCCGATGTGGGCGCCGATCCTGAACAACCTGGTGGTCATCGGCGTCTTCGGCCTCTACATCCTCATCTACGGGGCCAGGGCGCTGAAGCCGGGCGAGCTGGACGCCGGGCAGATCCTGCTGGTCGGCGGCGGCACCCTGCTCGGCGTGGCGGTGCAGGCCGCCGGCCTGCTGCCGGCGCTGCGCAAGGTGGGCTTCCGCTGGAAGTGGCGCTTCGACTTCCGCGAGCTGGGGCTGAGCGAGCTGGCGCGGCTCGGCGCCTGGATGTTCTGCTACGTGGCGGTCAACCAGCTCGGCCTCTTCGTGGTGGTCAACCTGCTGACCCGGGCGGCCGGCGAGGACAGCGCGGGCATCCTGATCTACAACAACGTCTTCCTGCTGCTGATGATGGCGCACGGCATCATCGCCGTCTCGATCATCACCGCGCTGATGCCCCGGATGAGCGCCGCCGCCGCCGACGGCCGGTTCCGCGACGTGACGGCCGACCTGTCCCGGGGCACCCGGATGGTCACCGCGGTGCTCGCCCCCGTGGCGGTCTGCTACGCGGTGCTGGCCAGCCCGATCTCCCGGGTGGTCTTCCAGTACGGCGCCTTCGACGCCGAGAACGCCCGCGCCACCTCCACCGTGCTGCTGGTCGCCGCGGTGGGGCTGGTGCCCTTCGCGGTCAGCCAGCTCTTCACCTTCGCGTTCTACGCGCTGCCGGACACCCGCACCCCGGCGCTGGTCAACATCCCGGTGGTGGCGCTGCGGGTGCTGCTCCAGGTGGGGCTCTTCGTCGTCTTCTCGCCCGCCTTCGCGGCGGCGGGCATGATGCTCGGCAACGCGCTCTCGTACGTCGCGGCGGCGGTGGTCTCCGCGCTGCTGCTCCGGCCGCGGGTCGGCCGGATCGGGCTGGGCGACATCATGCGGACCATGGGCAAGGTGGTCGTCGCCGCACTGGGGGCGGCGCTGGTCGGCCTGCTGGTGGTCAACCTGCTGCCCGGTGACCCGGCCGACCTGGGCTGGCTGGCGGCGGCCCTCCAGTTGGTGATCGGCGGGGCGGTCATCGGGGCGACGTACCTGGGACTGGCCATGGTGCTGCGGATCGGCGAGATCACCGAGGTGGTCGGGATGGTGCGCCGGCGGCTGGGGCGCTGACGCTGCGCGACGGTGGCCCGTGCCGGGCTCCCGGGGCAGTCCGGCACGGAGTGTGAACGAGGATCACCAGCCTGGGGATACGCCTGTGGATAACCGGGCGATTTCCCGGTCAGCCACCGGATCGGCCTGTGGACAACCAACCGTACGGCTGAGCTTGATGGGCCGTTCGGAGGGAAGTCGGCACAGGGTTGTCGGATCGCCACTCCCGGGTGGGCCCCTCCGGCGGCTACTTGCGGTCAGCCTCTAGATTGGCCTGTACATGTGCCAGCATCGTGGCCGAGATGGGTAGTAACCGGACAAGGTGCTCCTTACCCGGCACCTGGTCGGCACCGGCGGGAAGATGACATGTCGGTATGACGGCCAGTCCGGGTAAGGTCGCACTCGACGGATGCGGCAGGTGGCCGACGCTCGCGTCGACGCCGTCGGCCGGTTCCTTCAAGGCGGAGCGGGAAGCCACATGCCCAGCAGCGCGGGTCCATCGATCGACACGATCACCGAGGGAGGACTGGTGACCCAGGTCGGCGAGGGTCAGGAGGCGGAGGAGACTGCTCCGCCCGTCATGACCTTCGGTGCTCCCACGGCCGGTGAGATCCTCGCCGAGCGGTACGAACTGGTCGAGCACATCAACAACGACAGCGCCGGGCGACTGGTGTGGCGCGGAGTCGACGTCATCCTGCGCCGGCCGGTGGCGGTCGTGCTTCGCTACCCGGGCGGCGACTCGGCCACCGAGATGCTCCAGGCGGCGGTCGCCGCCAGCCGGGTCATCCACCCCAACCTGGTCGGCGTCTACGACGCGATCGACGAGGACGACCGCGCGTACGTGGTGCGCGAGTGGGTCGACGGTCGGTCCCTGCGGGAGCTGGTGGCCGACGGTCCGCTGGACCCGGCCCGCGCCACCGCCGTGGGCAACGCGGTGGCCAGCGCGCTCGCCTCCGTGCACGCGACCGGGATGGTGCACGGCAACGTGCACCCCGGCACCGTGATGATCAGCGACGACTCCCGGGTGGTGCTGGCCGACGCGCGGACCGACGGCGCGGACAGCCAGGAGAACGACATCCGGGCGGTCGGCGGCATCCTGTACTTCGCGCTGACCGGGCACTGGCCGCACGCCGAGGCCCCGCTGCACGGCGCGACCGCCGGCCACGGCCGTGCCGCCATCCCGGACGCGGTCCGCGACGCCAGCGGCGCGATCGCCGCCCCGCGGCAGGTGCGGGCCGGCGTACCGGCCTACCTCGACGACCTGACCATGGACCTGCTCGACGCCGAGATCGCCCCGCCGTCGTCGGACGTGCTCGCCGCCGAGCTGGGCCGGCTCGACATCCCGGCCGAGGACCACTTCCTCGACCAGACCGGCACGATCCGCTTCACCGCCGACCCCGGCGACGATCCCTCGCCGCTGGCCGCCGCGGGTGGCCGCAAGGTCGCGATCGGCATCGCCGGCCTGCTGGCCGTCGCCCTGGTCGGCCTGCTCATCGGCATCAGCGCCCTGGGCGGCGACGACAAGTCGCCCGACACCGAGCCGGTGGCCCGGCCGACCAACAGCGCCCCGTCCAGCGCGGCCAGCGCCCCCGCGCCCGCCGTGCGCAAGCTCAACATCGAGGACGTCCGGATCATCGACCCGGACAGCGGGGACCGCGCAGAGGTGCGCGACGCCGAGAAGGTGATCGACGGCGACGAGGACGAGGGCTGGGAGACCCAGAGCTACCGGAACAACGGCAAGTTCGGCGGCTTGAAGAAGGGCATGGGGATCTGGATCGACCTGGGCCAGCCGCGCACGGTCAAGTCGTTGCAGGCGGTCCTCTCCTCGACCGGAGCCTCCGCCGAACTGCTCGCCGGTGAGAGCGACTTCGCGTCCAGCTCCACGGGCGACAAGCAGCTCAAGGCGGCCTACACGACCCGGATCGGGCAGCCGTTCGAGGAGCACGACGGCACCAAGATGACCTTCAACGGCTTCGACGCCGACAAGACGTACCGCTACCTGCTCTTCTGGATCACCGAACTGCCGGAGAAGGACAGCGGGGACGGCTGGAAGCTCGGCGTGCAGGAAATCACGGTCCAGGGCTCGTGATCCCCCCGGCGCGACCCCGGCACCGCCTCCCCCGGACGTGGTGATGGCCGGTCGCGGTGGGGGGACGCCCGACCCGGCGGCCGGGGGCGACCCGGCGCCGGTGGTCACCCCGCGTGCCGTACCGCCGGCCGAGGCGAGCGACATCGAGCTGCTCCGGGCGCACGTCGCCGGTGACCGGGACGCCTTCACCGAGCTGCTCCACCGGCACCGCGACCGCCTCTGGGCGGTGGCGCTGCGTACGCTCGGCGACCGCGAGGAGGCGGCGGACGCGCTCCAGGACGCGCTGCTCTCCGCCCACCGCGCCGCCGGCCGGTTTCGCGGCGACTCCGCCGTCACCACCTGGCTGCACCGGATCGTGGTGAACGCCTGCCTGGACCGGATCCGGCGGCGCCAGGCCCATCCGACCGTGCCACTGCCGGACGGTACGCGCACCGACCAGGACGGCCGGCTCACCGGCGGGGTCGAACCCGCCGCCCCGGCCACCGACCACGACACCGCCCTGGTGGTCCGGCAGGCCCTCGCGGCGCTGCCGGTCGAGCAGCGCGCCGCGCTCGTGCTGGTCGACGTGCAGGGCTACCCGGTCGCCCAGGTGGCCCGGATCCTCGGGGTGGCGGAGGGAACGGTCAAGAGCCGCTGCGCCCGCGGCCGTGCCCGGCTGGCGGTCCTGCTCGGGCATCTGCGCACCGGCTCGACCGGCGGCCCGGCGGTCGGCGACCCCGCTCGGAACGTGCCGGGCGTCACCGTCGGGAACCGACGGGCCCCGGAAGGCGTCGGATCGGGGTCGGGGCGGTCCCGGCAGGATGCCCACCAGGAGGAGACGTGACGGCCCGGGAATTCAGGGAGGTCGACCACGACCTGCTCGCCGACTACGTCGGTGGGGCCCTGGCCGGCACCCCAGACGAGGTGACCGTCGCCCGCCTGGTCGAGGCGGACCCGGCCTGGGCCCAGGCGTACGCCGAGCTGGCCCCCGCGGTCGCCCTGGTCCGCGCCGACCTCACCGCCTGGGCCGAGCCGGCGCCTGAGATGCCGCTCGCCGTGCTCGACCGGCTCACCGCGGCGCTCGCCGGCGCCGGTCCGGCCGCTCCCGCCGACGCCACGCTCGCGGGCACCGACCGGGTCGGGCACGACGCCCGACCGACCCCTCCCGGCGTACCGGCCCAGGCCGGTGGCGCGGCACGGCGTACCGGTGGGTCCCGGCCGGACGACGGGCGCACCGGCGCGGCCGGACCGGGGCGGCGGCGCCGGCGCTGGTCCCGACTCGCCGGCCCGGTCGCGCTCGCCGCGGCCTCGCTGGTTGCCGGCGGCCTCGGCATCGGCCAGCTGCTCGACCACTCGGGCACCGCGGACACCGCCGCCACGACGATGGCCGGACCGTCCGCCGAGGACGCCGCCGCGCCGTTCCGGTTGACCACCGAGCCCGGGCGCAGCGGCACCGACTGGACCCCGGAGACGCTGGCCGGCGTTTCGTCCCGGTCGGCGCTGCCGAAGGCCGCGAGCGCCGGTCCCGGCCCGCAGCCGGGAGTGGGCTCGGTGGAGGGGGCGCCGGACAGGAGGCGTCCGGCCTTCGCCAACGGGCTCGACCGGCTCAGCGACCGGGGTGCGTTGGACGTCTGCCTCGGCGAGATCTCGGCCGAGCACGGCCGTGGGCCGGTCACCGTGGACCTGGTCGACTACGCCTCCTTCCGGGGGGAGCCGGCGCTGGTGGTCCGCTTCGCCGACCCGTCCGGGCAACACTGGACCTGGGTGACCGGGGCGGAGTGCGGCGTACCGGGCTCCGGCGCGGACACCCGGTGGCAGGCGCGGGTAGGGTGAGTTCGCGGCCACGGGCGTCCGCCGCCGCGTGACGTGACCCACCGGACGACCGGCTCGGGAATCCCCGGTTCGTACGATGACGTTCTGCAAGTCAGTCGCCGCCGTCGCTGAACGGTCGGCACTCGGATCGGCATCGTCCCGGCGGCAGTTCAGCCGGTACGGATGGCGAACACACACATCGGGAGACGGCAGTGGACGAGGTCCGCAACCTGATCATCATCGGCTCCGGGCCGGCCGGCTACACGGCGGCGGTCTATGCCGCCCGTGCCAATCTCAAGCCCCTCGTCATCGAGGGCGTGCAGTCCGGTGGCGCGCTGATGACGACCACCGAGGTGGAGAACTTCCCCGGCTTCGCCGACGGCATCCTCGGCCCCGAGCTGATGGACAACATGCGCAAGCAGGCCGAGCGGTTCGGCGCGGAGTTCCTCACCGACGACGTCACCCGGGTGGAGCTGAAGGACACCGGCCAGATCGGTTCCGACGCGGTGAGCACCGTGTGGGTGGGCGAGACCGCCTACCGGGCCCGGGCCGTCATCCTCTCCACCGGTTCGGCGTGGCGGCCGCTGGGTGTCCCCGGCGAGCAGGAGTACCTCGGCCACGGCGTGTCGTCCTGCGCCACCTGTGACGGTTTCTTCTTCCGCGGCCAGAACATCGTGGTGGTCGGTGGCGGGGACTCCGCGATGGAGGAGGCCAGCTTCCTCACCCGCTTCGCCGACTCGGTCACCATCGTCCACCGGCGCGACTCGTTCCGGGCCAGCAAGATCATGGCCGACCGGGCGCTGGGCAACGACAAGATCAAGGTCGAGTGGAACAGCACCGTCGAGGAGATCCTCGGCGAGGACGGCAAGGTCAGCGGGGTCCGGGTCCGCAACGTGCACACCGGCGAGACCAAGGTGATGGACGTGACCGGCGTCTTCGTCGCGATCGGCCACGACCCCCGCAGCGAGCTCTTCCGCGACCAGGTGGAGGTCGACGGCGAGGGGTACGTGAAGGTGCAGGCGCCCAGCACCCGCACCAGCATCCCCGGCGTCTTCGCCGCCGGTGACCTGGTGGACCACACCTACCGGCAGGCGATCACGGCGGCCGGCACGGGCTGTGCCGCCGCGCTGGACGCCGAGCGCTTCATCGCCACGATCCAGGGCTGAGAGACACGAACCGAACGTCTGAGGAGGGTCATAGTGGGAGCAACGAAGGTCGTCACCGACGCGAACTTCGACACCGACGTGTTGAAGTCCGACAAGCCGGTGCTGGTGGACTTCTGGGCCGAGTGGTGCGGGCCGTGCCGCAAGGTGTCGCCGCTGCTGGAGGAGATCGCGGGCGAGATGGGTGACCAGGTCACCATCGTCAAGCTCAACATCGACGAGAACCCGGAGACCGCCCGCGCCTACCGGGTGATGTCCGTGCCGACCCTGACCATCTTCAAGAACGGTGAGCCGGTGCAGTCGATCGCCGGTGCCAAGCCCAAGGGCGAGCTGGTCCGGCTGATCGAGTCGGCGCTCTGAGCCACCGCGACACCGGAACCCCGCACCCGACCGGGTGCGGGGTTTCGTCTTTCCAGCGGCGGTGACCTGCGCGAACCCGGACCGGCCGGCAACCGGCCACGGTACGCTCCGTAGGCATCCGCTCGGCGGAGAGCGCCATCGTCGCAAGTCCCGGTGGGCGTGAGGAGAGCGTGGCGCCCGACCAGGCAGCAGCAGAGGGGGTCGTGCGTGCGTCCGATCCGACCCGGTGACCGTGGACCCGCCGTGACGGAGATCCGCACCGTCCTGACCGGCCTCGACCTGCTCCCGTCATCGACCGGCGACGAGTTCGACGTCGCCACCGAACGCGCCGTCCGCGCGTTCCAGCAGTCCCGGGGGCTCAGCGTCGACGGGCGGGTGGGCGCCGAGACCTGGCGCGCCCTGGACGCCGCCCGCTGGCGGCTGGGCGCCCGCACCCTCTACCACGCGGTGCCCGAACCCCTCACCGGCGAGGACGTCCGTTCGCTCCAGGAACGCCTCCTCGAGATGGGGTACGACGTGGGTCGCGCCGACGCCATCTACGGCGTCCGCACCTCCCGGGCGGTGGCCCAGTTCCAGCGCGAGGTGGGGCTCAAGCCCGACGGCTCCTGCGGACCGCACACCATGAGCGCGCTGCGCCGGCTCGGCCGCAAGGTGGTCGGCGGCCGACCGCAGTGGCTGCGCGAGTCCGACGCCATCCGGCAGTCCGGGCCCACCCTGGTCGGACGGACGGTGGTCATCGACCCCGGCCACGGCGGCACCGACCCGGGGGTGGTGGTGCCCGAGGGGCCGCTGCGCTGGATCGAGGCGGAGATCGTGCACGACCTGGCCAGCCGGCTGGAGGGACGACTCGCCGCCGCCGGCGTCCGGGTGCAGCTCACCCGGGGCCCGGCACCGGAGAGCTGCCTGCCGGACACCGAACGGGCGCAGCTGGCCAACTCGCTCGGCGCCGACGTGTTCATCTCCCTGCACACCGACGGGCACGCCAACCCGGAGGCGGAAGGTGTGGCCACCTACCACTACGGCACCGACAACGGCGTGAACTCGGCGACCGGGGAGCGACTCGCCGGGCTGGTGCAGCGGGAGATCGTCGCCCGGACGGGGCTGCGGGACTGCCGTACCCACGCCAAGGCGTGGGACCTGCTGCGGCTGACCAGGATGCCGGCGGTACGGGTGGAGGTCGGCTACCTGACCTCGCCGAAGGACCGGGAACGGCTGGTGGACCCGCGGTTCCGGGACCGGGTGGTGGAGGCGATCGTGGCCGCCGTACAGCGGATGTTCTTCCCGATCGAGCGGGACGTGCCAACCGGCTCGATCGACGTGAGCGAGCTGCGGGCGGTGGTGGCCGCCGGCGCGGTGGTCGACTGAGCCGCCGTCGTGTCCCGCCGGCGGATCAGCCGGCGGTGGACCGGGTGGCCGGGGCGGGGCGTACCGGGCGCAGCAGCGTCTCCGGGCTCATCGAGCCGAGCAGCTTCTCCAGCGCGTACTCGACGTCGGACTTCCAGCTCAGGGCGGTGCGCAGCTCCAGCCGCAGCCGCGGGTAGCGCGGGTGGGGGCGGACGGTCTTGAAGCCCACCGAGAGGAAGAAGTCGGCCGGGGCGACGCAGGCGCGGGTGGCGTCGTCCCCGTCGCCGAACTTCGCGTCACCGAACGCCTCGATCGC
Source organism: Micromonospora sp. LZ37 (assembly GCF_059359015.1). Classification (NCBI taxonomy): domain Bacteria; kingdom Bacillati; phylum Actinomycetota; class Actinomycetes; order Micromonosporales; family Micromonosporaceae; genus Micromonospora; species Micromonospora sp. LZ37. The sequence goes on along the minus strand of NZ_JCADBL010000004.1, from coordinate 340,267 downwards.
CTTGATGCCGCGCTTGGTCAGATCCCGGGCGACACCCTGCACGAGCATCCGGCCCAGCCCGCCACCGGCGAACGAGGGCACCACGTTGGCCGTCATCAGCAGCGCCGCGTCGGCGGAGACGGGGGAGGTGGGGAAGGCCATCGAGCGGGGCACGTAGGCCGGCGGGGCGTACATGACGAAACCGGCGGGCATGCCGTCGACGTAGACGAGCTTGCCGCAGGAGCCCCACTCCAGCAGGGTCTGGGAGACCCAGGCCTCCTTCTCCAGCCCGGGATCACCGGCCGCGCAGGCCCGGTCGGCGGAGACCGGGTCCAGCTCCCAGTAGACGCACTGCCGGCACGGGCGGGGCAGGTCTTCCAAGGTGTCGAGGGTCAGACTGACCAGACGTCGCGACATTGGCGCATCCCCACAATAGGCTCGGAGGTGGAACCAGCGCGGCTTCCTGCCCCCGACGAGCGATCGTACGCCGCCAACCGACCGTACGGGAGGGGACGCGCGAACAGCCACCCGACTCGGGGGGCCGGCCCGGGATGTGGACCCCGCCCGAAGTCGTGACGGCCGGCGGCGCCGATCCCGACTACGATCGGGTGACCGGCGTCCCGCGCCGCCATGGTCGACGGCACCGCGGGTACCACACCGGCCGGGACCCGACCGACACCCGATCGAGGTGATGTCATGACCGGCACGACGCTCGACGACTACACCGACCGGTACGCCCGACGCGTCCGCGGGATGACCGCCTCGGAGATCCGGGCGCTCTTCGCGGTGGCCAGCCGGCCGGAGGTCGTCTCGCTCGCCGGTGGAGCCCCGTACATCGCCGCGCTGCCGCTCGACGCGGTCGGCGAGATGCTCGGCCGGCTGGGCTCGGAGCACGGCGTCACCACCCTCCAGTACGGCATCGGCCAGGGCACCCTGGAGCTGCGCGAACGGATCTGCGAGGTGATGGCGCTCTCCGGGATCGACGCGGCCTGCGGCGCGTCACCCGAGGACGTGGTGGTCACCGTCGGCGGGCAGCAGGCGCTCGACCTGGTGGCCCGCCTCTTCCTGGACCCGGGGGACGTGGTGCTCGCCGAGGGCCCGACCTACGTCGGCGCGCTCGGGGTGTTCCAGGCCGCCCAGGCCCAGGTCGCGCACGTCCCGATGGACGACGAGGGGCTGATCCCCGAGGCGCTGGAGGTGGCCATCGCCGACCTGGCCCGCGCCGGCCGGCGGGTGAAGTTCCTCTACACCATCCCGACCTACCAGAACCCGACCGGCGTGACGCTGAGCGAGGAGCGCCGCGAGCGGGTGCTGGACATCTGCGAGCGCGCCGGCCTGCTGGTGGTCGAGGACGACCCGTACGGCCAGCTCGGTTTCGAGGGTGAGGCGCCCGCGCCGCTGCGGGCCCGCCGCCGCGACGGCGTCTTCTACCTGAGCACCTTCTCCAAGACCTTCGCCCCCGGCCTGCGGGTCGGCTGGATCCTCGCCCCGCACGCGGTCCGCGACAAGCTGGTCATCGCCAGCGAGGCGCAGATCCTCTGCCCCAGCGGCTACGCGCAGGCCGCCGTGGCGACGTACCTCTCCACCATGCCGTGGCGGGAGCAGCTGAAGGTCTACCGCGAGGTCTACCGGGAGCGGCGGGACGCCATGCTCGCCGCGTTGGAGGACCTGATGCCCGCCGGCACCACTTGGACCACCCCGGCCGGCGGTCTCTTCGTCTGGGCGAACCTCCCCGACGGGCTGGACGCCAAGGCGATGATGCCGCGCGCCATCGCCGCCCGGGTGGCGTACGTGCCGGGCACCGGCTTCTACGCCGACGGCTCCGGGACCGGCAACATGCGGCTCAACTTCTCCTTCCCGTCGCCGGAGCGGATCCGCGAGGGGGTGCGCCGGCTGGCCGGCGTGATGGAGCAGGACATCGCCATGCGGCGCGTCTTCGGCGCGGTCAGCCCGGCCGGCCGTCGCCGGCAGGGCGGCGCGGACGCGCCGGGACCCGACTTGGCATGATTCCGGGATGGCTGTCACCTCCGCCGAGCGATCCCTCGTGACCGACCCTGCCGCCATCACCGACCTGCACGTGCTGGTGCTCGCCGGTGGGCTCTCGTACGAACGGGACGTCTCGCTGCGCTCCGGCCGCCGGGTGCTCGACGCGCTGCGCGCGGTCGGGGTGGAGGCGGAGCTGCGGGACGCCGACGTGGCGCTGCTCCCCGCGCTGGCCGCCGATCCGCCGGACGCGGTGGTGATCGCGCTGCACGGCGCGACCGGGGAGGACGGTTCGCTGCGCGGCGTCCTCGACCTCTGCGGGGTTCCGTACGTCGGCTGCGACGCCCGCGCCTCCCGGCTGGCCTGGGACAAGCCGTCGGCCAAGGCGGTGCTCCGCGAGAACGGCATCCCCACGCCCGACTGGGTGGCCCTGCCGCACGACCGCTTCTCCGAGCTGGGTGCGGTGGCGGTGCTGGACCGGATCGTCGACCGGCTGGGCCTGCCACTGATGGTGAAGCCCGCGCAGGGCGGGTCGGGCCTGGGCGCCGCCGTGGTCCGGGACGCCGCGGCACTCCCGGCCGCCATGGTCGGCTGCTTCGCGTACGACTCGACCGCGCTGGTCGAGCGGTACGTGCCCGGCATGGACGTGGCGGTCTCCGTGGTCGACCTGGGTGACGGGCCGCAGGCCCTGCCGCCGGTGGAGATCGTGCCGCGCAACGGCGTGTACGACTACGCGGCGCGCTACACGGCCGGCCGGACCACCTGGCACGCGCCGGCCCGGCTGGACCCGGCCGTCGCCGGCACGGTCGCCGAGGTGGCCCTCGCCGCGCACAGCGCGCTGGGGCTGCGCGACCTCTCCCGGGTGGACCTGATCGTCGACTCCGACGGCAGGCCACACGTGCTGGAGCTCAACGTGTCCCCGGGCATGACGGAGACGTCGCTGCTGCCGCTGGCGATCCAGGCCGCCGGCCTGGACTTCGGGCGGGTGCTCGGGACGCTGGTCGGTCGGGCCGCCGCCCGCCGCTCCTGACGCGTCTCCCGCCGGCGGTGGCCGCGCGGCCGACCCACGCGACCGGCCCGGGCGTCGAGGACTCCGGGCCGGCCCGTCGGGGCTAGCGGGTCGAACCGCCGTCCGGGATCGGCGCCCGCTCCTCGTTCCCGGCATCCTCGATGCTGCTGGCGTCGTCGGCCTCGTCCCCGGTGTCCCGGTCGGCCTCTTCGGCCTCGTCGGCGTCCTCGGTCCCGCCGGCGTTCTCGCTCTCGGCGTGGTCCTCGGATTCGGCGTGGCCGTCGGGGTCGGCGTCGTCCTCGGGATCGGTCTCGGTGCTACCGGTGTCGGAGGCGTCCCGGGTGTCGCCCTCGTCGTCCGCCGGTACCGGGATCTCCTCGTCCGCCTCGATCACCGAGACGGGCTCCTCTTCGGCAGCGGCCGCCTGCGCGGACGACTGCGCGGAGAAGCTCGACGGCGCCTGCCACTGGATGCGGGGTGGTTCGGCCAGCGGACGCCCGCCGAACTCCGCCAGCCAGGCGGCGACCAGGGCCAGGTTCTCCCGCCACTGAGCTTCAGAGATGGGCGGGAGGATCGAGTCCCAGAGGGAGAGGAAGGTCCCGCGCAACTGGAGCCGGCCGTACGGGCGGGCCAGGAACCACATGTGGAGGTGGGCGGAGCCGTCACCCCAGCGGTTCACGTGGACCCGGGCGACGCCGTCCAGCGACCGGATGGCGCGCTCCAGTCGTACCGTCATCACGCCGAGCTCGGCGGCGAGCAGGTTGGGCAGATCGCCCAGGTCGAGGTGGGAGCGGGATTCCAGGATCAGCACCATCGGCAGGCCGGTCGGCCGGTCCATGGCGCGAACCCGCCATCGCTCGCCCACCCAGATGTAGGCGTCGTCCGGGGCGTTGCAGGCGGTGCATTCCCGGTGCCCCTCACCCTTGCGGGGAGGCTCGACCGGGACCGGATCCTCGAGGTGCTTGACGCGGAGGTCGCCCTCGAAGGGGAACGAGGGCCACTGGGTGAAGTCCGGGACTGAGGGAGGGGTGTCGTGCACGACGCTGACCCTAACCGAGTGAGCGACCGCTGTCCCTCCCTGAGGAGGGGCGATCATGAGGTCGCCCCATGCGGTTCCGAGGGCTCACGGAGAGCGGTCGGCGGGCGTCGGGGCGAGGTTGTCCACAGGCTGATGAGATCACCAACACACCCCGTCATCCACAGGTCAGGGCACTGTTTTACGCGCGGTTTCACGTGAAACGGGGGGTGCCTGTGGACAAGGCCTGTGGATAACCATGCGGCTCCTCCACAACGTTCGTCACAGGGTTCCCAGGCCCGTCTCTCCTAACGACCGGCAGGGCGCTCGGCTGCTGCCTCGGGCGGCAGTTCTGTCGACGGGAAGCTCTCCCGCCGGGCGGAGACGGCGTGCGACGAGTTGGTGAACCGGGGTCAGCGGTGAGCGGTTGGGTCGAGGTGAGCAGGGCGGCCGGCTACGCCTGAGTGGACGGGGCGGGGCGTGGTGAGGTCGTGCGGGCGAGGGCGGCGTGCGGGCATGCGTGCGAACCCGGGCCGTGCCGAGCCGGCGGGCCGCCGGCGGGCCGAGCCGCGGACCGAGCCGGCGGACCGGGGCAGGGCGAGCCGGCCAGTCGCCAGGAGGCCGGGAGCGAGTGGGCGGAGGCCCTTGGGCGGCGGCCAGCGCGGCCTGGAACCCGGGTGCGCGCCGGAGAGGCCACCGGCCGGCCTGGTTCCACGTGAAACGACGAAAAGTCCTCGTCCTGTCCCGGCGGCGCCGCACCACGAAGTCGCACGGCTCGTCGCGACCGTTCGCGCCGGCCTCCGGGCCGCAGCTCGGACAGGGGCGCCGCACGGCACCCACCGAGATTGCCGCTCGGGGAGCAGGAGTGAACCGTGGTGACGTCGCCGCTCGGGACAAGGTCGGAGCCAGGCGCTAGCCCTCGCCGCAGGAGCGGAGCGGGCGACAGCGCCACCTGGGGCGGTAATGACAAGGGGGAGCACCCGGGTCAGCTCGGGGCCGCTGGACGGCCGAGAGGGGCACAGACCTGGCAGACCGAAAAGTGGGCCGGCAGCGAAGCGGCCGCCACCTCAGACGGCGGGGTGAGCGAGGGTCGGTCCGGAGGCGGTCCCAGCGCCACCATCGGGCAGAGGGGGCCGGTGTCCACAGCCGCGGCACCCTCTGCGCCCTCGCCCGCGCGGGCCGGTGTCCATAGGCGCGGCTCCACCATCTGCGCCCTCTTGCGGCCTCTCTCCCCCTCCGCTCGCCCGCGCCAGAGATCGCTCGCCCCGCCCTGTTCCACGTGAAACGAAGAGAAGCAGCGAACGCGTCCGAACGATCCAACGCCGAACCAACCGCCATCTGCCGCCAGGTAGCCGGGGAAGGGCCACACCCGGATCGGGCTGCCGTCGCCGCGCCAGGACTGATTTCAGTGGGAGGGTCCTGGGTCGCCTGTCGGCGGCGAGGAGGTCCTGCCCCAACCCTGCGGCCTGGGGGTCGCTCAGCAGGCTTCTGAGCGGGCGGAAGCGGTATGCCGCAGCGAGGACGGCTGGACACGTCACGTCCCACGTACCGGCGGGGCGCTATCGCCTGACTCGAACCGATCGCCCTAGCGACGTGCCCGCAGTCCTGCCGAGGGGAAGACAGGTGACGGCACCGTTGGAACCGCCGTCAGGGGACCCGAGATGTCGGGCTACCCCGCCGGCTCTGCCGGAGCGTTTCACGTGAAACCGCCGCACTCCTGGTGACCTGATTCGCAACAGCCTGGCCGACCCGGCCGCCGGGACGCCCAAGCGCGGGCGGGGCCACACAATCTCGTCCAGGCGGAAGGTCCGAGAAGCAGACCGGCCGCGCCCCCTGAGGAGGACGCGGCCGGTGCCGACAACGGGTAGGGAGGATCAGCCCTCGGGCTCCTCCTGCTCGACACCGATGATGCCGACGATCCGCTCCAGGTCGTCGACCGTGGCGAACTCGATGGTGATCTTGCCCTTGCTCCGGCCGATGTCCACCTTCACCCGGGTGTCGAACCGGTCGGAGAGGCGGTCGGCCAGGTCGGTCAGCGCCGGGGCGTGCGCCTTGGTCCGGCGCTTGGCCGGAGTCTTCGCCGGTCCCTCGCTGAGCGCCAACGCCACGATCTCCTCGGTCGCCCGGACCGACAGCCCCTCGGCGACGATGCGGAGGGCGAGTTGTTCCTGCGCCTCCGGCTCGTCGAGGCTCAGCAGCGCCCGGGCGTGCCCGGCGGAGAGCACGCCGGCCGCCACCCGGCGCTGCACCTGAGCCGGCAGGTTCAGCAGTCGGATGGTGTTGGAGATCTGCGGCCGGCTCCGACCGATGCGTCGCGCCAACTCCTCGTGGGTCGCCCCGAACTCCTCCAGCAGCTGCTGGTACGCGGCGGCCTCTTCCAGCGGGTTCAGGTTGGCCCGGTGGATGTTCTCCAGGAGCGCGTCCCGGAGCATCGCGTCGTCCTTGGTGTCCCGGACGATTGCCGGGATGTTCTCCCGGCCCACCGCCTGAGCGGCCCGCCACCGGCGCTCACCCATCACCAGTTCGTACTTCTCGCCGTCGAGCTGGCGTACGACGATCGGCTGGAGGAAGCCCACCTCCCGGATGGAGGTCTTCAGCTCCTCCAGGGCCTCCTCGTCGAAGACCTGCCGGGGCTGCTTCGGGTTGGGCAGGATCGCGTCGACCGGGATCTCGGCGAAGCGGGCACCCGGTACCGGGCTCAGCTCCGGCTCCGGCTCGACCGACACCGCCGTCACCGGCGGGGCCACGGCGTGCGTCTCCACCGTCGGGTGCGCGTCGTCGACCTCGGCCGGCGAGACAACGCTCGTCGGCGCCTCCTGCACCGGGCTGGTCGGGATGAGCGCCCCGAGTCCTCGACCCAGACCGCCACGGGGACGGTTCTTCATGCGACGCCTCCCAGCGACTTTTCCGCACTACGCATTCCGGCTCACCGGCTCCTTGACGCCGCGCTCGGCGATCTCCAGGGCAGCCTCGAAGTAGCTCGTGGCGCCTCGTGATCCGGGATCGTAGGTCATCACCGACTGGCCGTAGCTGGGTGCCTCGGAGACGCGGACGTTGCGCGGAATGACCGCCTGGAGGACCTTGTCACCGAAGTGGTTCCGGACGTCCTGCTCGACCGCGTCGGCGAGCCGGGTGCGCCGGTCGTACATGGTGAGCAGGATCGTGGAGACCTCGAGCGCCGGGTTCAGGTGCTGGCGGACCAGGTTGATGTTGTTGATCAGCTGGTTCAGCCCCTCCAGCGCGTAGTACTCGCACTGGATGGGGATCAGCACCTCCTGCGCGGCCACCAGCGCGTTGACCGTCAGGAGGCCGAGCGAGGGCGGGCAGTCGATGAAGACGTAGTCGAAGTGCCCCGGGTAGGCGGCGATGGCCCGGGCCAGCCGGGACTCGCGGGCGACCACCGACACCAACTCGATCTCCGCGCCGGCCAGGTCGATGGTGGCGGGCACGCACCAGAGGTTGGGGATGCCCTCGACCTCCTGCGCCACCTCCTCCAGCGGCACGCTGTTGATCAGGCAGTCGTAGACGTCCGGCACCCCGGTGTGGTGCGGGACGTTCAGCCCGGTGGAGGCGTTGCCCTGCGGGTCGAGGTCGACCACGAGCACCCGGTTGCCGTGCAGGGCCAGCGCCACTGCCAGGTTCACCGTGGTCGTGGTCTTGCCCACGCCGCCCTTCTGGTTGGCGACGGACATCACCCGGGTCCGTTCCGGACGGGGCATGCTCACCTCGCCACTCGGATTAAGGATCTGCACGGCGCGCATCGCCTCCATAGCCAACGGTGGGTCATCCTCTTCGCGCGTCGGGGTTTCACGTGAAACGTACGTGGGACCGGTCGGGTCGACGGCCGAGGCCCCAGAGGCGGGGCTCGGCTTGTCGGCGCGCACCGGTTCCCGGGGCAGGGCGTCGGGCACCGCGTTCGGCTGCGGCTGTTGCGGCACGGGCGTCGGAACGTTGCCCCCGGTGCCCGGCTCGAATCGCGAGGGCGACCCGGAGTTGCGGCGGGTCGGGCCCGAGCGGTCCGCGGGCACGTTGGCCGGTCGAGCGACGGCGTCGAGGGGCGGGAGCGGAGAGCGCGACTGGGGGCCGGGACGTGCGGCGCCCACCGTCGGTGGGTCACGGTGCACGACGGGCTCGCAGTCCGGGGCGCGGGTCGCGGTCGGTTCCGACTGGTCGCCGGGCGCCCGGAATCGGGGCTCGGTTTCACGTGAAACGCCGTCCGCGCCGGGGGCCAGGCCCTCGGGGCGGATCAATCGTGGATCGTCGTACCTGTCGTCGTCATGCACCTGTCATCCCTGCCCGCTCCGGATGGTCGGTCCGCACCCGTCAACTGGTCGCACGCGCGCTCACACCGCGGAGGCGTACGGCCCGGCGGGAGCGGTCGGGAACCGCCCGCCCCACACTATCGACGCGCGGCCAGCCTACGGGGGACGGGCACGGCGGGTCCATCTCCGTTCTCGTCGCGTCCGACACCCTGCGCGGCCGGTGGGAGGCCGTCAGCGACCCTGCCTGCGGCCGCCACGCGACCGCTTCGGCGCCTTCTTGACCGACGGCGGTCGCACCACCCGCTCCCGTACGACCTCCACCACGGTCGTCGGCGGGTCGATGAGCCCCTCGCCGCAGAGGTGCACGCTCGGCTCACCGCCACCGAGTCGGGTGACCACCTCGGCGTGTTCGGCGATCTCGTCGGCGGCCGAGGAGCCCTTCAGCGCGAGGAGTCGACCTCTGGGCACCGCGAGGGGGAGGCACCAGGTGGCCAGCCGGTCCAGCGGAGCGACCGCCCGGGCGGTGACGACGTCCGCGCTGAACGGGCCGGTGCCGGTCTCCCCGGACGCCGCCTCGTCGGCCCGGCCCCGGAACACCCGGACCGTCCTGGCCAGGCCGAGATGCTGTACCGCCTCGACCAGGAACGAGGTGCGCCGGGCGAGCGGCTCGACCAGGGTCACCGTGAGGTCGGGTCGGGCGATCGCCAGGACCACGCCGGGCAGGCCGGCACCGGACCCGACGTCGATGACCGTGGCGCCCTCCGGGATCCGCTCCGCGACCGCCGCGCAGTTGAGCAGGTGCCGGTCCCAGATTCGCGGCGCCTCCCGCGGACCGATCAGGCCGCGGACCACGCCGTCGGTGGCGAGAAGTTCCGCGTACGCGGCGGCGAGGTCGAGCCGGTCACCGAAGAGCGCCTGCGCCGCCGGCGCCAGCGCGGGCGGCAGGGCGGCGTCCTCAGGCGAGGGAAGCGGGCGGACAGGGGCCGGCCCGGGCGGCGTGCCACCCGGGCCGGATTCGGCAGCCGCCGTGATGTCGTCGTGTGTCACCAGGTCAGTCCGCCGGCCGGACGATGATGCGCCGGTTCGGCTCGACACCCTCGGACTCGCTCTCCACGCCGCTCATGGCATTGACCACGTCGTGCACGCACTTGCGCTCGAAGGCGGACATCGGCTCGAGCCGGACCGACTCGCCGTGCTCCTTGACCTTCTCCACCGCGTTCTTGGCCACCGCGGCCAACTCCTTGCGCCGGGTGGCCCGGTAGCCGCCGACGTCGAGCAGCAGCCGGCTCGGCGCGCCGGTCTGGCGGAACACCGCCAGCCGGGCCAGCTCCTGGAGCGCCTCCAGGGTGGCGCCCCGCTGACCGACGAGGTTCTGCAACCGGCCGCCGACCACCTCGACGACCGGACGACCGCCGGAGACCAGCTCGTCGATGTCCCCGTCGTAGTCGAGGATGTCGAGCAGGCCCTCGATGTAGTCCGCGGCGATCTCGCTCTGCGCGAAGAGCTCGCCCTCGCCGGCGGCCTTCTTCTCCTTGCCGGTCGACTCGGTGTCGTTCTGCTCGGCCTCGTCCTCGCCGTCGAGGGCGGAGGTCGGCACGTTCTCCTCGTCGAGGGACGGTTCCGCGCTGGGGATGCTGGTCTCGGTCACGGTGTCATCTCCGTACTCGCTCGGCCGGACCGTCGGGTCCGCTGGTTTCCCGGGGTGCCGGCGGGAGAAGGCCGGTGCCCACGGGCACGTCTGTACGGGCAGTTTCGCCCGTGACCGCGCCTGGCGCGGCAGTTCCGGCCCGGCGCCGACCGTACGGCGGCTGCGCAGTGCCGGAAGGCCGCCGCCGGTGGTCCCGACGGCGGCCCGGTGGGTCAGCCCTGCCGCTTGGCGGGCCGGCCCTTCTTCGGGTTGACCGGCTTCGCACCCGGCTTTGGCCCGGCGACCTTCGGCGCGACGGGCTTGGCCGGCACCTGCGCGGCCGGCTTGGCGCGGTTGAGGAAGCCGCCGGTCTTCGCCGGCTGCACCGGGTTGCGGGGCGCGCCGCTGCCGACCTTGGTGTTGGTCACCAGGGGCGGGAACTTGCGCAGCACCCACTGCTGCTGACCGAGGGTGAAGAGGTTGTTGATGACCCAGTAGATGATCACACCGATCGGGAAGATCGCGCCGGAGATCAGCAGCGACAGGGGGATGCCGTAGAGCATCAGTCGCTGCACCATCCGCTGCTGCGGGTCCTCCGCCCAGCCGGTCTTGAGGATCATCTGGCGGCTGGTCAGGTATGTGGTGCCCATCATGACCAGCACGAGGATGCCGGCGATGACCTTGACCGTGGTGCCGTTGGCGCCGAGGCGGGCCAACTCGTCGGCGGTGGAGCCGAACTTGCCGGCGATCGGCGCGGTGAAGATCTTGGCGGCGGAGGCGCTCTCGAACTGGTCGACGGTCCAGCCGTAGAGGGTCTTGCTCTCCTTGGCCGGGTCGAGCCGGCGGAGCACGTGGAAGAGGCCGAGGAAGACGGGGATCTGGAGGAACATCGGAAGGCAGCCCATCAGCGGGTTGGCCTTTTCCTTCCGGTAGAGCTCCATCATCTCCTTCTGGAGCGTCTCCCGGTCACCCTTGTGCTTCTCCTGCAGCTCCTTGACCTTGGGCTGGAGCGCCTGCATCGCCCGCTGCGACTTGATCTGCTTGACGAAGACCGGGAAGAGGATCACCCGGACGGTGACCACCAGGAAGATGATGGCCAGGATCCAGGCCCAGTTCGTGCCGATGACCGCGTCGACCGGCACGCCGATGGCGTCCCAGGCCGAGTGCCAGGTCAGCAGGATCCACGAGATCGCGTAGTAGATCCAGTCGAGACTAAAATCCACTCTCAGGCTCCAGTCACATCGGCACGGCGGCGACCGCCCGGCTCCGGCACCGGGTCATGTCCACCAGGGTGGAAGGGGTGGCAGCGCAACAACCGCCCGACCGTCAGGCCGGCTCCCCGGAGCGCGCCGTGCCCGGCCACCGCCTCCAGGGCGTACGCACTGCACGACGGGTAGAACCGACAGCGGGCCGGCAGCGCCGGGCTTATCCAACGACGGTACGCGATGATGGGGCCACTCAGCACTCGGGCACCCGGGCTCGTCGGCCGCGGCGCGGCAGGTCCGCCGCTCACCGGGACCGCCGCCCCCGGGGCGCCCGCGCGGCCGCGATGGCCGCGTCCAGGTCGGCCCCCAACCGGGGGTACGCCGCCTCGGCCGCGGCGGGCAGGGCGCGTACCACCAGGGTGCTCCCCTCCGGCAGCTCGGCCAGGCGCTCACGGACCAGGTGCCGCAGCCGCCGCCGGACCTTGTTACGGACCACGGCGGGGCCGACGGCCTTGGACACGACGAAGCCGGCGCGGGTCGGCGTGGAGATCGTCTCCGTGCCGCTGACCCGCGCCGGCTCCGGCGAGGTTGTCGCGGTGGACTCGAGGGTCGCCGGCAGGGTCAGGTGGACGACGACCGCGCCACGACCGGCGCGTCGACCACCCCGGACCGCTGCGGCGAAGTCGTTGCTGCGCCGCAGTCGCTGTGCGGCCGTCAGCACGACTGCCCACGTCCCCGGACCGGACCGGTCGGCCTCAGGCCGACAGGCGGGTACGGCCCTTGGAGCGGCGGGTCGCGAGGATGGCACGGCCGGCACGGGTGCGCATGCGCAGCCGGAAGCCGTGGGTCTTCGCGCGCCGGCGGTTGTTCGGCTGGTAGGTGCGCTTGCTCACGTCAGGCTCTCCGTTTTCGTGCGCCCGCGGCGCGGGATCGCCGGGGTCGTGTGGTGGTCCGGGCCACCTTCGGCGGCGGCCTCCGATCGTGCTGCCCGACGGTGCGGAACCTCAGCGAGGCGGGGATGCGACCGCGGACAGCAAGCACCCATCACCCTAGCAGAGGGCCACAGAGCAGCCGCTCCAGCCTACGCAGGGGGGCAATGACCGTCAAACAGGTCCTCGACGGTACACGCGGGGCCGCGACCCCGACCGAACCGGCGGTTTTCACTGATGCCGACAAGAAGCGCGGAGGGTCGGCGGTTGATGGTGCCGGGTCGTCGCTGTTACCGTGCCCGATTGCGGTCAGCGTCTTCGGTCCGGGTTGTCGCCGGTGGGCAAGACCGGACAGGGCCGTGAATCGTTCGGCACGGTGAACCCGCTTCAGCGCTCCCCCGGACAAGGGGGGCAGGTCCGACCCGCGTCCAGCGGGCGGCACAATCGGTCGGTACACACAGGCTGTGGATAACTTGTGGATGCCGGTCGCCGAGTCGCCCGGTGGGTGAGGCACCACCCGCTCGAACGCGGTGGCGGGCCCGGAACGGTCGACTGGATCACAGCGGCGGCCGGGAGCAGAGGCGAGGGGGTGGCACGACGGTGGCCGGTACGACCGACCTGGCCGCGGTGTGGACCGCGGCGACGGACGAACTCGCCGACGAGATCATCTCCGCGCAGCAGCGCGCGTACCTGCGGCTGACCCGGCTGCGGGCGATCGTCGAGGACACCGCTCTGCTCTCCGTCCCGGACGCCTTCACCCGGGACGTGATCGAGTCCCGGCTGCGGCCGGCCATCACCGAGGCGCTCACCCGCCGGCTGGGCCGGCCGATACAGGTCGCGGTCACCGTGCGGGTCGCCGAGGACGCCGCCGGCCGTCCCGCCGGCACCGTCTACCGCAGCGGCCCCGAGCCCACCCAGGCCGAGTTCGACGTCCCCCGCGACGACTTCCCCGCCCGCGACGACTTCCCGGCCGGGCGGGACGACTTCCCCGCCGGGCGGCCGGCCTACGACGAGCCGGAGTCGGCGTATCCCGAGCGCCCGGGCGAGCCGGAGCAGGTGGCCGCGCCGCCGAACCGCGACGGACACCGCGGACTCATCCCGGCCAGCCGGACCGGCGGCCAGGACACCCTCTTCGGCGCGGCCTTCGCCGAACCGCTGCGGGTGAGTCCCCCCACACCGGAGCGGCGGGGCTTCGAGGAGCGGGGGCGGCTCGACCCGCCGGACACCGGCGCCCGCGGCTTCGAGCCCGCGTACCGTGACCAGGCCCGGCCACCTCGGGACGGGCAGGGTCCGCGCGGCCTGGCCCGCGACGGCGGTACGGACAGCGGTCCCGGACGGACCAACGCCGACCACCGCCCGGGCGGGCGGGACGACCGCCGCCCCGGCGGCGCGGAGAGCGGCGGCAACCGGCTCAACCCGAAGTACATGTTCGAGACGTTCGTCATCGGCTCGTCGAACCGGTTCGCGCACGCGGCGAGCGTCGCGGTGGCCGAGTCGCCGGCGAAGGCGTACAACCCGCTCTTCATCTACGGCAGCTCCGGGCTGGGCAAGACCCACCTGCTGCACGCCATCGGGCACTACGCCACGACGTTGGGCAACGCCCGCTCGGTCCGGTACGTCTCGACCGAGGAGTTCACCAACGACTTCATCAACTCCCTGCGGGACGACAAGACGCAGGCGTTCCAGCGGCGCTACCGCGACGTCGACATCCTCCTGATCGACGACATCCAGTTCCTGGAGAACCGCGAGCGCACCCAGGAGGAGTTCTTCCACACCTTCAACACCCTGCACAACGCCAACAAGCAGATCGTGATCACCTCCGACCGGTCGCCGCGCCAGCTCGCGACGCTGGAGGACCGGATGCGGACCCGGTTCGAGTGGGGGCTGCTGGCCGACATCCAGCCGCCGGACCTGGAGACCCGGATCGCGATCCTGCAGAAGAAGGCCGCGCAGGAGCGGATGTACGCCCCGCCGGACGTGCTGGAGTTCATCGCCTCCCGGGTGTCGAACTCGATCCGGGAGCTGGAGGGGGCGTTGATCCGGGTCACGGCGTTCGCCAGCCTGACCCGGTCGAACGTCGAGCTGTCGCTGGCCGAGGAGGTGCTGCGGGACTTCATGCCCGACGGGGGCGGGCCGGAGATCACCGCGGACCAGATCATGGTCTCCACGGCCGACTACTTCGGGGTGAGCCTGGAGGACCTGCGCGGGCACTCCCGCTCGCGGGTCCTGGTCAACGCCCGTCAGGTCGCCATGTACCTGTGCCGGGAGCTGACCGACCTCTCGCTGCCCCGGATCGGGCAGGCCTTCGGTGGCCGGGACCACACCACGGTCATGCACGCCGACCGGAAGATCCGCCAGCAGATGGCCGAGCGGCGCTCGCTCTACAACCAGATCGCCGAGCTGACCAACCGGATCAAGCAGAACACCTGAGTCGTACACCACTCCGGCGACGCCGGACCAGAGGTACGCGGACGCCCGGCCGATCACGGCCGGGCGTCTTTTTTCTGCCGCGGAGCGCCGGTGAGGGGCGAGCGGTTGACCCTCGAGTGGGTCGAGGGGCCAGGATCGGCGTCATGTTTGTCCACAGCGCGGCCTCGTTGTCCACATCCCCTGTTCCACAGGCGGTGGATAACCACGCTACGTCCGGGGTCGGTTACCCACAGACTGTGGACAAACCCTGGGGACGAGGCTGTGGACGCCTGGGGACGACGGTGAAGTTGTCCACCGACGACGATCCACCTGTGCACGGCCTGTTGAAGGTTCTGGGGACGACGTCGGTCACAGTCGTCGGCGCTGTCCACAGCACTGGGGAGAAACCCGGTGGATTACCCGTGGACAACCGGTGGACAACCGTGGACAACTCTGGGGACGACCCGGCCTGTGGAGCGGCGAGCCGGTTTACCCCCCGGTTCTCCACAGCCAACCCACCGGTGGATAACCTTCCTGAGCTGGGCGAACGCGGGTTCTCCACAGTTTGCACAGGTGCGAAGAAGACGATGAGTTATCTCTTCTAAAAGAATCAAAAACCAATCACCACCGTTGGACTTCCTGTGGATCGGGCCGGCCCCTGCCGTCGGCAGTCGCCCGGGCACCTGGATCCACGGGGTCGGGCGCACAGCCGATGCCCACGCGCCCTAAGGTGCGATGGGTACCCGCACGGTCGGGCGGGACGGCAGGCAGCGGTCGGCATGAGAGAGTTGTCGCTGACGTCGACGCGGAGGCATTGATGAAGTTCCGAGTAGAGCGCGACGCGCTCGCCGAAGCGGTGGCCTGGACCGCGAAGAGCCTGCCCAACCGGCCGTCCGTACCGGTCCTCGCCGGGGTGATGCTCCGGGTGACCGACGGCAACCTGCAGGTCTCCGGCTTCGACTACGAGGTCTCCAGCCAGGTGACCGTCGAGGTGCAGGGGGACGCCGACGGCGCCGCCCTCGTCTCCGGCCGCCTGCTCGCCGAGATCACCAAGGCGCTGCCGGCCAAGCCGGTGGACATCGCCGCGGTCGGCGCCCACCTGGAGCTGGTCTGCGGCAGCGCCCGGTTCACCCTGCCCACCATGCCGGTGGAGGACTACCCAAGCCTGCCGGAGATGCCGGAGAGCGCCGGCACGGTCGACGCCGCCGCCTTCGCCGCCGCGGTGGCCCAGGTGGCCGTGGCCGCCGGCCGGGACGAGACCCTGCCGATGATGACCGGCGTCCGCGTCGAGCTCTCCGGCGGCACCCTGGCCATGCTCGCCACCGACCGCTACCGGCTCGCGCTGCGCGAGATGGAGTGGCACCCGGACGACCCCGAGATCAGCATCAACGCCCTGGTGCCGGCGCGCACCCTGAACGACACCGCCAAGGCGCTCGGCCCCCTCGGCGGCCAGGTCACCATGGCGCTCTCCCAGGGCGCGGCCGGCGAGGGCATGATCGGCTTCGCCGGCGGCACCCGCCGCACCACCAGCCGACTGCTGGACGGGGCGAACTACCCGCCGGTGCGCTCGCTCTTCCCGGCCAGCCACAACGCCGAGGCCCGGGTGCCGGTCAGCACGCTGATCGAGGTGGTCAAGCGGGTCGCCCTGGTGGCCGAGCGGACCACCCCGGTGCTGCTCAGCTTCAGCTCCGACGGGCTCGTGGTCGAGGCCGGCGGCACCGAGGAGGCGCGGGCCAGCGAGGCGATGGAGGCCACCTTCACCGGCGAGCCGCTGACCATCGGCTTCAACCCGCAGTACCTGATCGACGGCCTGGCCAACCTGGGCGCCCAGCACGCGCAGCTGGCCTTCGTCGACGCCTTCAAGCCGGCGGTGATTTCCCCTGCCGGCGAGGATGGGGACGTCATCCCCGGGTACCGGTACCTCATCATGCCGATCCGCGTGTCCCGCTGATCGCGCCCAGCACAACCCAGACGCACGGAGGTAGGAGCACATGCAGCTCGGCCTGGTAGGACTCGGCCGGATGGGCGGCAACATGCGTGAGCGGTTGCGCGCGGCCGGCCACGAGGTGGTCGGCTTCGACCACAACGCGGAGCTGAGCGACGTCGCCAGCCTGTCGGAGCTGGCCGAGAAGCTGGAGTCGCCGCGCGCCGTCTGGGTGATGGTCCCGGCCGGGGTGACCGACGCGACCATCGACGAGCTCGCCGGCGTGCTGGGCGAGGGCGACATCATCATCGACGGCGGCAACTCGCGGTTCAGCGACGACGCGCCCCGGGCCGAGCGGCTCGCCGAGCGCGGCATCGGCTACCTCGACGTGGGTGTCTCCGGCGGCGTCTGGGGCAAGCAGAACGGGTACGGCCTGATGGTCGGCGGCGCGCAGGAGCACGTCGCCCGGCTGATGCCGGTCTTCCAGGCGCTCAAGCCGGAGGGCGAGTTCGGCTTCGTGCACGCCGGCCCGGTCGGCGCCGGCCACTACGCCAAGATGGTGCACAACGGCATCGAGTACGGCCTGATGCACGCCTACGCCGAGGGCTACGAGCTGCTGGCCAAGTCCGAGATCGTGACCAACGTGCCGGGCGTCTTCAAGTCCTGGCGCGAGGGCACCGTGGTCCGCTCCTGGCTGCTCGACCTGCTCGACCGGGCCCTCGACGAGGACCCGGAGCTGGCCGAGCTGAGCGGCTACACCGAGGACACCGGCGAGGGGCGCTGGACCGTCGACGAGGCGGTCCGGCTCGCCGTGCCGCTGAACGTCATCACCGCGTCGCTCTTTGCCCGGTTCGCCTCCCGGCAGGACGACTCTCCCGCGATGAAGGCCGTCGCCGCGCTGCGCCAGCAGTTCGGTGGGCACGCCGTCCGCAAGCGCTGAGCGGTATCCACAACCTGTGTACGTCCGCCGGCTCGAACTGGTCGACTTCCGTTCGTACGAGCGGGTCGGCGTCGACCTGGAGCCGGGGCCGAACGTCCTGATCGGCGCCAACGGCGTCGGCAAGACCAACCTGGTCGAGGCGTTGGGCTACGTGGCGACCCTGGACTCGCACCGGGTCGCCACGGACGCCCCCCTGGTCCGGATGGGCGCCACCGCGGCGGTGATCCGCTGCGCGGTGGTCCACGAGGGCCGGGAGCTCCTGGTCGAGCTGGAGATCGTCCCCGGCAAGGCCAACCGGGCCCGGCTGGGCCGGTCACCGGCGCGGCGGGCCCGGGACGTGCTCGGCGCGCTGCGGCTGGTGCTCTTCGCTCCGGAGGACCTGGAGCTGGTCCGGGGCGACCCCGCCGAGCGCCGCCGCTACCTGGACGACCTGCTGGTCAGCCGGCAGCCCCGGTACGCCGGGGTGCGTGCCGACTACGAGCGGGTGGTCAAGCAGCGCAACGCCCTGCTGCGCACCGCGTACCTGGCCCGCAAGACGGGCGGGACGCGCGGTGGTGACCTCTCCACCCTGGCGGTCTGGGACACCCACCTGGCGCAGCACGGCGCGGAGCTGCTCGCCGGCCGGCTGGAGCTGGTCGCCGCGCTCGCTCCGCACGTGGCGAAGGCGTACGACGCGGTGGCCGCCGGCCGGGGCGCGGCGGGCATCGCGTACCGGCCGTCGGTGGAGCTGACCGAGCCGACCACCGACCGGGCGACGCTGGCCGAGGCGTTGACCGCCGCGCTGGCCGAAGCCCGGTCGGCGGAGATCGAACGGGGCACCACCCTGGTCGGGCCGCACCGCGACGAGCTCACCCTCACCCTCGGCCCACTGCCCGCCAAGGGGTACGCCAGCCACGGCGAGTGCTGGTCGTACGCGCTGGCCCTGCGGCTGGCCGGGTACGACCTGCTGCGCGCCGACGGCATCGAGCCGGTGCTGGTGCTGGACGACGTCTTCGCCGAGCTGGACGCGGGCCGGCGGGAGCGGCTGGCCGACCTGGTCGGCGGGGCCGGACAGCTCCTGGTCACCTGCGCCGTCGACGACGACGTGCCGGCGACCCTGCGCGGCACCCGCTACGCGGTCGGTGAGGGAACGGTGCGACGTGTCGACTGATCCGGAGCGCGCCGGCGGGACCGGTGAGCCGACGAAGGCGACGGGTGGACCGCGCCGCACCGCCTCGGGCGGGGCGCGCGGTGCGCGTACTCCCCGGGGTGCCGGAACCGGGTCGGAGGCGGACGCCGCCCGCCCGGCCGGCGGCGGCGCGGACGCCGGGGGGCGGCGAGCCGGCGCCACCGGCGGCGGACCGACCGGCGCGCGGACGCCGGGTGCCGACGGCGGACCGGCGGCGGGCGGCGACGCGGGCGGAGCGCCGGCGGGTGACCCGGGCGCGGTGGCCGGGCCGGAGCTGGCCCGGGCCGTGCTGGACGCGGCGAAGGCCCGCCGGGAGTCGGCGGCGAAGAACCGCCGCAGGAGCGTGGCCGGCGGGGACGGCGGCGGTGAGCGGCGGCTGCGCGGCTACTCCGGGCCGGGCCCGGACCCGCGCGACCCGCAGCCGCTCGGTGTGGTGCTGGAGCGGTTGATGAAGGCGCGCGGCTGGCAGCAGCCGGCCGCCGAGGCGACCGTCTTCGGCGCCTGGGAGAAGGTCGTCGGCGCGGAGATCGCCCAGCACAGCCGGCCGGTGAAGCTGGAGGACGGCGAGCTGACGGTGGAGGCGCGCTCCACCGCCTGGGCGACCCAGCTCCGGTTGCTCGCGGCGTCGCTGCTCAAGCGGATCGCCGGCGAGGTGGGCCACAACGTGGTGCGCAAGCTGCACATCCACGGTCCGGCGGCGCCGTCCTGGTCGCGGGGTCCGCGTCGGGTCCGCGGCCGGGGGCCGCGGGACACCTACGGCTGAGCGGGCTCAGCGCCCGGCGCGTCGGGCCTCGCGGGCGGCGCGCTTGCGCTCCCGCTGCTCGCGGCTCCACTGCTTGCGCCGCTCCAGGTCCTGCTTCCACAGCTCGCGGGCCTGCGTCGACCCGCCCTGCACGGCGCCCTGCACCCCCTCGGCGGGGCCGGCCAGGTACTTGTAGGCCCAGGCCCAGAGCCGACCGCCTTCACCCGGTGCCTTCGCGGCCTTACCGTCCTCGCTCATGCCTGCCCGACCTCTCCGTCGCCACCCCGGACACTTTGTGCCCCAACAATTGGTACACCAAACGTTGCTACGATGACAATGGCGATGAGGAGGTCGACCGTGCCCAACCAGCTCGACGGGGATCCGCTGGCGTTGGAGCAGCAGGTGTGCTTCGCGCTCTCGGTCGCCGCGCGCGGCGTCGTCTCCGTCTACCGGCCCCTGCTGGAGCCGATGGGCCTGACCCATCCGCAGTACCTGGTCATGCTCGCCCTGTGGCAGCACGCGCCGCTCTCGGTGCGGGAGCTGAGCCGGCTGCTCCAGCTCGACCCCGGCACGCTGTCGCCGTTGTTGAAGCGCCTGGAGGCCGCCGGTCACGTGCGCCGGGAGCGCGACCCCGCCGACGAGCGGAGCCTGGCCGTGACGCTCACCGCCAGTGGTGTGGCCCTGCGCGACCGCGCGGAGCGGATCCCGCCGGCGATCGTCGAACGGCTCGGACTGCCGATCGAGGACCTGCGGCACCTGCACACCGTGCTGACCGAGGTGATCGCCGCGACCAACCGGGCCGGGTCGGGCGCACCGTCCTGATCCGGCCGGCGGGCCCGGCCCGGACGACCCGGTCAGGCGTCGGCGTAGACGGCGAAGCCGCGGTCGGCGCAGCGCCGGTAGAAGGCGGCGAGCACGCCCAGCTCGGCGCAGGTGAAGTCCCACTGCGGCGGGTCGCCGCTCTCGTCGCGCAGCCGGTCCAGCCGGCTGTCCAACCAGCGCAGCTGCTGCTCGGCCAGCCGCCCGTCGGCCAGCAGCGAGCGGAGCACCTCGCTGACCGACTCGAAGGTCACCGCCTCACCGTACGGCCGGTGCTGGACGACGAACTTCTCCACCCCGCCGGCGACCCAGGCGCAACCGTCCGGGTCGATCACCGGGTCCTCGTCCTCGGCGGCCGCCTCAGTGGCGTAGAGCACATTCTCCAGCCCGAGGATCAGGTCGACCAGCTCGGTGTAGGCGGTGGCCCGGACCGTGCCCGTCTTGGCGATGTGTTCGGCGAGCGCGGCGGTCGGTGCGGAAATCTGCGGAACGTCCACGATCTCGCCGAAATCGACGAACTCGGCCGGCGCGACCGGATCGTAGAAGCGGCCGGTCCGCGGCCAGTGCACCGCGACGTTGTCCAGCCCCATCTGGCGTCACCCCTTGTGAGCACGTGTCGGATCGATCGGGTCGATCGTCCCGGTAATGGATGGAAAAGATCAAGACCAACACCGCTGGCGCCGCAAAGCTACGGTACGGCCGGTTCGCGCGCGACCCCTGGCCGCCCACCGTCCGGCCCGATCCGGGGGCGGCAGCCGCCCCCGAACCCCCCGTGGCGTGTAGGGGGAGTCGCGGGCAGCGCGATTCGGCCGGCTACGGAGGTCTCAGACGCCTCGCAGGGGTGCCGAGTGGCGGTTCTGTCGTTCGCGCACAGTAAGATTGACGCAGAGACGAAGACCCGACACGGAACGACGGACACGGGCCCCCGGGGCCCTTGATCATTGTTCACGTCGGGTTGAGCCGATCGCGATCCGCGGGCAACCGCGGCGACCGGCGTACGCGATCCGTGACCTGGAGTTCCCGGGGCCGGTCCGTGCGCGCCGACGTCGCGTCCTGTCCGCCGAACCCGCGCCCCCGCGCCTCGGCGCGGTCGGTGCGAGAAAGTGGCCGAGGGTGGCAGCGCAGGACAAGCAGGAGTACGGCGCCGAGTCGATCACCGTTCTGGAAGGGCTGGAGGCGGTTCGCAAGCGGCCCGGCATGTACATCGGGTCGACGGGCGAACGTGGTCTGCACCACCTCGTGTGGGAGGTCGTGGACAACGCCGTGGACGAGGCGCTGGCCGGCCACTGCGACACCATCGACGTGGTGCTGCTGGCCGACGGCGGGGTCCGGGTCACCGACAACGGCCGTGGCTTCCCGGTCGACCTCCACCCCAAGCTGAAGAAGCCGGGTGTCGAGGTCGCCCTCACCGTGCTGCACGCGGGCGGCAAGTTCGACGGCAAGGCGTACGCGGTCTCCGGCGGTCTGCACGGCGTCGGCGTCTCGGTGGTGAACGCCCTCTCCACCAAGATGGCGGTGGAGATCCACAAGTCCGGCTTCGTCTGGCGCCAGCAGTACGCCAACTCCAAGCCGTCGCCGCTGGAGAAGGGCGAGACCACCGACCGGACCGGCTCGGCGGTCTCCTTCTGGCCCGACGCCGACGTCTTCGAGACCGTCGACTTCGACTTCCAGACCATCTACCGGCGCCTCCAGGAGATGGCCTTCCTCAACCGCGGTCTCACCATCCACCTGCTCGACGAGCGGGTCGCCGAGGAGGAGGACGGCCGGCAGCGCGAGGTCACCTTCTGCTACAAGGGCGGCATCGCCGACTTCGTCCGGCACCTCAACGCCTCGAAGAACCCGATCCACAAGACGGTGGTCGAGTTCGGGGCCGAGGAGGAGGGCATGTCGGTCGAGATCGCCATGCAGTGGAACGAGTCGTACGGCGAGTCGGTCTACACCTTCGCGAACACGATCAACACGCACGAGGGCGGCACCCACGAGGAGGGCTTCCGGTCCGCGCTGACCAGCGTGGTGAACCGCTACGGCGCCGACAAGAAGCTGCTCAAGGGCGACGAGAAGCTCTCCGGCGAGGACATCCGCGAGGGCCTGGCCGCGATCATCTCGGTCAAGCTGGCCAACCCGCAGTTCGAGGGGCAGACCAAGACCAAGCTCGGCAACACGCCGGTCAAGAGCTTCGTGCAGCGGGTCTGCAACGAGTGGCTGGTCGACTGGTTCGACCGCAACCCGGCCGAGGCCAAGACCATCATCACCAAGGCGTCCCAGGCGGCCCGGGCCCGGATCGCCGCGCAGCAGGCGCGCAAGCTGGCCCGGCGCAAGTCGCTGCTGGAGTCCGGCTCGATGCCGGGCAAGCTGGCCGACTGCCAGTCCACCGACCCGCGCGAGTCCGAGGTCTTCATCGTCGAGGGCGACTCGGCCGGTGGCTCGGCCAAGCAGGGGCGCGACCCGCGGACCCAGGCGATCCTGCCGATCCGCGGCAAGATCCTCAACGTGGAGAAGGCACGGATCGACCGGGTGCTGAAGAACAACGAGGTCCAGGCGCTGATCACCGCGCTGGGCACCGGCATCCACGACGACTTCGACATGGAGAAGCTGCGGTACCACAAGGTGGTGCTGATGGCCGACGCCGACGTCGACGGCCAGCACATCCAGACGCTGCTGCTCACCCTGCTCTTCCGCTTCATGCGGCCCCTGGTCGAGCTGGGGCACGTCTACCTGGCCGCCCCGCCGCTCTACAAGATCAAGTGGAACAAGAAGGGCGACGACGCGCAGTACGCCTACTCGGACCGCGAGCGGGACGGGCTGATCGCGCTGCGCCAGCAGAAGAAGCCCAACGCCCGGCCGGACGACATCCAGCGGTTCAAGGGCCTCGGCGAGATGAACTACCCCGAGCTGTGGGAGACCACGATGAACCCGGCCACCCGTACGCTGCGCCAGGTCACGCTCGACGACGCCGCGACCGCCGACGAGCTGTTCAGCGTGCTGATGGGTGAGGACGTCGAGGCGCGCCGTTCGTTCATCCAGCGCAACGCCAAGGACGTGCGGTTCCTCGACATCTGACGGCACCGGACGGGTCGGCCGGGCAGTCCCCGGCCGACCCGTCGGTCCACAGAGTTATCCACAGCTTGGCCGGTTTCCACAGCCGTTATCCACAGCACGAAAACGACTCTGAGTCTGATAAGGGTTAACAGTGACCGATACTCCCGAGTCCATCCCGAACGAGCCGGAGATCCCGGAGACAACCGTCGCGGCCGTCGTGCAGCACGACCGGATCGAGCCGGTGGGCCTCGAGGTCGAGATGCAGCGCTCGTACCTCGACTACGCGATGAGCGTCATCGTCGGGCGGGCCCTGCCGGACGTCCGGGACGGGCTCAAGCCGGTCCACCGCAAGATCCTCTACGCCATGTTCGACTCGGGTTACCGGCCGGACCGCGGCTACGTGAAGTGCTCCCGCGTCGTCGGCGACGTGATGGGCCAGTTCCACCCGCACGGCGACTCGGCGATCTACGACGCGCTGGTCCGGATGGCGCAGCCCTGGTCGCTGCGGTACCCGCTGGTCGACGGCAACGGCAACTTCGGCTCGCCGGGCAACGACCCGGCCGCCGCCATGCGGTACACCGAGTGCAAGCTCGACCCGCTGGCCATGGAGATGCTGCGGGACATCGACGAGGACACCGTCGACCTCCAGGACAACTACGACGGCCGGGCCAAGGAGCCCACCATCCTGCCGTCGCGGATCCCCAACCTGCTGGTCAACGGCTCCGAGGGCATCGCGGTCGGCATGGCCACCAAGATCCCCCCGCACAACCTGCGCGAGATCGGCGCGGCGGTGCAGTGGTGCCTGGAGCACCCGGAGGCGGACGAGGCGACCACCCTCGAAGCGCTGCTGGAGATCGTCAAGGGCCCCGACTTCCCCACCTACGGCCTGATCGTCGGCCAGGCCGCCATCCAGGACGCGTACCGCACCGGGCGGGGCTCGATCCGGATGCGCGCGGTGGTCGAGGTCGAGGAGGACAAGCGCGGTCGCCCCTGCCTGGTGGTCAGCGAGCTGCCCTACCAGGTCAACCCGGACAACCTCGCCGAGCGGATCGCCGAGCTGATCAAGGAGGGCAAGCTCGCCGGCATCGCCGACATCCGCGACGAGTCCTCCGGGCGTACCGGCATGCGGATCGTGCTCGTCCTGAAGCGCGACGCGGTCGCCAAGGTGGTGCTGAACAACCTCTACAAGCACACCCAGCTCCAGGAGACCTTCGGCGCCAACATGCTGGCCCTGGTCGACGGCGTGCCGCGCACGCTGAACCTGGCCCAGTTCATCCGCTACTACGTCGAGCACCAGATCGACGTGATCCGCCGGCGGACCGCGTTCCGGCTGCGCAAGGCCGAGGAGCGGGCGCACATCCTGCGCGGTCTGGCCAAGGCGCTGGACGCCCTCGACGAGGTGATCGCCCTGATCCGGCGCTCGCCCACCGTCGACGACGCCCGCCAGGGCCTGATCCGGCTGCTGGAGATCGACGAGATCCAGGCGACCGCGATCCTGGACATGCAGCTGCGCCGCCTGGCCGCCCTGGAGCGGCAGCGGATCATCGACGACCTCACCAAGCTCGAGATCGAGATCGCCGACCTCAAGGACATCCTCGCCAAGCCCGAGCGGCAGCGGCGGATCGTCTCGGAGGAGCTCGGCGAGATCGTCGCGAAGTGGGGCGACGACCGGCGTACGAAGATCGTGCCGTTCGA
Organism: Micromonospora sp. LZ37; assembly: GCF_059359015.1. Classification (NCBI taxonomy): domain Bacteria; kingdom Bacillati; phylum Actinomycetota; class Actinomycetes; order Micromonosporales; family Micromonosporaceae; genus Micromonospora; species Micromonospora sp. LZ37. Next base: position 315,522 of record NZ_JCADBL010000004.1, on the reverse strand, counting down.
CGGCGAGGTCTCGATGGAGGACCTGATCGCCCGCGAGGACGTGGTGGTCACCATCACCCGCACCGGGTACGCCAAGCGCACCAAGGTCGACCTGTACCGCTCCCAGCGGCGCGGCGGCAAGGGCGTCAGCGGGGCGACGCTGCGGCAGGACGACATCGTCAGCCACTTTTTCGTATGCTCCACACACGACTGGATCCTGTTCTTCACCAACAAGGGCCGCGTCTACCGGGCCAAGGCGTACGAGTTGCCGGAAGCCAGTAGGGTGGCCAAGGGCCAGCACGTGGCCAACCTGCTCGCCTTCCTGCCGGACGAGCAGATCGCTCAGATCATCGAAATCCCGAACTACCAGGTGGCGCCCTACCTGGTACTCGCCACGAAGAACGGCCTGGTGAAGAAGACTCGGCTCGAGGAGTTCGACTCCAACCGCTCCGGTGGCATCATCGCGATCAACCTGCGTGATGAGGACGAGCTGGTCGGAGCGGCCCTCGTCGCGCCCTCGGACGACCTGCTCCTGGTCTCCAAGAAGGCGCAGGCGATCCGGTTCAACGCCAGCGACGAGGCGCTGCGCCCGATGGGTCGGGCGACCACGGGCGTGATCGGCATGCGCTTCACCGACGACGACGTCCTGCTCGCCATGGAGGTGGTCCGGGAGGGCATGGACGTTCTGGTGGCAACGAACGGGGGATACGCGAAACGTACCCCGATCGAGGAATACCCGGTCCAGGGCCGGGGAGGTAAGGGCGTGCTGACTGCGAAGATCACCGAACGACGCGGTGGTCTGGTCGGCGCTGTCGTGATCGACCCGGACGACGAGCTGTTCGCCATCACCAGCAACGGCGGTGTCATCCGGACTCCGGTGAAGCCTGTACGCCGTACGCGTGACCGGAACACAATGGGGGTCAAGCTGATGGACCTCCCGGACGGCGTGACTATCGTGGCGATTGCTCGCAATGCCGACGAGCCTGACGAACAGGACTAGTTGAATGACGGAGACACAGGCGAAGTCGGGGAACACGGGGACCTCGGCCAACCCGGTCGACGAGGAGGCCGCCAAGGGCGGCACAACCGCGGCCGGTCGCGCTGCCGTGGGCCGGGCGACCGTCCCCGCCGATGCGCCTGCCCCGAAGTTCACCCGGGCCCCGGGAATGGCACCGCCACCGGACAAGCCCGGCGACGACTCGGGGACGAGTAGCGAGCAGGCCCCCACATCGGGGACCGACGCGCCCAGCTCCGCCACCGTGCCGGTGGTCACCTCGGCCAAGTCGAGCAACACGACCCAGCCGATCAGGGCCGGGGCCGCCACGTCCCCGGCCACCACCGGCACCCAGCCGAAGGTGACCGGGGGCGCCAAGCCGTCCCCGGACGGTGCCCGTCAGGCGTCCACCGGTCGCCCCGCCAACGGTGGCGGCCTGCCGCCGGGCATCGGTGGCGCGGCCGCCGTCGGAGCCGCGCGGGTCGGTGACGCGGTACGCGCCGCGCGTACCTCGGTCAGCTCGGCCGCTTCCCGCGGGCCGCGCCGGGCCCGGCTGAACCTCAAGCGGATCGACCCCTGGTCCGTGATGAAGTTCGCCTTCGCCGTCTCCGTGGTGCTCTTCATCGTCGTGGTGGTCGCCACCTCGGTGCTCTACCTGGCCCTCGACGCGATGGGGGTCTTCCAGAGCGTCAACGACAGCCTGACCGACCTGGTCAACGCCGGCGGTGGGCAGAGCGCCAGCGGCTTCCAGATCACCGCCAAGGGTGTGATCCTCAGCTCGGCGCTGATCGGCCTGGTCAACGTCGTGCTGTTCACCGCCCTCGCCACGCTCGGCGCGTTCGTCTACAACGTCTGCGCCGACCTGGTCGGCGGGATCGAGCTGACCCTCGCCGAGCGCGACTGATCCTCAGCCACACCGACGCCGGGGCCGCCGCCATCGCGGTAGCCCCGGCGTCGCCGCGTCCGGCCCCGGTTCCCGAGTGGGGCGCCCCCGGTAGCCCCGGTTTGCGGCGTGTCGGGGTGTCCGCTCGTCGGGACACCCCGACACGCCGCAAACCGGGGGGCGATCTCGGGGCGAGGCCCCGGGGAAAGCGGTCGCCGATGTGCGGCCGCTCCGGGTACGGTCACAGAGGGCGCGAGCGCCACGGCCACCCCCGATTTGGGGCCGGACGAGGCGATGGGTTAACCTTGCTCGTCGCCACGCGGGGCTATAGCTCAGTCGGTTAGAGCGCAGAGCTGATAACTCTGAGGTCGCTGGTTCGATTCCAGCTAGCCCCACCGCACACCGTTCCGACGGCACGTCGAGCGCGAGGGGTCTCCCATGGTCAAGAAGCTCCTGTTCCTCGTCGGCATCGTCGGCGTCGCCGCCGTCGTGGCCAAGAAGGTCAAGGCTTCCAACGACGAGCGCGCCCTGTGGCACGAGGCCACCACCGCGCCCGACCTGCGCTGACGCTCGTGCCTGGCGGCAATGGTCGCCACTGGGGGCCCTAGCTCAACTGGCAGAGCACTGCCTTTGCAAGGCAGGGGTTAGGGGTTCGAGTCCCCTGGGCTCCACCACACCACTTGACCTGGTCACAAGCTCGGCAACGCCTGCCTCGGCGCGGTCAGCGTCGCTGTCGGGTCGACCTGGGCGGCGAGGCATTCTCACCCGGGTGTTTCCGCTCGCGGATCGTGTCCCACGCCGCGATCCCGGCCAGCACGGTGGCTGCGGCGCTGGTGGCGATCAGCGGCGGCAGGCGGACCATCACCGGTGCCAGGGCGGCCAGCGCGAGAAGTCCGATGACGCGGGACGCTGACACCCGGGCGAACACCTCGTACTCGAGGCGGGCCCGCCCAGCCAGGAACAGCGCGGGCCCACCCAGGATGACCGCGAGCCACAGCGGATCCCCGTGCAGGACCGGATGATGGATGACCAGCGCGTGGCCGACGCCGGTGGCGAGGATGCCGGTCGCGATGGTCAGCTGCGTGTGGAACCCGGACCGACTGAGGCGGGCTGGGCTGGGGATGGCCTCGATGGCGGCGGGAAACATCGCCCCAGCGCGGTGGAAGTAGATTCGCCACATCAGCATCGTGGTGGCGAAGGACACGACGCTCGGCACCACCCGATCGGACGTGAACTGCTCCGCGAACGTCATCCCCGTGAGCAGGATCGTCTCACCGAGCGCGATGACGATGAACTGCTGAAAGCGCTCGGCGATGTGCTCGCCGGTGAGCTTCCAGTCGTCGATACGGGTGCGGCCAAGTCCCGGAACGGGCCAGCCGAGAGCGAGTCCCGTGTAGTCCAGCGCCAACGCCAGCGTCCACAGGACCCCGCGCGCGGGACTCTCCGGGAAGAGAACCGCCCCGGCGATCCAGGGTACGGCGGATAACGCTGCCCAGCAGAGTGCCCGCGCGGGGCTGTGCCGCTCCCGGTCGTACCGACCGAGCAGGAGCACGAAGCACTTGCCGAATTGGAGGGCGACATAGCTGACCGCGAAGACCACGGCTCGATCACCGAACGCAAAGGGCAGCGTAACCGCCATGATCATGACGCCGAACATGACCAGGACGAGCACGAGCCGGATCGCCCGTTTCCGCGGATCGATGGCGCTGGAAATGATCGCCGCGCGGACCCAGGTCAACCAGAGGGCTAGCAGCAACAACGCCGTCTGACCGAGTTCCGGCAGAACGACCCGCCGCTGTGCGGTGAAATCCTCGATCAGCCGCTCCGAGATCCGGGCGAGCGCGAAGACATAAACCAGGTCGAGAAGGAGCTCCCCCTCGCGGCCGCGAAGCAGACCACGCAAGCCGCCGATTGTCATCTTTCGCCTGCTAACGTCCGCCTCGCGCCACTATAGAAGTAGTCGTATCACGTCGGTCCGTGACCTCGGACCCGGATGGGCGGAACCTGTCCGACGAGGAGATCCGCCAACAGCTCAGGCAAGTATGGAACTACGCGAACCAGGTAAGGCGCGGAACTGCGCCTCCTGGTCCACGTCCAAGCCGTCCTTGGGCAGGGAGATCGCGTGGCGGTTCCACTTCCAGCTCGACGGCGGAGAAGGCCACGGACCCGACGACCCGTACGCGCTCAACTTCGGTGGCGGCACCGGCTACGGCTTCCTCGCCCCGGACCGCCGGGAAGGTCGTTTCCTCCGTGGGACCGGTGACGGGCGGACCGAGTCGGTCCGATGCTCCGCCCGCCCACAGTCACCGCGGCGCCGGTGGGTGCTCGCGGCCGGCGGGCAGTCGGCGAGCCAGCTCGCGGCGCAGCACGTCGCGGCCCGGAGCCAGGTGGGCGAGCGGTACCAGGATCTCGTGGGGTCGGCTCTGCCCGTGTCCCGCCCATTGCCAGCGCTTCAGCGGGGGCCGGGTCCGGTCGGGGTCGACCGGCTCGATCACGAGGAACGCCGCCAACACCCCGTGGATCTCGGCGCGGGCGATGTTCGACCAGTCGATGGTCACGGTGATGTCGCCCGGACCGGACACCTCCAGGTGATCGCGGGTGAGCCGCAGGGGCAGCCGGGCCTGGTACCCGGAGTCCGGCGGGCGGGCCACCCGCCGGGAGACCTCGAAGATCCCGAAACACAGCAGCCCCAGCCAGAGCCCATCCCACCACTGCCGGCCCCGTGTGAGGTTGAACGCGACCGAGGCTCCCACGACGAGGAGCAGCCCGATGACCACGACGGCGGTCCGACGGCGTCCCGACCGAATGAACTCGATGGTGGGTGGCCCTTCGGCGGCGGTCACCGTGATTTTCTGCCCGGTTGATCCGAGCGTCAAACCGTGGCCGGGCCAGGCCTGGCCGGAGGAAGCCGGCACCCGGCGGCAGCGGGTGGCTGGCACACTTCCCCGAATGACACGACCTGCTGGGCCCGGGGGTAGCGGGCCCGCCGACGAGGACGCGATGGGCAGCGAGGCGGCCCGCAGCGCGCTGGCCGAGGCGTGCCCCGGCATCCGGGTCGCGGGCGTCCGGCGACTCGACGCCGGCTACACCAGCCGGCAGTGGGTCGCCGACACGGACGAGGGCCCGCTGCTGGTGAAGACACCGGTACGGGACACCGACCCCGAGCACCTGCGACGGCTCGTCGCCACCACCCGTCGGGCCGCCGAGGGGGGCGTCCCCGTGGTGCGGTTCCGTGCCTTCGTGCCCCGGAGCGCCGCCCTGGCGGCGCCGCTGCTGGTGCAGGAGTACCAGCACGGTACGCCCGCCAACGACGCGTGGGAGGCGATGGACGCCGCCCGGCGTCTGAGGTTCGCCGGTGAGCTGGGCGACCTCGTGGGCCGCGTCCACTCCTGCGCCGGCCCGTGGTTCGGGGACGTGCTCGGCGCCGAGAAGTACCCGGACGTCCGGACGTTCCTGCACGCCCTCGTCGACTCCCAGCTGGTCCAGGCGCCGCCGGACATCACCTCGGTCGGCCGCGACGGCCTGTCCCGGGCGATCCACCGCGCCATCGACGCCGTGCCCCCGGACGGACGCCGTCGTTGACCCACGGCGACCTGTGGCGCCAGAACATGCTCCTCCGCGACGGACGGATCGCCTGCCTGCTCGATTTCGAGCACGGCCGCTACGCGGACCCGTTCCTGGACTTCGGCAAGCTCGACGAGCACATCTTCGACGAGTTCCCGGAGGGTCGGGCGGTGTTCCTCGAGGCTTACCACGAGGTGTGCCCGCTGCCGGACGACTGGGAGTCCCGGGTCCGGCTCGGTCACGCCGTCCACGCCCTGTCGATGAGCGTCTACTTCCTGCGCTGGACCCCGAAGTGGGCGCCGCGGTACGTGCGCGAGCTGGACGAGTGGCTGACCACCGGTGGGAGGTCCGGGGGATCCCACTGACCAGGGGCAGGCTAGCGTCGGAGCGTGAGCACTGGAAACCCCCGCATCCTGCCCGCCGACAGCGGTATCGCCGAGGCCGCCGCCGTCCTGCGCGCCGGTGGGCTGGTCGCGTTCCCCACCGAGACCGTCTACGGGCTCGGCGCGAACGCCCTGGACGCGCGGGCCGCCGCTCGGATCTTCGAGGCCAAGGCCCGGCCCAGCTTCGACCCGCTGATCAGTCACCTGGCCGACGCCGCCGACCTGGAGAAGCTGGTCGGGCCGGTGCCCCCGGCGGTCGCCGCGCTGGCCGAGCGGTTCTGGCCGGGCCCGCTCACCCTGCTCGTGGAGCGGCCCGCCGACATCCCGCCGATCGTCACCTCCGGCCTGGACACCATGGCGGTGCGGGTGCCCGACGAGCCGTCCGCCCGGGCGCTGATCCGGGCCGCCGGGGTACCGGTCGCCGCCCCCAGCGCCAACCGGTTCGGGCAGCTCAGCCCGACCCGCGCCGAGCACGTGGTGCAGGGGCTCGGCGCTGCGGTCGACGTGGTGCTCGACGGCGGGCCGACCCGGTGCGGGATCGAGTCGACCATCGTGGATGCCCGAGGCCCGCAGCCGGTGGTGCTGCGGCTGGGCGCGCTCGCCCTGGAGGACCTGATCGCGGTGGCCGGGCCGGTGAGCGTACGGCCGGGCAGCTCGGGGCAGCCGGTGGCGCCGGGGACGCTGGCCGCGCACTACGCCCCGCGTACCCCGTTGCGGGTGGTGGCCGGCGCGGTGCCGGCGCCCGGCGACGGCGCCCGGCGCGGCTTCCTGGCCTTTCAGGAGCGGCCGGCGGACGGCTACGCGGCGGTCGAGGTGCTCTCGCCCGCCGGTGACGTGACGGAGGCGGCCGCCCGGCTCTTCGACGCGCTGCACCGGCTCGACGCCGCCGGGGTGACCGAGATCCTCGCCGAGGCGGTGCCCGACGTGGGCGTGGGGCGGGCGGTCAACGACCGGCTGCGCCGCGCCGCGGCCACCTGGGAGCCGACCGGCTGAGGTCGCCGCGGGTCGGACAGGACTGCGTCGGGTGGGCGAGAATGACGGCCCGGACGACGCGAGGGGATCGGATGAGGCATCCGTCGGAACGGCCGCTGCTGCCCGGCCTGATGCTGCTCTCGCTCTGCCTGGCCGGCCTGTCGTCGACCGCCGACGCGGGGTTCGCGGTCGTCGTGTTCCTCGCGATCTTTTTGGTCTTCTTCGGCGTGTGGTGGCTCGGTTGGCTGCTGCGGGGGCACGAGCTCTGGCGGGAGGAACGGCACCACCGGAATTGAACGGCATGGGTCGGCGGGCCGGGGGTAGGGATTTCAGAACGACAACCCCCCGGAAAGCGAGGTGTCATCATGCCGACCGCACGCGAGATCATGACCAGCGACGTGACCTGCGTCCGTGAGCAGGACGACCTGCGGGCCGCGGCCCGACGGATGGCCGAACTGGGCGTCGGTGCGCTGCCGATCTGCGGCGACGACAACCGACTCAAGGGGATGGTCACCGACCGCGACATCGTGGTGAAGGTCCTCGCCGAGGGGAAGGACCCGGCGAAGGTGACCGCCGGTGAGCTGGCCCAGGGCGAGGCCGTCACCATCGGCGCGGACGACGACGCCGCCGAGATCCTGCGCACGATGGGCCAGCACAAGGTGCGCCGGCTGCCGGTCATCGACGGGCACGAACTCGTCGGGATCGTGGCCGTGGCCGACGTGGCCCGGTCGCTGCCCGAGCGCCCGGTGGGCGACCTCATCGAGGCCATCTCCGAGCGGGCCTGACCGACCGGCACCAACGATCGCCGCCCACCGGCTCCGGCCGGCCGGCGGCGATCGGCGTACGTACGCGGGGCGGCTCAGCCGGTCAGCGGCACGGTTTCGCCGCGCGCGATGGTGCGTACCGTCGACACCAGCCCGCGCCGGCGGGCCTCCTCGACGAAGTGCCGCAGCGGTGACCGGAACACCGGGTAGTCGTCGTAGTGGATCGGCACGGTGAGCTTCGGCCGGATCAGCTCGACCAGGTCGGCGCCCTGCTTCGCGTCCATGGTGAGCAGGATCCCGGCGATCCGGGTGCCGCCCAGATGGATCAGCATCGCGTCGATGTCGGGGTAGCGCCGGGGGATCTCGGCGAGCTGCGGCCGGCGCAGCGTGTCACCGGTGACGTAGAGCCGGAACCGGCGTTCGCCGGCGTGCTCCAGGTCGATCATGGTCCCCATCACGTCGGGCAGGAGCCGGTCCAGCGCCCCCGGCCCGTGCTGTCCGGGCAGCGCGGTCAGCCGCAGCGTCGCGCCGTCGCGGCGCAGTTCCCGGGACTGCCAGGTGTCCAGTCCCTCGGCGGCGTCGAAGCCCCAGCGGCGCAGCTTCCGCCCGGCGGACGGGGTGGTGACGATGGGCAGCCCGTGGTCGAGTTCGCGGCGGGCCACCCGGTCGAAGTGGTCGCCGTGCAGGTGGGACAGGACCACCGCGTCCAGGGTGGGAAGTTGCGCGATCGTCAGCGCCGGGTCCGTCCGCCGCCGCGACCACAGCCCCTTGCCCAGGTACGCCCGCTGCCCCCGGTGCAGGAAGTTCGGGTCGGTCAGCAGGGTGAACCCGCCGATCCGCAGCACCGTCGTCGCGGTGCCGACGAACGTCACCTCAGGTCGATCCGTCATGCTCCGTCCCTACCCCTCGTGCGCCGGCTGAACCGGACGGCGGGGGGAAGCGCTCGACCAGTCGGGTCAGCGCGCCGTTGGCGACGGTCGCGCCGAGCGCCGAACCGGCCGCGATGCTCCAGCCGACCGGGCCGAGCGGGGTGCAGCCGAAGAAGTGGCTCACCACGGGGGTCTGCACCACGGTGACGAGCACGCCGAGCGACACCGCGGTGCAGGCGAGCACCATCGGGCTGGTGCCTCCGGCCAGCACGGTCTGGCCGAGCTGGGTGCCGACCAGCGACACCAGCGCCACGGTGCCGGCCCGGCGTTCCCGGCCGGTGTAGCGGGCCAGCGTCCAGCCGGCCGTCGCGCCGAGCGTGGTGGCGGCGGCGCGCAGGCCGATCTCCCGGGTCATCGTCCCGCCGAGCGAGGTGTCCGGCCCCTCCCGGAGCAGGTCGTCGGCGTGGCCGGCGGCGGGCGGTCGGATCGCGATGGCCATCGCCGGGGCCAGGTCGGTGAGGAGGTTGACCAGGAGGAGTTGCCGTCCGGTGAGCGCGGAGCGGCCGGTGGCGGCGGCGGTCAGCACGCTGAACGCGATCTCGCCCAGGTTGCCGCCGACCAGGATGCTCAGCGCGTGGCGGACCGACGACCACATGGCCCGCCCCTCCACCAGGGTGGCGATGATGGTCTCCAGCCGGTCGTCGGTGACGACCAGGTCGGCGGCGGCCCGGGCGGCCGGGGTGCCCCGCTGGCCGAGCGCGATGCCCACGTCGGCCAGCCGGATCGCCGGCGCGTCGTTGGCGCCGTCGCCGGTCATCGCGACCGTCCGCCCGCACTTCTGTAACGCCTGGATGATCCGTACCTTGTGCGTCGGCGTGCAGCGGGCCACCACGTCGGTGCGGGAGAGCCGCTCGCCGAGCGCCTCGTCGTCCAGCTTGTCCAGCTCGGCGCCGGTCGCCACCCGCTGGTCGTCGTCGTCCGCGCTGATCACCGAGGCGATCGCCTCGGCGGTGGCCGGATGGTCTCCGGTGATCATGATGGTGTGCACGCCGGCCTGCCGGATCCGGCGCACGGCGGGGGCGGCGCTCTCGCGTACCCCGTCGGCGAGGGCGAGGAAGCCGACGAAGACCATGTCGTGCACCTGCTCGTCGGTGATCGCCTCGGCGTCCACCGTGCACTCGGCGACGGCGAGGATCCGGTGCCCCGCCCCGGCCCGGTCGGCGAGCATCGCGTGCAGTCCGCTGCGCCCCTCGTCGTCCAGCGGTTCGTCCCGGCCACCGTCGGTACGCCAGGCGCTGCACCGGGGCAGCACCGTCTCCGGTGCGCCCTTCACGCTGAGCAGCAGCCGGTCCCCGGTCCGCCCGATGGTGGCGTGGTAGCCGCGGGACGGTTCGAACGGCAGGCCCCCCACCGCCGTCCAGCCGTCCGCGCCGGTCCACTCCACCACCCCGGCGTCCCGGGCGCCGCGGCGGACCGCCCGGTCGGTGTGCTGCGGCAACTGCTCCGGGTCGTCGGCGGTCGGGGTGGCCCGCAGCGCGGCGCCGAGGATCAGCCGCAACGTCTCGTCGAGCTCCGCCACCGGGGCGTACCCGCCGTCGTTGCCGACCCCGGCGAGCAGCAGCCTGCCCTCGGTGAGGGTGCCGGTCTTGTCGAAACAGAGCACGTCCACCCGGCCCAGCGCCTCGATGGTGCGCGGGTTGCGGACCAGCGCGCCGCGCTCGGCCAGTCGCCGGGCCGCCGCCAGCTGCGCGGCGCTGACCAGGAACGGCAGCCCCTCCGGCACCGACGCCACGGCCAGGTTCGCGGCGGTCGCCGCCGTCTGGGCCAGCGGTACGCCCCGCAGCAGCCCCGCACCCGCCACCGCGATCGCCGAGCTGGCCGCCAGCGGCACCGCCGCGCTGGTCAGCTTGCCGAGGCGAGCTTCCACGCCACTGGCCGGCGGGGCCTGCCGGGCCAGGGCGAGGCTGCGACCCGACTCGGTGTCGGCGCCGGTCGCCACCACCACGGCGGTGCCGTGCCCGGCGGCGACGGTGGTGCCCTCGTAGAGCATCGAGCGGCGGTCGGCGACGGCGGCGGCCACCACCGGCTCGGCGGTCTTGCGCACCGGCAGCGACTCCCCGGTCAGCGACGACTCGTCGGCCTCCAGTCCGTCCGCGGTCAGCACCCGGCAGTCGGCCGGCAGCGCGTCGCCCGTACCGAGGACGAGCACGTCGCCGGGGACCAGGTCCTCGGCGACGAGCACCTGTTCGGCGCCGTCGCGGCGCACCCGGGCGGTGACCGCGGTGCGCGACAGCAACTCGGCCAGGGACCGTTCGGTGTTGCGCTGGTGCACCGCACCGAGCAACGCCGACCCGCCCACCACCCCGCCGACCAGGGCGGCGTCGACCAGCGACCCGAACGCCGCGGAGAGCACCGCCCCGGCGGCCAGCACCGGGGTGAGCGGGTTGGACAGCTCGTCGACGAAGGCCCGGAGCAGCCCGCCCGGTCCGGGCGGGGCGCCCGGGCCGGCACCGTGCCGGCGGCGCGCCTCGGCGCCGGTCAGCCCGTCCGGGGTGGTGTCGAGCTGCCGCAGCACGGTCGGCACCGGCATCAGGTGCCAGGCGGTGGTGGTCGGCGCGGGCGCCCCGTCGGGGTCCGGCAGCCGGCGCGCCCGCCACACCCCGTGCGCGAACGCCACCGCCGCCGCGCCGTTCACCGCCGACAGCGTCCGCCCGGGCAACTGCTCGCGCTCGGCGGTGAACGCGCCGAGCGCGCCGAGCCCGGTGCCGGCCATGGCGAGCCGGATGTTCTGCCCGGTCATCCGCCGGGCCACCCCGGCCGCCTCAATGACCAGCGCCGGTACGCGCAGGTCGGTGCCGACCAGCAGGTGCGCGCCCCAGGGCGGCAGGTCGTCCGGGGCGGCGACGCCGAGGCCGCAGTCGGACGCGGCGAGGGCCCGGCGGTCCGCGGAGACCACCAGCACCACGGCGCCTCCCTGCTGCAGCCCGCGGATCGTGTCGGTCAGCCGGTCACCGCCGGCCAGGACGCTGTCGGCGAAGTCGTACCGGCGCGGGTCGTCACCGGCCACCACCAGACGCAGGCCGGCCCGCCGGGCGGCGGTGGGCAGCGCGTCCACTCCGGGGGCGGGTTCGGACTCCACCCGGATGACCGCGGCGAGGGTGCCGTCGTGGGCGAGGCCGAGCAGCAGCCCGCCGCCGTCGCGCAGCCGGCGGCTGTCCGCGGTGTCATCGGGCTCCTCGGCGGTCGGCCCGTCCAACGGCGCGAGTCGCCAGCCGTCCGACTCCCGCGCCCCGTCCGGGTCCGCCGGGTCGAAGAGGGCGAACGCGCGGCCGGACACCTCACCGATGTCCGCCCCGGCCAGCGGGGCGAGGTCGGCCAGCACGCCCCGCCCGGAGCCGAGGACGGCGGCGTCCAACACCACGGTGTCGATCCGGTCGAGTCGGCGCAGCACCGTGCGGTCCATCGCGATCACCCCGCGTCGGGCCAGCATCCGGCCGAGCTGGGCGGCGTACCCCTCCCGGCCACTGCCGGGGGCCTTGGGCAGCGAGGAGAGCCCCAGCGCGGCGGCCCGCTTGCCGCCGACGACCGGGAAGGCCGCCGCGCCGGCCGCCGCGCCGGCGGCCAGCGCCCAACTGGCGTACCGCTCGACCGGGCCGTCCGGCACGGGGCGGGGCCGCTCGGTCGTCGGTGCCCGGGCGACGGCCCGCTCCGGGTCGCCGGTCAGCCGCGGCTCGGCGCGGGTCCAGGCGGAAAGCTGGGCCCGGGCCTCGCTCCACTGCACGATCCGCTGGACGCCGTCCAGGACGATGCCCGTCCAGCCACCGGTGAGGCCCTGCACGACCGCCTCGGCGAGCGGGAAGATCACCTCGGCGCGCGGGTCGGCGCGCAGCAGCCTCCGGTCGGCGAGGGCGTGCAGCTTCGGGTGCATGTCGATGGCGCCGAGCAGGCCGGCGACCTCGCCCGGGACGGGAGTGAGGGGGAGGATCCGGGTGGCCGCCGAGATCGTCAGGCCGAGCGCGTCAGAGGCGAGCGCGCCGAGGGTGCGGGGGGTGCGGGGCCCCTCCTCGGGCGGGTGCGGCGGTGGGATCTCCGGGTCCGGCTCGTGCGGGCAGACCCGTTCGGTGCGGGCGATCGTGGCGATCAGGTCGCGCAGCTCGGGCTTCGGCTCCTCGACGGCCACCACCACCCGGCCGGACGGCGCGTTCACCCGGGCCCAGGCCACCCCGGGCATCCCCTCCAGCGCCGCCTCGACCTGCCGGGCGAGCAGGTCGCCGCCGTCCTGGCAGACGCCGTGCACCTCGATGTGGTGTCGCCCCGGCCGGGACCAGACCCGGCGCCGGGTCAGCCCGACCACGCGGGCCAGCCGGGACGCGGCCGTGCCGACCGTACGGGAGGCGTCGGCGACCAGCGGCGGCACCGGCGGCAGCACGCGGCCGGAGACCCGGCCCAGCGTCGTCATCGAGGGGTACGGCCGGGCTGCCGGCCCCGACTCCCGTCGCCCGTCCCGCTCACGCCGTACGCCATCTCGCCTCCCGCTCTCGTGGGACGGCCTGGCTTCCCGGCGTACCGGCGGTCATGCCCCGCCGGGTGGGAAAGTTTCCGCCGGAGCCGGGCGGCGCGACCGGGTTCACCGTTGACCTCAACCCGGCTTCAGGATGCAGGCTGGGTCCGTGCTCAACGATCTCCGACGGCCGCGCCGATGACCGCCGCCCTCGCCCCGGTCACCCCGGCGGCCCGCCTCTACGACCCACGACTGCGCGCGATGACGGTGGGCATCGTCGCGCTGGTCTCCCTCCTCGCGTTCGAGGCGCTGGCGGTCGGCACGGCGATGCCCACGGTCGCCCGGGCCCTGGACGGCCTCGCCCTGTACGCGCTCGCCTTCGGCGGGCCGTTCGCGGTCGGTGTGCTCGCCATGGTGCTCTCCGGCATCTGGTGCGACGCCCGAGGTCCCCTGGCCGCGATGTGGACCGGGGTGGTGCTCTTCGTGGCGGGGCTGCTGCTGGCCGGGAGCGCCACCGCGATGGGGGTGCTGGTCGTCGGCCGGGCGGTGCAGGGTCTCGGCTCCGGGCTGCTCTCCGTCGCGCTGTACGTGGTGGTGGGGCAGGCGTACCCGGAGGAGCTGCGCCGCCGGGTGTTCGCCGCGTTCGCCGCCGCCTGGGTGGTGCCGTCGCTGGTCGGGCCGGCGGTGGCCGGCCTGATCGTCGAGCACCTGGGCTGGCGCTGGGTCTTCCTCGCCGTACCGGTGGTGGCGGTGCCGGCGGCGCTGCTGGTCCAGTCGGGGCTGCGGACGCTCGACGTGCGGGCCGCCAACCGGCCGCCGGCCGGGGCGGTGGCCCGGATCGGTTGGGCGGCGGCAGCGGGGGTGAGCGCCGCGCTGCTGCACCACGGGGGGCAGCAGCGTGGCGCGCTCGCCGTACCCCTGGTGGTGCTCGCGCTGGTCGGCCTGGCCTGCTCGGCGCCGCGGCTGCTGCCGCCGGGTTTCCTGCGCGCGGCCCGCGGCCTGCCGACGGTGGTCGGCCTGCGCGGGCTGGCCTCGGCGGCCTTCGTGGGCGCCGAGGTGGTGATCCCGTTGATGCTCTCCCGGGAGCGGGGCTTCTCGCCCACCGCCGCCGGGCTGGTCCTCAGCGTCGGGGCGCTCTCCTGGTCGCTCGGCTCCTGGCTGCAGGGGCGGCTGCCGTCGCCCCGTTCGAGCGCGACGTTCCCGCGGGTCGGGCTGGCCTGCATCACGACGGGGACGGCGATCGTCGCGGTCACCGTGTCACCGGCCGTCCCGGTGGCGCTCGGTGTCGCCGGTTGGGCGCTGGCCGGGGCCGGCATGGGGCTGCTCTACCCCTCGCTGTCGGTGCTCACCCTGGCGCTCTCCGCCCCCGGTGAGCAGGGGCGCAACAGCTCGTCGTTGCAGCTGGGCGACTCGCTCTTCGCCGCCACCGCGCTGGCGCTGACCGGTGCCGTGCTCGCCGCCGGAGCGGCGCCCGGACCGGCCGACTACGCCGGCATGCTGGCGGTCGCGGTGGGGTGCGCACTGCTCGGGACGCTGCTCGCCGGCCGGGTGGCGGCCGCACCCCGCTGATCGCGCCCGCCCCTGGCCGGGATGCGCGCGATCCGGCCTGGTGGAGCGGCCGGGCCGGGAGGTATGGGGAGGCGATGACCCTCCTGATGGTCCTGCCCACCATGCGTGGATCGTCGTCATCTTCTTCATCCTGGTGACCGTGGTCGACCTGCTGGCGTGACGGGCCTCGCGTCACGCTCCGCGGGCCGGCGTCGTCCTCAGCGGTGACGACACGACCGAGGAGATGCGATGAGGGTTCTGGTCACCGGCGCCGGCGGCACGTTGGGGCGGGCGGTGCTGCCCCGGCTGCGGGCCGACGGGTTCACCGTCCGGGCGATGAGCCGGCGGCCCCGGCACGACCCGGCGGCGGAGTGGGTGGTCGCCGACGTCGGCACGGGGGCGGGGCTGGTCGAGGCGGTGGCCGGGGTGGACGCGGTGCTGCACCTGGCGTCCCAGCCGGGCGGAAGTCGGCGTACCCACCAGGTCGACGTGCTCGGCACCCGCCGGCTCGCCGTCGCCGCCGGCCACGCCGGCGTCGCCCACCTGGTGTACGTCTCGATCGTCGGCGTCGACCGGGTGCCGTTCCCCTACTACCGGCACAAGCTCGCGGCGGAGCAGGTGGTGGCGGCCGGGCCGGTGCCGTGGACGGTGCTGCGGGCCACCCAGTTCCCGGTCTTCCTGGACGGGCTGCTCCGTACGGCGAGCCGGCTCGGCCCGGTCGTCGGGGACCCGGCGGTCCTCGCCCAGCCGGTCGACCAGCGGGAGGTCGCGGCCCGGCTCGCGGAACGGCTCACCGCCGGTCCGCTCGGCGGAATCGAGGAGTTCGGCGGCCCGCAGGTGCTCCGCTTCGACGAGGCGGTACGCGCCTGGCGGGCGGCTCGTGGCTCGCGCCGGCCGCTGCTGCCGGTGCGGTTCCCGGGGCGGCTCGGGCGGGCGCTGCGTGCCGGCGGGCTGACCACCACCGCCACCCCCACCGGCCGGTTCACCTGGGCCGACCACCTGACCGACACGTACGGGGGAACCGGCGGAAGATGAGACGCTGGCCGGTTCATGTTCGCCCTACCGTGGGCCCATGCTGGTCATCATCACCACGGTGCTGCTCTACGTGTGCGGGTTCGTCTTCCTCTACGGCGTGATCCGGCTTGCCGTCCGGCACGGCATGGAGGACCTGGAGGCGCGCCGGCCGCACGCGCTCCGCGCCGCCCGCTCGGCGGCCGAACACGACCAGGCGTTCCTTCGCGAGAACGCCTTCCTCAGCGGCAACTGACCCGGCCCGCTCCTCGTTCGCACCGGACCGGGCGTCCGCGCCGCCGGCCGACCCGACCCGCCGCAGGGGCTGGATCCGGGTCGGCCGGAGGGGACGCGGTACCGCCGACGGGCGGATCGTCGCCATGGGTGCGAGGATCGCAGCCGTGATGGGGACACTGAAGACCGAGCCCGCCCGTGTCCGACTCGACCTGCTGGCGCCGCCGGTGGCCGCCGCGCTCGCCCAGTGGTCCGACGAGGCGCCGGTGGACGCCGACGACGTGCTGGTCGCCCCGATCGACGCGACGCTCGCCGACACGGCGGCCTTCTGCGAGGCGTACGAGGTGGGGCTCGACGTCTCGGCGAACTGCGTGGTGGTGGCCGGCAAGCGGGAGGGCGAAATCCGCTACGCCGCCTGCGTGGTGCTCGCCACCACCCGCGCCGACGTAAACGGTGTGGTGCGGCGGTCACTGGATGTGCGCAAGGCGAGCTTCGCCCCGATGGCGGACGCGGTCGAGCTGACCGGCATGGAGTACGGCGGGATCACCCCGATCGGGCTGCCGGAGTCCTGGCCGATCCTGGTCGACGCGCGGGTGATCGCCACCCCGCACGTGATCATCGGTTCGGGCGTACGACACAGCAAGATCGCGATCCCGGGCCCGGCGCTCGGCGCGCTGCCCGGGGCCACGGTCGTCGAGGGGCTCGCCCGACCCGCCTAGGTCGTCACGGTCGTCGATGTTGTTGCACGTGAAACATCAGGCGACCGACTCCCGGCGCTCCACCTCGGTCAGCGCGGCGAGCAGCGTCTCGGGCTCCTGCGCGCCGGTGACAGCGTACTTCCCGGCGAGCACGAAGGTCGGCACGCTGGTGACGCCGAGCTGGTGGGCGGCGGCCAGGTCGGCGGCCAGCTCACGCCGGCCGGCGTTCGAGTCGAGGTGGTCCCGCGCCGCGCCCTCGTCCAGGCCGATCCCGGCGGCGAGCGTGACCAGCGCGTCGCGCGAGCCGACGTCCACTCCGTCGGTGAAGTGGGCCCGGTACAGCGCCTCGACCATCTCGGCCGCCCGCCCGTGCTCCTCGGCGAACCGGACCAGCCGGTGCGCCTCGAACGTGTTGGAGTGCACCGCCCGGTCGAAGTCCAGCTCCAGACCCACGCCGGCGGCGACCTCCGTCACCTGGGCGAACATCGCCTCGGCCCGCTCCCGGCCGCCGAACTTCGCGGCCAGCGCGTCGACCAGCGGCTCCGGCCGGGCGACCGGCGACGGGTCCAACTGGAACGGTCGGTAGCGGATCGTCACGTCGCCGTCGTACGACTCCAGGGCCTGCTCCAGCCGGCGCTTGCCGATGTAGCACCACGGGCAGACCACGTCGGCGTAGATCTCGATCTCCATGATCGGAGGCAACCCCCGGGTCAGCCCAGTTGTTCCCGGACCTGGCGCTTGAGTCGGCCGAGGATGGCGGTGCCGCCGCGTACCCGCAACGGGCTGATCGCCTGGGCGAGCCCCATCCGCTGGTAGAGGTCGTCCGGCACGGCCAGCACCTGATCGGCGCTCGCCCCGGCCAGCCCCTCGGCGAGGATGCCGGCGAACGCCCGGGTGGTGGGCGCCTCCGGCGGGCAGTCGAAGAGGGTGCGCACCGTCCGGTCGGGGTCGACCTCGGCGCGCAGGAAGAACGCCGTCTGGCACTCGGGCACCTGCTCCAGGCCCTCCCGGTCCACCCCGGCCGGCAGCGGGGGAATGACGTCGGCGTATTCGAGCAGCATCTCCAGCACCACTTCGCGCGGCGCGTCGGCGAACTCCTCGACGATCTCGGCCAGTCTGGTCGGCATCTCGGGCATCCCGCCAGGCTACCGCCGTCGCGGCGGGGCGCCGGCCGGTCGGGGACGCCGGGCAGGGCCCCTCCGCCACGGCCGGGTCGGGAGGGGGCCCCGCGTTCAGCTGTTCGGGACGGCTTCGC
Source organism: Micromonospora sp. LZ37 (assembly GCF_059359015.1). Classification (NCBI taxonomy): domain Bacteria; kingdom Bacillati; phylum Actinomycetota; class Actinomycetes; order Micromonosporales; family Micromonosporaceae; genus Micromonospora; species Micromonospora sp. LZ37. The sequence continues at coordinate 297,867 of NZ_JCADBL010000004.1, read as the reverse complement.
TGATGTCGGCGAGCGCCGAGGTGGGATCGAGCTGCATCGCCAGGTCGCCCAGGGAGACGATGCCCACCAGCTTGCGGTCGCTGTCGCAGACCAGCACCCGCCGGATGTTGCGCTCGCGCATCAACGCCACCGCCTCGGCCGCCGTCGAGTGCTGCTCGATCATCACCACCTCGCGGGTGATGATCGAACCGATGGTGGTGTCCGCGGGGTTGGCCCGCTCCGCCACCGCCCGGACCACGATGTCGCGGTCGGTGAGCATGCCGGCGAGGCTGGCGCCGTCGGTCACCACCACGTCGCCGATGTCGGCCTCCTTCATCACCCTGGCCGCCTCGTCCAGGGTGGTCTCCGCCGACAGGTAGACCACCTGCTTCGTCATCACGTCACTGACCCGGTACATGAGAGCCTCCGAAAACACCTCAGTCGATTCCCCAGCCGTACCCCGTGGCGCGACCGCTACACGTCGCGGCCGAGTGCGCCACGCACCTCGTCCACCAGCCGCTCGACCAGCCCGTCCAGCGGCAGCTCGGTCCGTTCGCCGGAGGCCCGGTCGCGCAGCTCGACGTACCCGTCGGCGAGCCGGCGACCGACCACCACGGCGCGCGGGAGCCCGATCAGCTCCGCGTCGGTGAACTTCACCCCGGCGGAGACGTTCGTGCGATCGTCCACCAGCACCCGCAGGCCGGCGGTGGAGAGCCGTCCGCCGAGGTCGAGCGCCGCGTCGAGCTGCGGCCCCTTGCCGGCGGCGATCAGGTGTACGTCGCACGGCGCGACCGCCGCCGGCCAGGTGAGACCCCGCTCGTCGTGGTGCTGTTCGGCGATCGCGGCGACCGCCCGGGACACCCCGATGCCGTAGCAGCCCATGGTCGGCCGGACCGGCTTGCCGGCGGCACCCAGCACGTCGACGGCGAACGCGTCGGTGTAGCGGCGACCGAGCTGGAAGATGTGCCCGATCTCGATGCCCCGGCGCATGGTCAGCTCACCCGTGCCGCAGTCCGGGCAGGGGTCGCCGGGGCGTACCTCGGCCGCCTCGATGGTGCCGTCGGGGGTGAAGTCGCGTCCGCAGGCCACGTCGGTGGCGTGCCGGCCCGGTTCGTTGGCGCCGGTCAACCAGGAGGTGCCGGTGACCACCCGGGGATCGACCAGGTAGCGGACGCCGAGCTTCGCCATCACCTGCGGACCGAGGTAGCCCCGGACCAGATCCGGGTGGGCCGCCCAGTCGTCGAAGACCGCCACGGTGGCCGGGGCGAGCGCCGCCTCGACCCGCTTCAGGTCCACCTCCCGGTCGCCGGGCAGCCCGATCACCAGCAGCTCGGCGGCCTCGGCGCCCGGCCGGCGTACGGTCAGCACCACGTTCTTCAGGGTGTCCGCGGCGGTCCAGTCGTCCCGCCCGGCGAGCCGGCGGGCGTTGGCCAGCTCCACCAGCGCGGCGATGGTCGGCGTCTCCGGGGTGTCGTGCGCCTCGGCGGCGGGGTGGGCGTCCGGGTCGGCGGCGGCCGGGGCGCGGGTCACGACCGCCTCGGTGTTCGCCGCGTAGTCGCAGGCCGTGCAGCCGACGAAGGTGTCCTCGCCGACCGGCGTGGCGGCCAGGAACTCCTCCGACGCCGAGCCGCCCATCGCCCCCGACGTCGCGTGCACCACCGCGTAGTCCAGCCCAAGCCTCGTGAAGATCCTTTCGTAGGCTTCCCGGTGCCGGTGGTAGGCCGCCTGCAATCCCGTGTCGTCCAGGTCGAACGAGTAGGCGTCCTTCATCAGGAACTCGCGCCCGCGCAGCACCCCGGCCCGGGGCCGGGCCTCGTCGCGGAATTTCGTCTGGATCTGGAAGATCGTCACCGGGAAGTCCCGGTACGAGGTGAAGACCTCCTTCACCAGCAGCGCGGCCAGCTCCTCGTGGGTCGGGGCGAGCAGATGCTCGGCGCCCTTGCGGTCGGCGAGGGTGAAGAGGAGGTCGCCGAACTCCGTCAAACGCCCACTGGTCCGGTACGGCTCCGCCGGCAGCAGCGCCGGGAAGTGCACCTCCTGGTCACCGATCGCCGTCATCTCCCGCCGGACGATCTCGGTCACCCGGTCCAGCACCAGCTTGCCCAGCGGCAGCCAGGTGTAGCCGCCCGGCGCGGCGCGACGGACGTAGCCGGCGCGGACCAGCAGTCGGTGGCTCGGCACCTCCGCGTCCGCCGGGTCCTCGCGCAGGGTCCGCAGCAGCAGGGTCGACATGCGTAGCAGCATTGACGCAGCGTAGGACGCTCGGGGCGGAACGGGCGATCCAATTCGTCCGGTCGGGCGCGCCGCACCCACCCACTCCGGCATCGCCACCCGCCAAGATCGTGCTCGATCCAGGAAGTAGTGGCTTCCTGGCGGGTTCGAGGCCACTACTTCCTGGATCCAGCGTGATCATGGGAAGGCTTCGCGAGGACCGCTACCTGTCGGGGGATCGATGATGTCCGCCACGTTGTCCGGCGGGCGGCATCGACGGTCGCCTGGCCGATGACAGACTGGTCGCCGCAGGCAACGAGGGAGCGTGAGGGAGGCGCCGTGCGCTGGCGCAGTTTCGTGGCGGTGGGGGACAGCTTCACCGAGGGCATGGACGACGCGTACCCGGACGGCACCTACCGCGGCTGGGCCGACCTGGTGGCGACCCGGCTGGCCGCCGAGGCCGGCCCCGATTTCGCGTACGCCAACCTGGCGATCCGGGGCCGGCTCTTCCCCGGTGTGGTGGCCGAACAGGTGCCCGCCGCCCTCGCGATGAAGCCCGACCTGATCAGCTTCGCGGCCGGCGGCAACGACGTGCTGCGCCGCACCTTCGACCCGGACGCCCTGGTCACCCGCTTCGACGACGTGGTGCGGCGGCTGCGCTCCGGCGGCGCCGACGTCATCCTCTTCCGGTTCGCCGACGTGATGGCGCGGCTGCCCGGTCAGCGCCTGGTCGCCCCCCGGATCGAGCTGCTCAACCGGGCTGTCGGGGAGACCGCCGAGCGACACGGCGCCATCCTGGTCGACCTGTACGCCGACGACACCTTCCTCAACCCGATGCTGTGGAGCACCGACCGGCTGCACCTCTCCGCCGCCGGTCACCGTCGGGTCGCCGGTCAGGTGCTGACCGCGCTCGGGGTGGGCTGCGACGAGGACTGGCTGATGGTGCCGGAGCGTCCGTTGCCCCAGCCGTGGCTGGCGGCCCGCGCCGCCGACCTGCGCTGGGCCGGCCAGCATCTCGTGCCGTGGGTCAAGCGCCGGCTGACCGGGCGCTCCTCCGGCGACACGGTGACCGCGAAGCGCCCGATGCTCAGCCCGATCACCGACTGACCGTGCTCACCCTGCACACCGCGTCGCTGCTGCGGACCGCCGTCGACGGACCGCCCTCGGAAGGGGCCGCCTTAGCGGTTCGGACCGACCGCGTCGCCGCGATCGGCCCGTTGGCCCAGCTCTGCGAGGAGTACCCGGGCGCGCGCCTGCGCCGCTGGCCGGGCACCCTGGGCCCGGGGCGGGTGCACGACGCCCCGCTGCCACCCGCGCCCACGCCGCGCGAGCGGGTGCACGCCCTGCTGCGGCTCGGGGTGACCGCGGTGCTCGCCGAGCACGTCGCCGACCCGGCGCTGCGGGCGGCCGTCGACCGCAGCGACCTGCTGGTGTTGGCCAACCCGGTCCCGCCGACGCTGACGCCGGGCGGTCGCGCCGACCTGGCCGTCCTCGCCGACGACGGCACCTGCCTGGTGACCGTGCTGGCCGGCCGGCTGGTGCACCGCCGCGCCTGATCCACCGGCCGCGTTCCCCCGTGATGCTCAGGAGATGCGGGTCCGCAGGCGCCCCGTCACCCGATCCCCGATGGCCGGTCGTGAGCCCACGATCCGGCGTACCTTGGGGATCATGTCTGTGCCGAACGATCCGAATCCCCGCCTCCAGTCGTACGCGGACCCGCAGCGCCTGGTCACCACGGAGTGGTTGGCCGAGCACCTCGGTGACGAGGGCCTAGTCGTGGTGGAGTCCGACGAGGACGTGCTGCTCTACGACACCGGCCACATCCCGGGCGCCGTCAAGGTCGACTGGCACACCGAACTGAACGACCAGGTCACCCGGGACTACCTCGACCCGAAGAGCTTCGCCGAGATGTGCGCGGCCAAGGGCATCGGCCGGAACGACACGGTCGTCTTCTACGGCGACAACTTCAACTGGTGGGCGGCGTACGCCCTCTGGGTCTTCTCCCTCTTCGGCCACCCGGACGTGCGGCTGCTCGACGGCGGCCGGCAGAAGTGGATCGCCGAGGGCCGGGAGCTGACCCGGGACAAGGTGACCCGCCCCCGGGCGGAGTACCCGGTGCCGCAGCGCGACGACACGCCGATCCGGGCGTACCGGGAGCAGGTGATGGCGCACATCGCCGCCGGTCGCCCGCTGGTCGACGTCCGCTCGCCCGGCGAGTACACCGGCGAGATGCTGCACATGCCGGACTACCCGCAGGAGGGCGCGCTGCGCGGCGGGCACATCCCCGGCGCGGTCAGCAAGCCGTGGAAGTCCGCCGCGAACGAGGACGGGACGTTCAAGTCCGCCGACGAACTGCGCGGCATCTACGCCGACCAGCTCGGGCTCAGCCCGGACGACGACATCGTGGCCTACTGCCGGATCGGTGAGCGGTCCAGCCACACCTGGTTCGTGCTGCGCCACCTGCTCGGCTACCCGCAGGTGCGCAACTACGACGGCTCGTGGACCGAGTGGGGCAATCTGGTCCGGGCTCCCGTCGTCAAGGGCGACCAGCCCGGCGGCCTGAGCAGCTGACCGCCCGGCCGGACCCGCGCGGCGGCTCCGTCCGCGCGGGTCCGGGCCCTTCCAGAGGTACGCCCGCGGCGGCGCGGCTCAGCCGGCGGCGAGCGAGACCTGGCCGTACAGGTCCCGCGCCACACCGGTGACCTCGCCGGTCAGCGGCTGCCAGCGCAGCAGCCCGCCCGGGTCGTGGCGCAGCAGCACGGCGCCGCTCCGGTCCCAGCCGAGCACCTCGCAGCAGCTCTTCCAGCGGTCTCTGCCCAGGTCGAGCAGGTGGGTCACCGTCCCGGACCGGGCGTCCAGCACCGCGACCGCCTCGAGTCCATCGGCGCCGCCGGCGGAGATCCAGCCGGCCCGGGCCACCAGGACGTCCCGCTGCCAGCCGCGCCCGTAGAACTGGTCGATCCGGTGGCCTCTCGGCAGCCCGGCGGTGCTGACCGGTTGCCGGTCCAGCCCCCGTCCCCTGCCGTCTTCGGCGACCCGGTGCAGCATCAGGCTCTCCGGCGTGCCGCCCAACTCCAGCAGGAGGTCCGGCCGGGCAGTCGGGTCGGGGGTGACCACGTCCCAGGGCGACACCGGCACCGTCCGGGCGGCGCCCGTGACCCGGTCCACCTGGTACGTGGTGTCTTCGTCGCCGACGAAGAGTCGGTCGCCGGACCAGAGCACGTGTTCCAGGTAGCCCTTGAGCGGGTAGCGGCGGACCTTCGCGGTGGTCAGGTCGACCACGATCACCTCGTCGGTCTGGGCGAAGGCGGCCAGCCGCCCGTCCGGGGAGAGGCTGCCGGTCTGCAGCGGAGTCGCCTCGTTGCCCGCGGCGTCGCGGGTCCGGGCCGGGGTGACCACGTCGAGGGCTCGCACGACACCGTCGTCGCCGAGCACCCGGATCCGTCCCTCGACGCCGGTCTCCCGGTCCACCGGCTGGTACAGCGCCAGCGCCTGGCGGACCGGGCGGGCGGACAAAGACGCGCCCACCGGGTCGCCGAGGCGACCGAGCGGGCCGCCGGGATAGGTCAGCTGGTCCGGTGGTCGCTGCACCGGCGACGCGCTCGCCACCGGGCTCGCGATCGGCGTGGTCGGCGCGGGCCGGTCGGCGGGGGCCAGGGCCAGCGCCGTAGCGCCGGTGAGCAGGACGACCGCCACGGCAGCGGCCCCGGCGGCCCGGTTGCGCCGGGTGCGGCGGGCCCGCTCCCAGCCGGCGGCCGCAGGGTGCGCCGGCCGGACGTCCTCGGCGGCCAGGGTCAGCAGTCGGGTCAGATCCTCTTCCCTCACCGGTTAACCTCCATCCCGTTGGCCAGGCCGTCGTCGCGGCCCAGCTCGGGCGCCACCTCGCGGAGCCGGCGCAGCGCCGCGTGGCACTGGCTCTTGACGGTGCCGACGGTCACGCCGAGCGCCTCGGCGGTGGCGGTCTCGGTCAGGTCCTCGAAGTAGCGCAGCACCAGGACGGCCCGCTGGCGCGGCGGGAGCTGCCCGAGGGCGTCGTGCAGCGCGAGCCGGAGCAGCCCGTCCGCGTCGCGGGCGACCTGTTCCGGCGGGCACGCGGCCAGCCACTCCCGTCGGCGCCGCCGCCACCAGGAGACCGCGTCCCGGTAGAGGATGGTCCGCACGTACGCGGCCGGGTCGCCCTCGCGCACCGACGGCCAGCGCAGGGCCAGCTTGAGCAGCGCGTCCTGAAGCAGGTCCTCGGCCTGGTGTCGGTTGCCGCAGACCAGGTACGCGGCGCGCAGCAGCCGGTACTGGTGGGCCTCGACGAAGCTGACGTAGCCGTCCCGCCCGTCGTCGGTCGCTCGTCCCCATCCGCCCCCCTCCCCGGCCGGTCGCTGTCCCGTTCACCTGACAGACGCCTGGGGCCGGGGGAAGGTTGGGTCAGTTTCCGGATCGGCCGGTCAGGTAGCGCTGAAGGGTGGGGGCGACCCAGGCGGCCAGTTCCTCGCGGGTCATGTCCACCATCGGCGGCAGCCGGACGATGTAGCGGGTGAAGGCGAGGCCGAGGATCTGGCTGGCCACCAGGCCGGCCCGTTTCCCGGTGGTCGCCGGGTCGATGCCGAGCCGGCCCACCGCCGTGCCGAGTTGGTCGGCGAAGATGCCGCGGACCCGTTCGGCCGCGCCCGGATTGGTGCTGGCGGTCCGGAGCAGGGCGGCGAGTGTCTCGTCCCCCTCCCACCGGTCGAGGAAGTGCCGGACCAGCGTCTCGCCGAGCCGGGCGGGCGGCACCTCGGTCAGGTCGGGCAGCCGCAGGTCGAACTCCGCCGCCGCCGCGAACAGGCCCTCCTTGCTGCCGTAGTAGCGCATCACCATCGACGGGTCGATCCGGGCGTCGGCCGCGATGGCCCGGATGGTCGCCCGGTCGTACCCCTCGGCGGCGAACCGTTCCCGGGCGGCACGCAGGATCGCCGCCCGGGTGGCGTCGGAGCGGCGGGGCGGGGTCGGTGCGGCCTCGGTCATGCCCACCACCGTATGCCAACGGTTGTTGACACTCCATTCGCGGCGGACCTACTGTTGTCAACAGGCGTTGGCAAACAAGTGTTGGCACTGCTGGTGACGGAGGTGTGGTCATGCTGCCCACGAGCACGGACGTCCTGGTGGTGGGGGCCGGCCCGACCGGCCTGACCGCGGCGCTCACGCTGGCCCGGCGCGGGGTCGCGGTGACCGTCGTCGACCGGCTGGACCGGCCCCCGCTCACCTCCCGGGCGGCCGTCGTGCACGCGTACACCCTGGAGGAGCTGGACCGGATCGGCGCGGCCGACCCGCTGATCGAGCGGGGGCTGCCCTCGCCGGGGTTCACCGTGCGGGACCGCGACCGGGTGCTGCTCACCGTGCCGTTCCACACCCTGCCCACGCGGTACGACTACGCGCTGATGGTCTCCCAGGCGGTCACCGAGGAGGTGCTCACCGGGCAGCTCACCGCGCTCGGGGTGCCGGTGCTGCGGCCGTACCGGATGACCGGGCTGGCCGTCGACGCGGCCGGCGCGACGGTCACCTTCGACGGCGGGGCGACCGTGCGGGCCCGGTACCTGGTCGGCGCGGACGGCATGCGCAGCACCGTGCGGGAACAGGCGGGCATCGGCTTCTCCGGGCCGGACGTCGGCGCGGAGTCGTACACCCTCGCCGACGTCCGGGTGTCCAGCGCGCTGCCCCGCGACCAGGTGGCCCTCTTCCTCGCCCGCAGCGGTCCGCTGGTCTGGGCGCCGCTGCCCGACGGGGTGGTCCGGCTGGTCGCCGCGGTGGACGAGGCACCCGCCGAGCCGGACGTGGCATACCTCCAGGCGCTGCTCGACGAGCGTGGGCCGGCGCGCCGCCCCGACCGGGTGGTCGAGGTGCTCTGGGCTTCCCGGTTCCGGCTGCACCACCGGATCGCCGACACCTTCCGCGCCGGGCCGGTGCTGCTGGCCGGCGACGCCGGGCACGTGCACAGTCCGGCCGGCGGGCAGGGGATGAACCTCGGCATCGTGGACGCCGTCGACCTCGGCACCACCCTCGCCGACGTGCTCGCCGGGGGCTCCGAGGCGCTGCTCGACGGGTACGCGGCCCGGCGCCGTCCGATGGCCGAGGCCGTGGTCGGCTTCGCCGACCGGCTCACGCGGCTGGCCACCCTGCCGCCGTCCCGCCGGCCGGCCCGGAACCTGCTGTTGCGGCTGCTCTCCGCCGTGCCGCCGGCCCGGCACCGGGTCGCGATGCGCCTCTCCGGCCTCGACCAGCGCGAGCGGGTGGCCGGCTAGGTCGCGCGGGGCCGGCGATGGGGCGGCGGGTCGCAGCGCCCGCCACGCCACGAGGGTCACCAGCGCGAACGTGCCCGCCACCGCCGCCGCCACCGGCGCGGTGCCGTACGCGGCCCCGACGATGCCGCCCAGCCCCGCGCCGACCGGCGCGGCGAGCAGCCCGACCACCCGCTGCGCGGCACCGACCCGGCCGAGCAGGTCAGCCGGCACATTGCGCTGCCCATAGGACGCCCGGAGGCTGTTCCACACCGTGGTGCCGGCGGCGAAGACGGCCAGCCCGAGCGCGCCCGGCACCGGATGGCGGGCCAGCGCGAACCCGGTCAGGGCGACGGTCTGCGCGGCGAGCACCACGCGCAGGGCGGGCACCGTGCCGAGCCGGTCGGCCAGCCGGCCCGCGCCCAGGGCGCCGGCGAGGCCGCCCACGATCGCGGCGGCGGCGAACAGCCCGTACCCGGCGGGCGGCACCCGGAGCACGTCGAGCGCGTAGAGCACCAGCACCGCCAGCAGCGCGCTGATCGCCAGGTTGCTCGCCGCGGTCAACGCGGTGACCCGCCACAGCGTCCGGTCCCGCCGGATCCAGCGCAGCCCCTCCCCGGCCTCCCGCCACACCGACCGCCCCCGGCGGCGCCCGGTGACCGGCCCGGGCGGATGTGGCCGGTCGTCGAGGGGCCGGCCGGGCGCGGTGGGGCGCAGCGCGACGGTGAGCAGGGCGGCCGCGACGAAGGTGAGCGCGTCGAGGGCGAAGGGCAGGGGCGCGGCGAGGGAGAAGAGGACGCCGGCGACGGGGGCGCCGAGGAAGCCTCCGGCCACCGCCGTGCCGGCCTGGAGGCGGCCGTTGGCGGTGGGCAGGGCGGCCGGCGACACCACCGCCGGGAGCAGCGCGAACGCGGCGGCGTCGAAGAGGGTGCCGAGCGTGGCGAGCAGGAAGGCAGCCGTCACCAGCGTCGTGACGTCGGCCCGGTCGAGGGCGATCGCGACGGCCAGCCCACCCACCACGGCGGCCCGCAGCCCGTCCACCACGGCCATCGCCCGCCGCCGGTCCCAGCGGTCCGCGTACACCCCGCCGAGCAGGCCGAACAGCAGCGGTGGGAGCTGCGCCGCGACGGTCACCGCGGCGATCGCCCGAGGGTCGCGGGTCAGGGTCGCGGCGAGCAGGGCCAGTGCCGGCGTACGCAGGGCGTCGCCGAATCGGGAGGCGACGGTGGCCGACCAGAGCAGCCGGTAGTCGCGGCCGAGGCCGGAAGCGGTCATGCCGACGGAACCTGCCCCCTCGACCCGGTTGAGGGTCAAGTCCCCGCTCCCGGCTCCGAGGCGACCGACCGGTAACCGAGCCTCCCCGCCGTCCCGTCCGCGGTCTACGCTTGCCCGGTGACGGTGGGGCAGCAGGCAAGGGGCACGACGGGCGGCGCGGCGGGCACGGGCCGGCGCCGGTCCCGGCGCGACGAGATCCTGGAGATCGCGGTCGGGCTCTTCGCCGCCCGGGGCTACCACGGCGTGTCGATGGACGACATCGGCGCCGCCGCGGGGGTGACCGGTCCGGCTCTCTACCACCACTTCGCCGGCAAGGAGGCGATGCTGGTCGCGGCGCTGATCCCGGTCAGCGAGGGGCTGCTCGCCGGTGGCCAGGAGCGGGCGGCCGGCCACCCGGACGATCCGCGCGGCGCGCTGGAGTCGCTGATCGACTTCCACGTCGAGTTCGCGCTGGCCAACCCGGCGGTGATCGCGCTGCACCTGCACGAGCTGGACCGGCTCCCGGAGGAGCCGCGCCGCCGCATCCGTCGGCTCCAGCGCCTCTACGTCGAGGAGTGGGTGACCGTGCTGACGGCGCTGCACCCGGGCCTGCCCGACGGTGAGGCGCGGGTGCTGGCCCACGCCGCGTTCGGTCTGATGAACTCGACGCCGTTCCTGGGCGGCGAGGTGGACCGCCGTCGCCGCGCCGAGCTGCTGCGCGCCGCCACCGTCTCCGCCCTCCTCGCCCCCACCAACCCCTCCTGACCCGTGGCCACCAGGGTTGGCGACTCGTGAGTAACCCGGTGGGCGTGGTTCCCTAGCACTCGGTTCGACCCCCGGACGCTGGAGGAAACATGATCGAGTCGCTGCTGGTCGCCAACCGGGGCGAGATCGCCCGCCGGATCATCCGTACCGCCAAGCGGCTCGGCATCCGCGCGATCGCGGTGCACTCGGAGGCCGACGCCGACCTGCCGTTCGTCACCGAGGCCGACGAGGCGGTCTGTGTGGGCCCGGCCAACCCGGCGCTGAGCTACCGGAACACCGAGGCGATCCTCGCCGCCGCCAAGTCCACCGGCGCGCAGGCCATCCACCCCGGCTACGGCTTCCTCTCGGAGAACGCCGACTTCGCCCGTACCGTCTCCTCCAGCGGCCTGATCTGGGTCGGGCCCGGCGCGGACGCGATCACCGCGATGGGCGACAAGATCAATGCCCGGAACCTGATGGCCGCGGCGGGCGTCCCGGTCGCCCCCGGCACCACCGACCCGGCCGCCGACGTGGACGCGGCGGTCACCGCCGCCGCGGGGATCGGCTACCCGGTGATGGTCAAGGCGGCAGCCGGTGGCGGCGGCATGGGCATGGGCGTGGCCGCCGACGAGGCCGCGCTGCGCACCGAGTACGACAAGGTGCGCGCCTTCGCCGAGCGGATGTTCGGCGACGGCTCGGTGCTGATCGAGCGGTACTTCCCCCGGGTGCGCCACGTCGAGGTGCAGATCCTCGGCCTGGCCGACGGCCGGGTGGTGGCGCTGGGCGAGCGGGAGTGCTCGGTGCAGCGGCGCAACCAGAAGCTGGTCGAGGAGTCCCCGTCCCCGGCGGTCTCGCCGGAGCTGCGCGCGCGCTTCCTGGCCGCCGCCGTGCGCGCCGGCGAGGCGGTCGGCTACCGCAACGCGGGCACGGTGGAGTGCCTGCTCGATCCTGCCACGAACGAGTTCTTCTTCCTGGAGATGAACACCCGGCTCCAGGTGGAGCACCCGGTTACCGAGCTGGTCTACGGGGTGGACCTGGTCGAGGAGCAGCTGCGGGTGGCCGCCGGCCTGCCGCCGACCTTCGACCCGGACGCGCTCGCCCCGCGTGGGCACGCCATCGAGCTGCGCGTCAACGCCGAGGACCCGAAGCGCTTCCTGCCCGGTCCGGGCGCGATCAGGACCTGGGTCGAGCCGACCGGTGAGGGGGTCCGTGTGGACTCCGGTTACGTCGCCGGCAACACGGTCACCCCGTTCTACGACAGCCTGATGGCCAAGCTCATCGTCAGCGGCGCCACCCGCGCCGAGGCCATCGAGCGGGCCCGGGCGGCGGTCGCCGCGTTCGAGTTGGCCGGTCCGAAGAACAACCTCCCCTTCTTCGCCGAGCTGCTGGAGAACGAGGAGTTCCTCTCCGGCGACTACGACACCGGCATCGTCGGCCGGATGCGCTGAGACCCTTCGCCCGCCGGGCCGACGTCCGTCGGCCCGGTCGGCGGCGACTCCAGTCGAGGGGTGGGTCACGTTGGCGTGGCACCCTTTGCTCTGCTTCCCTGAAAGCAACACCGGACGTCCGGATACCGGACGACGGGCGTTGCCTCCGCCGCAGCAGAGCAAAGGGTGCCGCGGCACCGATCAGGACCACGTCACAGTGAGGTGACCGCGATGAGTCAGCTGCCAGCATCCGTGTCGATCCGTGAGGTCGGGCCGCGCGACGGGCTCCAGAACGAGGAGCCCATCCCCACCGACGCCAAGGTGCGGCTGCTCGACGCCCTCTCCCGGACCGGTGTACGGCGCATCGAGGCGGTGTCGTTCGTGCACCCGAAGGCGATCCCGCAGATGGCCGACGCCGACGAGGTGTGGCAGCGGGCGGCGAAGGCGGACGGGGTGCGCTACTCGGCGCTGGTGCCGAACACCCGGGGCGCGCAGCGGGCGCTCGCGGCCGGTTTCACCGAGATCGAGGTGGTGGTCTCGGCCAGCGACACGCACAACCGGCGCAACGTCAACCGGTCGACCGAGGAGTCGCTGGACGACATCGCCGAGCTGATCGACCTGCTGCACGGCGCCGGCGCGCAGGCCGAGGTGATCATCGCGACCAGCTTCGGCTGCCCGTACGAGGGGGACACCGACCCGGCGCGGGTCGCGGGCATCGTGGACCGGGTGGTCCGCGACGGCGCCGACCGGGTCGCGTTCGGCGACACCACCGGCATGGGCACTCCGCGCCGGGTCCGCGAGCTGATCACGGCGGTACGGGACCGCAACGCGCACGTGCCGGTGCTGCTGCACTTCCACAACACCCGGGGCACCGCGCTGGCGAACCTGCTGACCGCGCTGGAGCTGGGGGTCACCGAGTTCGACGCCAGCGTCGGTGGCCTCGGCGGCTGCCCGTACGCGCCCGGGGCCAGCGGCAACCTGGCCACCGAGGAGGCGGTGCACATGCTCCACGACATGGGCGTCGACACCGGCATCGACCTGGACGCCCTGGTCGAGGTGGCCGAGCTGGCCGAGGAGCTGGTCGGCAAGCAGCTCCCCTCCGGCGTCCTGCGCGCCGGCCCCCGTACCCGCCTCACCCCCCTCCCCACCTGACCGACCCCCGCCCCGCCCCGCCACCCCCGCCCGGTTGATCAAGAAGTTCGCGTCGGGATCCAGCCTGCGGACGACGCAAACTTCTTGATCACCGGCGGCGGGCGGCCGTGGGTGAGGCCGGGTGTGGGCGGGGTCGGGTCGGCCGGGTCCGTGGGTCGCCGGAGGGGTCTTCGATGCGCTAGCCTAACGATCGTTCAGGTCGGTCGGCCCGCTCACGAGGCGGCCCGGCCCAGGCGGCGAGGGAGTCGGCGTGACGCTCGACGGTGAGGCACTGGAGCAGCTGCGCAAGCGCGCCCGGGCCGGCGGTGCGGACAAGTACCACGCGGCGAACGCCGCCAAGGGCAAGCTCTTCGCCCGCGAGCGGGTGGCGCTCCTGGTCGACGAGGGCTCCTTCGTCGAGGACGGCCTCTACGCCAACGCGATGGCCGACGGGCTGCCCGCCGACGGCGTGGTCACCGGCACCGCCACCATCGGCGGCCGCCAGGTCTGCCTGATGGCCAACGACTCGACGGTCAAGGCCGGCAGCTGGGGCGCGCGTACCGTCGAGAAGATCATCCGAATCATCGAGCGGGCCTACTCGACCGGCGTGCCGATGGTCTACCTGGTCGACTCGGCCGGCGCTCGGATCACCGACCAGGTCGACCTCTTCCCCGGCCGCCGCGGCGCCGGGAAGATCTTCTGGAACCAGGTCCGCGCCTCCGGCTCGATCCCGCAGGTCTGCGCGCTCTTCGGGCCGAGCGCGGCTGGCGGGGCGTACATCCCGGCGTTCTGCGACGTGGTGGCCATGGTGGACGGCAACGCCAGCATGTACCTCGGCTCCGACCGGATGGTCGAGATGGTCACCGGGGAGAAGACCACCCTCGAGGCGATGGGCGGGGCGAAGGTGCACTGCGCCGAGTCCGGCGTCGGGCACTTCCTCTGCAAGACCGAGGCCGACGCGCTCGACGTGGTGCGGACCTACCTGTCGTACCTGCCGGCGAACTGGACCGAGCAGCCGCCCGCCGCGCCCGCGAAGCAGGCGTCCGACAAGGTCGACCTGGCCGCGCTGGTCCCGGCCAGCGAGCGGCAGGCGTTCGACATGCGCCGGTACGTCAAGGGCCTGCTCGACGACGGCTCCTTCTTCGAGATCCAGGCGCTCTGGGCCAAGGAGCTGACCATCGGTTTCGGCCGGTTGAACGGCGAGGTCGTCGGCGTGGTCGGCAACAACTCGATGTTCAAGGGCGGCGTCCTCTTCGTCGACTCCGCCGACAAGGCGACCCGGTTCGTGCAGCTCTGCGACGCGTTCAACGTGCCGCTGCTCTTCCTCAGCGACGTGCCCGGCTTCATGGTCGGCAGCGCGGTGGAGAAGCAGGGCATCATCCGGCACGGCGCCAAGATGATCACCGCCATCTCCGAGGCGACCGTACCGAAGATCTGCGTGGTGGTCCGCAAGGCGTACGGCGCCGGGCTCTACGCGATGGCCGGCCCCGGCTTCGAGCCGGACGCCACCATCGCCCTGCCCACCGCCAAGATCGCGGTGATGGGTGCGGAGGCGGCCGTCAACGCGGTCTACGCCAACAAGATCGCCGCGATCGCGGACCCGGACGAGCGCGCCGCGTTCGTCGCCGCGAAGCGCGAGGAGTACGAGCGGGACATCGACGTCGTCCGGCTCGCCAGCGAGCTGGTCATCGACGCGATCGTCGAGCCGCACGAGCTGCGCGCCGAGCTGGTCCGTCGGTTCGCCGCGGCACGCACCAAGGACCGGCACTTCTCCCGGCGCCGGCACGGCGTCACCCCGGTCTGACCGGGCGCACCGCAGGCCGCCGCTCAATCCCGGCACAGCGACCAGAGATCCCGCGACCCGCCCGACGTCACGAGCGACCGGCGGCGCGCCGTCCGTACCAGGAGGAACCCATGGACTTCCGGCTCAGCTCCGAACAAGAGGCACTGCGGGACAGCGTGCGGGACTTCGCCCGCGAGGTGGTCGCCTCGGTCATCGCCGAGCACTACGAGAAGCACACCTTCCCGTACGAGGTCATCCGGCAGATGGGCAAGATGGGGCTGTTCGGGCTGCCCTTCGGCGAGGAGCACGGCGGCATGGGCGGCGACTACTTCGCGCTCTGCCTGGCCCTGGAGGAGCTGGCCCGGGTCGACTCCAGCGTGGCGATCACCCTGGAGGCGGCGGTCTCCCTCGGCGCGATGCCGATCTACCGCTTCGGCACCGAGGAGCAGAAGGCGCAGTGGCTGCCGAAGCTGCTCAGCGGCGAGGCGCTGGCCGGCTTCGGGCTGACCGAGCCGGGCACCGGCTCGGACGCCGGCGGCACCCAGACCCGGGCGGTGCTCGACGAGGCGACGGACGAGTGGGTGATCAACGGTTCGAAGGCGTTCATCACCAACTCCGGGACCGACATCACCGCCCTGGTCACGGTCACCGCGGTCACCGGCACCCGCCCGGACGGCTCGAAGGAGCTGTCCACCATCATCGTGCCCTCCGGTACGCCGGGCTTCACCGTCGCGCCGGGCTACTCCAAGGTCGGCTGGAACGCCTCCGACACCCACGAGCTGACCTTCGACGACTGCCGGGTGCCGGCGGCGAACCTGCTCGGCGAGCGGGGTCGGGGCTTCGCCCAGTTCCTGCGCATCCTCGACGAGGGTCGGATCGCCATCGCGGCGCTCGCGGTGGGTCTCGCCCAGGGCTGCGTCGACGAGTCGCTGAAGTACGCCAAGGAGCGCCAGGCCTTCGGCCAGCCGATCGGCAACTACCAGGCGATCCAGTTCAAGATCGCCGACATGGAGCTGAAGGCGCACACGGCCCGGCTGGCGTACTACGACGCGGCCGCGCGGATGCTCGCCGGTGAGCCGTTCAAGCGCCAGGCGGCCATCGCCAAGCTGCACGCCAGCACCGTGGCGGTGGACAACGCCCGCGAGGCCACCCAGATCCACGGCGGCTACGGCTTCATGAACGAGTACCCGGTGGCCCGCTTCTGGCGGGACTCCAAGATCCTGGAGATCGGCGAGGGCACCTCCGAGGTCCAGCGCATGATCATCGCTCGCGACCTGGGTCTGTAGGAGAGGGAGCCTGTCCGGCATCGGAGTCGGCCGGGTCGGGTGGGCGAGGTTCGGCTGCCTGCCGTCGCTGGTCGCGGGCCGGGCGGTCCGTTCCGCGGGCTGAAACCGGTGTGGCGCGGGGGCGGCGCGAGCGAAGGAGACCCTGGTCGTGCCCCTCGCTCAATCGCTCGCGCCGGCACCCCCGGTGCGCCCCCGCGAAGCCGAAGGCCAACCGTCGCCGATGACCGTTCTGCGGGTGTCGGCGCGGTTTTCCCGCCCCGGAGGGGCGGTTCTGCCGGTGCGCCCGGCCGGTTCGGTGGCGCCGTCAGGCCTTCGCCTCGTGGGCGGGAGCGGGACCGGCGCTGCCGGCGGTCGCGCCCGGGTGGACGGCGTCGCGTACCCGGCGCAGCCCGTCGAGCATGGCCGCCAGGGCGTCGGGGGTGAGCTGCCCGGTGAACCACTGCTCGATGATCCGCAGGTGGCCCGGGAGGGTCTCGTCGAGCCGCTTCAGGCCGGAGGGCGTGATCACGGCGTACGAGCTGCGCCGGTCCGACGGGCAGGCCTGGCGGAAGATCAGACCGTCGCGCTCCATCCGGTCCACCACCCGGGTGACGCCGCTGGTGGAGAGGGAGGTCTGCGCGGCGAGGTCGGTCATCCGCAACTGGTTGTGGGGTGACCGGGCCAGCCGCATGAGCACCTCGAACTCGACCGCGGAGAGGCCGTGCTCCTCGTACTGGGCGGCGAACCGGGCGGTCAGCCCCGCGTGCGCCTCGTAGAGCAGGCCGATGGCGGTGATCCGGGGGTCGTCGAACACGTTCTGGTCCACCTGGTCATCCTAACAGTGCTTGACACGGGGAATGTTGTTCTGGATATAGTTGCCAAAGCAGTCGTTGGGCTACTAAACAAATCCTGGAGGGCAGCTTCATGAGCACCGAGTCGGTTACCCGCGACTGGGACGGCCTTACCATCCCCACCGCCGGCACCTACCTGCTGGACGCCGCGCACAAGCGGGTCGGCTTCGTCGCCCGGCACATGATGGTCAGCAAGGTGCGCGGCGAGTTCGCCGACGCCTCTGCCACGATCACCATCGCCGAGGATCCGACGCAGTCCTCGGTCTCCGCCACCATCCAGGCGGCGAGCATCGACACCAAGCAGGCCGACCGCGACGCCCACCTGCGCAGCGCCGAGTTCCTCGACGCCGAGGCGTTCCCGACGCTGGAGTACCGCAGCACCGGGGTCAAGTCCCGGGACGGCAACGAGTTCGTGCTGCTGGGCGACCTGACCGTCAAGGGTGTCACCCGCCAGGTCGAGCTGGACGTCACGTTCGAGGGCGTCGGCCACAGCCCGTTCGGCCAGGACATCTTCGGCTTCTCCGCCAGCGCCGAGATCGACCGGGAGGACTTCGGTCTGACCTGGAACGTCGCGCTGGAGACCGGCGGCGTGCTGGTCGGCAAGAAGATCAAGATCGAGATCGAGGGCGAGGCCATCCGCCAGGCCTGATCGACCCCCGTCGACCCGACGAGGCCCCTGCTTCCCCTGAGGCAGGGGCCTCGTCGTGCGTCCAGGTGCGAATTGTCACTGAATGTTCGCAGCTCGGCCGGGTGCCGGCAGCGGACCCTGGGTAGAGATGCCCGGAGTGCGTACCGGTCGGGACTCTGGCCCTGGCGAGGTGGGCGCTCTTACCGTGGTGGTTCACAACGCGCGGCGGGACGACACGTTCCCGCGGCGCCTCGCGCCGGGAGGGCACATGGGTAGGGACGTCGAGCAGGGCGCCTTCTCCCGGGAGGACCGGGTCCGCTACCGGCAGAAGGTCCGGCGGTGCCTGGACGTCTTCGCGCTGATGCTGGACGACTTCGGCTTCGACGCCGACCGGCCCATGACCGGCCTGGAGATCGAACTCAACCTGATGGACCCGGCGGCCGAACCGGCCATGCGCAACGAGGAGATCCTCGCCGCCATCGCCGACCCGCTGTTCCAGACCGAGCTGGGGCAGTTCAACCTCGAACTGAACGCCGAACCCCGGTTGATCGACGGCACCGGCTTCGCCGACTACGAGCGGGACCTGCGCAGCAGCCTCACCCGGGCCGACGAGCGGGCGGCCCGGTCGGACGCCCGGATCGTGCTGGTCGGCATCCTGCCCACCCTCACCGAGCGGCACCTGGTGGCCGACAACCTCTCCACCAACGAGCGCTACCGGGTGCTCAACGACCAGATCGTCGGTGCCCGGGGCGAGGACATCGAGCTGGACATCCGGGGCGTCGAGCGGCTCCAGACGCACACCGACTCGATCGCCCCCGAGGCCGCCTGCACCAGCCTCCAGTTCCACCTCCAGGTCGCCCCGGACAGCTTCGCCGACTACTGGAACGCCTCCCAGGCCATCGCCGGGGTCCAGGTCGCGGTCGGGGCCAACTCCCCGTTCCTGTACGGCCGCCAGCTCTGGGCCGAGACCCGGATCGCGCTCTTCGAGCAGGCCACCGACACCCGCCCCGACGAGCTCAAGGCCCAGGGCGTACGCCCGCGGGTGTGGTTCGGCGAGCGCTGGATCACCTCGATCTTCGACCTCTTCGAGGAGAACGTCCGCTACTTCCCGCCGCTGCTGCCGATCTGCGAGGACGAGGATCCGGTGGACGTGCTGCACGCCGGCGGCGTTCCCGAGCTGTCCGAGTTGCGGCTGCACAACGGGACGGTCTACCGCTGGAACCGGCCGGTCTACGACATCATGAACGGCCGTCCGCACCTGCGGGTCGAGAACCGGGTGCTGCCGGCGGGCCCCACCGTGGTCGACATGCTGGCCAACGCCGCCCTCTACTTCGGCCTGGCCCGTGGGCTCGCCGAGTCCGACCGGCCGATCTGGAGCCAGCTCACCTTCAGCTCCGCCGAGGAGAACTTCCACGCCGCCGCCCGCCGGGGGATGGACGCCGTCCTGCACTGGCCCCGCCTCGGCGAGGTGCCGGTCACCAAGCTGGTGCTGGACACCCTGCTCCCGACGGCGGCCACCGGGCTGGACCGCTTCGGGGTGGCGCCCGCCGAACGGGACCGGCTGCTCGGCATCATCGAGCAGCGCTGCCGTACCGGCCGCAACGGGGCGGTCTGGCAGACCGAGGCCGTCTGGGCGGCCGAGCGGCACCGGGGCATGGACCGCGACGCGGCCCTGCACCACATGGCCAGCCGCTACGCGGAGCTGCAACGCACCAACGAGCCCGTCCACACCTGGCCGGTCGACTGATCCTGCCCGGCGGCTCGCTCCCGGCGCCGGCGGCGTCGCGGCTGCCGGGTGGAAGCCGGTCCGGCTTGCGCGGGACCGCGCCGAGCGGACGGGGTGGTCAGCGGGGGCGGCGGGTGCCCGAGCCGGGTTCCGGCGCCGGCCCGGTGACCGGCTCGTCCGTGACCGCCGGCTCGACGCCCGGCCCGGCGGCTGGCTTCCGGGGCGCTGCCGGCTCGGCCGGCTTCGGGGACGCTACCGCCCGGCTCCGTCGGGGCGGACGGGCTCGCCCTACCGGACCGCCGGGAGGGGCCGCATCCCGGCTGCTCGCCGAGGCCCGCGGGGTGTCGGCCTCCGCCGGATCGCCCATCGTGGCGGCGCCGCCCGTCGCCGGGTCGACCGTTGCGGGGGAACCGGCCGCGACCTCGGTGACGGCGCCGGTGCGGCGGGCAGCGGCGCCGACCGGGGTCTGGTCGGCGGCCGGCAACGGATCGGCAGCCGCCGGCAGGTCGTCCGGGTCGCCGGTCCGCTGGCGCGGCACCGTCACCGCACCCCGGGCGGCGGCCCGCCGCTCGGCCCGCTGGGCGAGCGCGGCCACCAGCGCCGATCCGGCCACCCCGACGACGACCGCGTACGGCGCGATCAGGTGGGCCGAGACCTGCGCCGGGGCGATGGTCGCCAACCGGGGCACGGCGAGGAAGTACGCGACCGCGACGAGCAGCGGTCCGGCCGCCCCGGAGATCGCCGCGCCGAGCCGCCGCTCCGCCAGCCGGGCGGTACGCCGGGCGGCCAACGCGCCGATCACCAGCGCGGACCCCGTCGCGAGCAGGGCGCCGGGCCAGTAGAGATAGTCACGGACCCAGAACCGGACGCTGTCGTGGGCGATCTGCCAGATGCCGAGCTGGGCGCTGGTGAGGCCGCGCCCGGCGAGCACCCCGTCCACCACCGAGACCACGGCGAGCAGCCAGAGCCAGCCCACGGTGGCGGCCACGTTGGCCGCCACAGCCCGGGAGTGCAGCGCCCACACCGCCGCCACCAGCCCGACCAGCACGCCGATGCCGGCGTACCCGGCGGCGACGGTCTGCGGGGAGAAGGTGTCCGGCACGGTCGCCGCCCGGGCCGGCACGGCCACCAGCAGCACGGTGACGAGCGCGCCGACGGCCCCCGCGACGGCGAGCGTCACCCGGTGCAGCGTGCCGCCCGGCTCGGGGTGCCCGCCGCGCTCGTGCAGCCGTTGCGCGCAGACGGCGCCGAGGACGGCGGAGACCGCCGCGATCCAGGTCGCCCAGGCGAGGCTGGCGAACCAGGCCGCCTCGGTGGCCGTGGCATCGACCGGCGTCCAGTTGACGATGCCCAGGCCGTAGCCGAAGCCCAGTTGGGCCGCGCCCACGCCGGCAGCGACGCCGACCGCGGTGGCGACCGATCCTCCCCAGCCCCGTCCAGCCATGCCGGGGAGCGTAGCGTTCCCTGGTCGGCGCGGCGAGCCGTGCGACGGCGGAAGCACAGCCGGTGACGGGTGGGCGGTGCCCGTTACCGTCGCCGGTGACGAGGTGGGGAGCGCGATGACGGACGGACACACCGGGCGGGAAGCGGTGCGGCGACTGCCGGGCGGCGCCGGCGACCAGGGGGCCGCCGGGGCGGAGCGGGGTGACGGGCGAGCCGGTCGGGCGACCGTGCTGCTCGGCGGCGGCCTGGCGGTCGTCCTGCTCGCCGCGGTCGGGGCGACCGCCGGCTGGCTGCTCGCCGAGCCGGCTGGTGATCCGCCCGCCGGGCCGCCGGCCGCGGCGGTGACGGACGCGACCACCCCGGCCGGGGACCGGCCGACCAGCGCGCGGCCGACGGCCGGCCGGACCACGTCACCGCCCGCGCCGGACGACACTCCCGCCGGGCTGACCGTGCCACCCCTGATCGGTACGGACTTCGTGGCGGCCCGTGCGGAGCTGCGCGACCGCAAGCTCGGCTGGCGGCTGGTCTTCGGCAGCGGCTCGGGTCGGACCGTGCAGCGCACCGAGCCCGCCGCCGGCACGCCGGTGCGCCGGGGGACGACCGTCCGGGTCCACGTCGCCGGGCCCGCGCCGGCGGTGACCGTGCCGTCGCTGGTCGGTGAGGACTGCGACGACGCCGCCGACGACCTCGGCGAGGCCGGACTGTTCCCCCGGTACCGGACGGGCCGGGACGGCACCGTCGTCGACCAGGAGCCCGCCGCCGGCGCCACGGCGTACTGGAACGACCCGGTGGCCCTCACCTGCGGTGACGAGGTTCCCGCCACGAGCGGCGCCCCGGCGACTCCGTGACGGGCGGGTCGCCGCGCTGATCCCGGCCGCCGGTGACCGCGACGGCTACCTTGGACGGTCGAGGGCCGTGCCGCCCGCCCGGTGGGAGAGGACGTGCGATGAGCGACGACCGCCAGGAGCCACCCGCCGACGACGCGACGCGACCGCTGCCCCCGGCCGCGGCCGACCGGACCCGCCGGCTGCCCCCGCCGGGCGACCGCCCCGCCGGGCAGCCGCTGGACGCGACCGCCCCGCGCGAGCCGGTGGACGCGACCGCCCCGCACGAGCCGGTGGACGCGACCCGCCCGCTGCCGCCGCCGGCTGACGACGCGACCCGGCGGCAGCCGGCCGCTGTGCCCGCCGCGACCGTGTGGTCCGGGCGGGCCGGGGTGCCGCCGCCCCGGCCGGCCGACTACCAGGAGCCAGACGAGTGGTACGCCGAGGACCAGCGTGACCGGCGGTGGTGGACGCCGATCCTGCTGGCGATCCTGGCCCTGTTGCTGCTGGGGTTGCTGGGGGCCGGCATCTGGCTGGCGCTGCGGGCCGTCGAGGAACCCGGGTCCGATCCGGCGCCCCCGCCGGTGCCCAGCAGCGCTCCGGTCACCACCGCCGCGCCGGCGACCACCGCGCCGACCACGGAGCCGCCGACCAGCCCGCCGACCACCACCGCCGTCGACCGGGTCCCGGTGCCGCCCCTGGTGGGGGTGCCCAGGGCGTCGGCCGAGGCGATCATGGACCGGCTCGGCCTGTCGTACCAGGTGCGGACCCGGTCGTCGGACGACCAGCGGCCGGGCACGGTGATCGAGACCGACCCGGAGGCGGGTGAGCTGGTACGCACCGACGAGGTGGTGACGCTGGTCGTCGCCGCCGCGCCGCCGCCGACCCCGTCGCGGACCGAGGAGCCGGAGCCGACGCCCGAGGAGACCCCGACCCGGTGACGGCTCACCACCTCCGGCGTCTGGTCCCGACCAGGCCCAGCCCGGCCAGCGAGATGGCCAGCCCGAGCAGCCCGGAGTAGAAGAGCGACTGGCTGAGGCTCTGCGTCCCACCGGTCGCCGCGCCCCGGGTCGCCGGCCCGGCCACCGCCTCGCCGCCGGCTGACCCGTCGGCCGGTCGGTCGGCCTCCGGGACGGAGTCGCCGCCGACGGCGCCGGGGTCACCGGCGAGATCGCCGCCGGAGTCGTCGGCCGACTCGGCCGCGCTCCAGTCGTCGAGCTGGCTCGGGTCGCTGTCGTCCGGATCTTCGGAGCCCTCCCCGACCACGGTGATCTCGGGGGCGGGCACCGGCTCGGTCAGCCGGGTGGTCGACTCCGCCGGATAGCGGATCACCACCGCGAGGGTGACGGCGGCGGCGACCAGCGCCAGCAGTCCGAACGCGTAGGAGATACGGGACCTGTGGTGCCGCCGCGCGGCGGGCATTTCGACCATGGCCATCCCAGGTTCAGGGTCCGGGACGCGCGCGGGGTGGTGACTTTCGCCGGGGTGGGCGTACCGATTCTATGGCCGCGGTACGCCCCCCGGCCGGGTAATGGCGGGCTCAGCCCACCGGCACCGGGGCCCGGTTGAGGGGCCGCCGGGGTCGTACGGTGTGCGGACGGGGCGGCGGCGCGGCCTGGAGCTGCCGGATCCCCGCCTGTTGTACGAAGATCGACCGACGGTTGACCGCGTCCCCCGCCGCGTTCAACTCGTAGCCGTCGAGCCAGAGCCAACCGTCGTAGGTCGGCCAGTCGAGCACTCGGATGACCCGGAAGGTGATGGGCCGGAGGAACTGGACACTCGCCGCGCGAGTCACGTGCAGTACGTCACCGGAGCGGGGAAGCACATGGGCTCCTGGGAGGACATGGCCGGCGTTGCGAGCCGACCGGAGCTGATCGGGGGAAGGTCGTGCTGGTCCGGCTGGGGTCGTGCCTCGTGGACCGGTGGATCGGTGGTGCTGGTCGGGCCGTATCCGCGGTGGCGGACCGCCACCCGACCATCACCGGACTGCTCCCGGGTACCGCGCCCGCCGCCGCAGCCGTCGGGCGTGCAGCGGCGGGGTCATCACCCCGGGGCAGGTCTCGTCGTCGCGGTTGGCGCGGGCGCCTCGTCCGTCGACCCGGAGCCCGGTGGGATCACCACGCCGCGGGAGGGTTCGGGAACGCTGAGTAACCCGTGCCATACGGACAGACTGCATCAGCGATGTGCTCGATGCAAGTTGCACGTCGACTTTTGCCGATAAGTGAGCGCGACACGTGAACCGGGCGCTTGAAGACGCCGACCTCGAAACGGCACACTGGACGCCGGTTTCGCCCGCCGCGGCCGGTCGACCACCGGCACCACCCCTGCCGCGAACGATCGCCCGCCGTTCGTCGGTCGCGCCCTCGGCGGGTGTGGACGCAGGCGCGAGCGACCGGAGGTAACCGGGTGAGCGCGAGGAACGGGCCTTCCCGTCCGGCGAGCCGTGGGGTGGCGCGGTGAGCGAGCGGCGCAGCCCCACCATCCGCCGTCGGCGCCTGGGCGCGGAACTGCGCCGCCAGCGCGAGGCCGCCGGGATCACCATCGAGACCGTCGCCGAGCAGCTCGAGTGCTCCGCCTCCAAGATCTCCCGGATCGAGACGGGCCACACCTCGGCCACGCCCCGCGACGTCCGCGACATGCTCCGGATCTACGGGGTGGTGGGCGTCGAGAGCGACGAGCTCGTGCAGATCGCCCGGGAGGCGCGGCAGAAGGGCTGGTGGCATCCGTACAGCACGGTGCTGGTCGGGGCGTTCGTCGGGTTGGAGGCGGCGGCCAGCTCGATCCGGGCGTACGAGCAGCAGGTGGTCCCCGGCCTGCTGGAGACCGAGGAGTACGCGGGCGCGATGATCCGGGCCGCGCGCCCGGACTTCACCGCGGACCAGGTGCACCAGCGGGTGCGTGTCCGTCTGGGCCGTCAGTCGTTGTTGACCCAGGACGATCCGGTCGATCTGTGGGTGGTGCTCGATGAGGCGGTGCTGAGCCGGCCGGTTGGCGGCGACGCGGTGATGCGTGGCCAGCTCAAACGGTTGGTCGAGGTGGCGGAACTCCCGAACGTGACGCTTCAGGTTCTGCCTTTCGAGGTGGGTGCGCACGCCGGCATGGACGGCACGTTCACCATCCTCAGCTTCCCCGAGCCGAGTGATCCCGATGTCGTGTACGCGGAGAACGCCACGGGTGGGCTCTTCCTGGAGAAGAGCGACGAACTGCAGAAGTACAGCTTCATCTTCGATCACATTCGAGCAGCGGCCATTCGCCCGGAGGAATCCATCGCTCACATCGCAAAACTGGCAGAGGAGCCGTTGTGGAAATGGCGACCAAGAGGGTCCGCAGGGACCTGACGCAGGCGACGTGGTTCAAGAGCTCGAAGAGCGGGCCGAACTGTGACAACTGCGTAGAGGTGGCGTACGTGCCCGGGGTGGTCGGCGTGCGGGACTCGAAGGACAAGACAGGTCCCGCCCTGGTCTTCGCTCCGGGTGACTGGCACGCCTTCGTCGCCGGCGCCCGGGACGGCGCCTTCGTCCAGCATTGACCGACGCAGCGTGGCGTTGACGACGGGCCGGTCGGGGAGTGCCCCGACCGGCCGTCGCCACTTCGGCCCCGTCTCGTTGAACCCTCGGTACGACGCTGGTCGACGACCGGCCGCACGATCGGAATCGAACGAGGCAGGCGAGACGGATGACGACGATCGGTTCAGACAACCTCACCAACGGCCCGGGCAAGTCCGAGCGGTTCGGTGGCAAGTACCGCGGCGCGCGTCGGGACACCGTGCTGACCGAGGTCGTGTCCACCGACACCGAGGTCGGCCGGGAGTCCGGGCCGGCGAGCCCGGAGCAGGCCGGTCCGCCGCTGTCGCTGCCCTCGCTGGACCCGAACCCGCTGACCGAACCCTCGTTTCCGCCGGCCGGCTGGCCGGTCGAGCCGACCGAGTCGCTGGTCGACCACCCGCTCCTGCGCGGCCTGCTGATGGAGCTGCCGCCGAAGGGGAGTGTCCCGCCGCCCGGTTGGCTGGACCGGTGGTTCGAGGCCACCCGGGCGATCCTGGAGCTGCTCTACGTGCAGGGCTCCGGCCGCCCGCGCTGAGGCCGGCGCCGCCCGCGGCGTGGGCGGCTTCAGCAGTGACGGTCCGCCGGGCGAGGCCCGCTCGGCGAGCCGGTTGTGCCGCAGCGCGAGGCGTACCCCGAGCGCGAGGACGGCGAGGCCGCCGACGGTGACCGCCGCCCCGACCACGTCCGGTCGGGTCGTGAGGTCGAGCCCGCCGGCCGTCGCCAGCGCCGGCACCGTGGCCAGGGCGGTGACCTGCAACGGCAGGCCGACCAGCGGGTGTGCCGCGGCGGCCCGCAGGCCGTGCGGCGCGGGCGTGCCCGGTGCGGTGGCGAACGCGCCGGCGCCGGCCCGCAGCCGGCGTACCCGGGGCAGGGTGCGGGCCGCGACGACGAGCGCCGGCCCGGCCGCCAGGGTGAGCCCGGCGGCGGCCCGGTCGGCCGTGGTCGCGCCGGCGCCCGCCAAAGCGGCGGCGAAGACCGCCGCGGTCAGCCCGAGGGCGGTCAGGGTCAGGGCGGACAACCATCCGGTACGCCGCCGGAGTGCGCGGGCACGGTCCAGCCCGGGCAGTCCGTCCGCCACCACGCCGGCGGCCAGCCAGAGCGCGGCGATCGGGATCAGGACGGCGAGCTCACTCTCCATGTCCGACAGCCTGGCCCCCGCCTGGGCCGGGCGGATCCAGGACCGCCCCCGGTTCGACCCCCACGCGTCCCGTAGGGGGCCATCTCTCCGGTGGTATGGGCGAGTTGGCATGTTCAGCTTCCCGTTCGGCGGGACCTACTCTCGGATCGATCGGCGTACATCGATTCATCCGGCGTCGCGGGTGAACGGTCGGACGCCGGTCCGAGGGAGGTAGGGAGATGGCTCTTCCACACAGGTCCGTACTCGTCGGGGTGGCTGCCCTGGCGATGGTCGCGACCGCCACGCCAGCGATGGCCGCCGAGCCCACCGGTGCGATCCGCGCCGCCGGCGGAGCCACCGCCGTGGCGGACAGCTACATCGTCGTCTTCAAGGACAGCGCCGTCGCCCGCACCGCGATCGGGTCGTCGGTGAACCGGCTGGTCAACCGGCACGGCGGCACCGTGGCCCGGACGTACAGCGCGGCCGTGCGCGGCGCCGAGATCCGGGTCGACGCCCGGGCGGCCGCCCGGATCGCGGCGGACCCGGCGGTGGCGTACGTCGAGCAGAACCACACCGTGTCCCTGGCCGGCACCCAGGCCAACCCGCCGTCGTGGGGGCTGGACCGGATCGACCAGCGGGCGCTGCCGCTGAACAGCTCGTACACGTACCCGAACACCGCCGGCAACGTGACCTCGTACGTCGTCGACACCGGCATCCGGATCAGCCACACCGACTTCGGTGGCCGGGCCACCTGGGGCACCAACACGGTGGACAGCAACAACACCGACTGCAACGGCCACGGCACGCACGTCGCCGGCACCGTCGGCGGCACGGCGTACGGGGTGGCCAAGGCGACCCGGCTGGTGGCGGTCAAGGTGCTCAACTGCTCCGGCAGCGGCACCAACGCCGGGGTGATCTCCGGCGTGGACTGGGTCACCGCGAACGCGGTCAAGCCCGCGGTGGCCAACATGAGCCTCGGCGGCGGGGCCAGCAGCGCCCTGGACACCGCCGTCGCGAACTCCATCAACTCCGGCGTGACGTACGCGCTGGCCGCCGGGAACAGCAACGCCAACGCCTGCAACTCCTCGCCGGCCCGCACCCCGGCCGCCATCACCGTCGGCGCGACGACCAACACCGACGCCCGATCGTCCTTCTCCAACTTCGGCACCTGCCTGGACATCTTCGCCCCCGGCACGTCGATCACCTCCGCCTGGAACAGCGGCGACTCCGCGAGCAACACCATCAGCGGCACGTCGATGGCGTCCCCGCACGTCGCCGGCGCCGCGGCGCTGGTGCTCGGGGCCAACCCCGGGTACACGCCGCAGCAGGTCCGGGACGCCCTGGTCAACAGCGCCACCAGCAACGTGGTGACCAACCCCGGCACCGGCTCGCCGAACAAGCTGCTCTACGTCGGTGACGGCGGCACCCCCCCGCCGCCGCCCCCGCCGCCGCCCGGCTGCACCGGCACCAACGGCACGGACGTCGCGATCCCGGACGCCGGCTCGGCGGTGAGCAGCTCGATCACCATCTCCGGCTGCGGGCGCAACGCCTCGGCGACCTCGACGGTGGCGGTGAACATCGTGCACACCTACCGCGGTGACCTGGTCATCGACCTGATCGCCCCGGACGGGTCGGCGTACCGGTTGAAGAACAGCAGCGGCTCCGACAGCGCCGACAACGTCAACACCACCTACACGACCAACGTCTCCGGCGAGGCCGCGGACGGCACCTGGCGGCTCCAGGTGCGCGACATCTACTCGGCCGACACCGGCTACATCAACACCTGGACGCTGACCCTCTGACCCTGTTCCCACGCGCGAGGCCCCGCCCGGAACTTCGGGCGGGGCCTCGTGTCGACGTGCGGGGCCGGTTCAGACGGCGAAGGTCGGCGGCCGTTCGGTGGCGGGGGCCGGCGGCTTCGCCTTCCACAGGCCGGTCTTCTGCCCGGCGAGCCGGGTCAGGTAGGCCGGGTTGAGGATGACGTACCGGCGCCAGAGCCGCTTCGGCTCCAGGCCGAGCCGCCAGAACCACTCCAGCCCGGCCCGCTGCATCCACGGCGGCGGCTGCTTCAACAGGCCGGCGTGGTAGTCGAAGGCCGCGCCGACCGCCATCATCGGCATGTCCAGCAGCGGACGCATCGCGTACGTGAAGACCTCCTGGCGCGGGCAGCCCAGCCCGACCAGGACCAGCCGGGCGCCGCTGGCCCGGATCCGGTCCGCGATCTCGACGTCCTCACCGGGCTGGACCTCGCGGAACTTCGACGGCTCCACCCCGGCGATCTTGAGGGCGGGGAACATCCGCTCCAGGGCCGGGATCAGCTTGTCGAGGGTCTCCTCGGTGGAGCCGTACAGGTAGACCGGCAGCCCCTCCTCGGCGAAGCGGTGCAGCACGTGCAGCGTCAGCGTCGGGCCGTAGACCCGGTCCGACAGGTTCGCCCGGTGCAGCAGGTTGAGCGCCCAGCGCACCGGCTGCCCGTCCGGGGTGACCACGTCGAAGGAGTTGAGCCGGGCGTTGTGCGCCGGGTCGAGCACCCCGGTCATCACCCCGTGCACGGCGAGCGCGGTCAGCGCCAGCGGCCGGCGATCGCGCGCCGCGGCCACCACCTGCTCGGTCGCCGAGGCGTAGTCGGTCGCGTCGACCAGGACGCCGAGGACGTTGCGCTTGGTGTTTCCGGTCATGCCTGCGGCACCCACTTGTCGACGTTGGCCTCGTAGATCTCCCGCATGATCATGGGGACGTCGTAGACCTGCTTCCAGTCCGGGTAGTCGGCCTGGAACGCCTCGTTCGAGCCGATCCACCACTTGTGGTCGCCGATCCGGTTCGCCTCGACGTACTCGGTGATCATCTCCTGGCCGGTGATCTGCTCGGCCAGGGTGAACGCCTCGCGGTTGGAGGTGTTGGAGTGCCGCCCGCCGCCGAGGTTGTAGACCGCCGCCGAGCGGGGGTTGCGGAAGAACGCCTCGAACGCGGAGACCACGTCCGAGCTGTGGATCGCGTCCCGTACCTGCTTGCCCTGGTAGCCGAAGATCTTGTACGTCCGGCGCTCCATGTTGGCCCGCATCACGTACCCGAGGAAGCCGTGCAGCTCGGTCGCCGAGTGCGCCGGGCCGGTCAGCGTGCCGCCGCGGAAGCAGGCGGTCCGCATGCCGAAGTAGCGGCCGTACTCCTGCACCATCACGTCGGCGGCCACCTTGGAGGCGCCGAAGACCGAGTGCAGGCAGGCGTCGATCGACATGTCCTCGCGGATGCCCTGCTCATACGGGTGCCCCGGCTCGATCTCCCACCGGGTCTCCTGCTCCACCAGCGGCAGGCTGTTCGGCCGGTCGCCGTAGACCTTGTTGGTCGAGCAGTGGATCACCGGCGCCTCGATGCAGTGCTCACGCACGTTCTGCAGCACGTTGAGGGTGCCGCCGGCGTTGACGTCGAAGTCGGTGAACGGGTCGCGCACCGCCCAGTCGTGCGAGGGCTGCGCGGCCGTGTGGATCACCACGGCGATGTCCCGGCCGTACCGCTGGAAGAGCTTCGCCAGGGTGTCCCGGTCGCGGATGTCGATGCTGTGGTGCGAATACGCCGACCCCAGCTCGTCGGTCAACCGTCGGACGTTCCACGCCGTCGACGCCTCGGCGCCGAAGAACTCCTGCCGCATGTCGTTGTCGATGCCGATCACATGCAGGCCGAGCCCGGCGAAGTGCCGGACCGCCTCGGACCCGATCAGACCGCCCGATCCGGTCACCAACGCGACACTCACACGCCACTCCTGATCAGTAGGAGGCTCAGAAACCACCGGAGCATAGCGTGACGTCCGGCACGTCCCGATACGACGCAAGGGCCCCGCGACTGCGGAGCCCTCGTCGATCTGGTGGGGATGGGGGGAGTTGAACCCCCACGTCCTTTCGGACACACGGACCTGAACCGTGCGCGTCTGCCATTCCGCCACATCCCCGTGGCACGACCTCGAACACTGTAGCGGCGCCTGCCCCGCTGTCGCCAGCGAGCCCCGGCGGATCGCGCGGTGACCTGGGTCGCAACGATCGGCTACCGTTCCTCGGAGCGGTCACCGTTCGTGGCGGACGAAACATTAGCACGGTCGGAAGGGCGCCCGGGAAACGGGCCACCGCGCGCCGGCCGAGCGGCGCGCGAGCTGCATGCGCGCCGGCCGGATACCATCATGTCCTCGGGACCCGAGGAGGAGCCGGTGAGCGTGCTGCAACGCTTCGAGAAGCGTCTGGAAGGCCTGGTCGAAGGGGCCTTCGCCAAGGTCTTCAAAGGGGTGGTCCACCCCGTGGAGATCCTCAACGCCATGCAGCGGGAGGCCGAGGCGCACAAGGCCATCCTGGCTGGTGGCCGCACGTTGGTGCCCAACCGCTACGTGATCGATCTCTCGCCCTACGACCACAGTCGTCTGGCGCCGTACGCCGCCGCGCTGGCCCAGGAACTGGCCCAGTCGCAGGCGGAGTTCATCGGCGAGCAGGCGTGGACGGTCTACGGTGACGTGATCGTCGAGATCGAACGCGGCGAGGGGCTGGACACGGGCATGTTCCGGGTCACCGCCGAGGTCTACACCGGTGGGGAGGTCGCGCCGGTCTCCGCGCCGGGCGGCTACGACGCCGGCCCGCCGGCGTACCCGGCGTACGACCAGGGCGGCGGCTACGGCCCGCCGCCGGGGCACGGCGGCGGCGCCCGCAACGTCCGGCTGGTCTCCGGGGACGGTCGCACGTACCCGCTCCAGATGGGCTCGACGGTGATCGGCCGTGGCGACCAGGCGAACCTGCGCCTGCCCGACGTCGGCATCTCCCGGCGACACGCCCGGCTGGACTTCGACGGCGGGCAGGTCGTGCTGACCGACCTGGGGTCGACCAACGGGACGATGGTCAACGGCCAGCGGGTCTCCGCGGTGGCGCTCAACCCCGGCGACATGATCCAGCTCGGCACGACGACGCTGACCTTCCGCGTGGACGGCTGACCCGCCTTGCCGGAACTCGTCATCACCGTCGCCCGGTTCGGGTTCCTCATCCTGCTGTGGATCTTCGTGTTCACGGTGGTCGGCGTCATCCGCCGCGACCTCTTCGCAGGAGCCCGGTCGGGCCGGCTGGTGGCCGCGCCGCGCGCGGTCGGCGCCTCGACCGGGCAGGCGGCGAAGCCGGCGGCGAAGGCCAAGCGGGGCAGGGCCGCGCACCAGCTGGTGGTCACCGCCGGTCAGCTCGCCGGCACCCGGATCACCCTCGGCGAAGCACAGATCACGATCGGACGGGCCGAGGACTCCACCCTCGTCATCACCGACGACTACGCCTCCGCCCGGCACGCCCGGCTCGTGCCGCGCGAGGGGCAGTGGTTCGTCGAAGATCTCGGCTCGACTAACGGCACCTACCTGGATCGCGCTAAGGTCTCCGGACCAACCCCCGTCCCCCTCGGCGTGCCGATCCGGATCGGCCGCACATCTCTCGAATTACGGCCATGACTCTGACCCTGCGCTATGCGGCCCACAGCGACCGCGGTCTGATCCGAGACGGAAACCAGGATTCCGTCTACGCCGGGCCGCGGCTCCTCGCCGTCGCCGACGGCATGGGCGGCATGGCCGCCGGTGACGTCGCCAGCAACATCGTCATCGGTGCCATGGCGCCGCTCGACGAGGACGTCCCCGGGGACGCGCTCGTCGATGCCCTGCGCTCGGCCGTCGGCACCGCCAACCAGCAGCTCCGCGACACCGTGGACGCCAACCCGCAGCTGGAGGGGATGGGTACCACGCTCACCGCGACCCTCTTCTCCGGCAGCAAGCTCGGCATGGTCCACATCGGTGACTCGCGGGCCTATCTCCTGCGCAACGGTGAGTTCGCGCAGATCACCAAGGACGACACCTACGTCCAGATGCTCGTCGACGAGGGCCGGATCAGCGCGGAGGAGGCGAGCAGCCACCCCCAGCGCTCGCTGCTCACCCGGGCCCTCGACGGCCGGGACATCGACCCGGAGTACAGCGTCCGGCAGGTGCTTCCCGGTGACCGCTACCTGATCTGCAGCGACGGCCTCTCGGGCGTGGTCAGCGCGGACACCATCGGCGAGACGTTGCGGGAGTACACCGACCCGCAGCAGTGCGTCGAGCGGCTGGTGCAGCTCGCGCTCCGCGGCGGTGGCCCGGACAACGTCACCGTGATCATCGCGGACGCCACCGACCAGGACATCGTCGAGGCGAGCCCGATCGTCGGCGGCGCCGCGTCCCGGGACCGGGGCATGGCCACCTCCGCCGACGTCTCCACCCCGGCCGCCCGGGCCTCGGCGCTCAACGCGCCGCGTCCCCCGGCCCCGGAGGATCCGGCCCCCGGTGGCGACGACGAGCCGGACCGGCCCCGCCGGCGCCCGCTGCGTACCGTCGCGATGCTGACGGCGCTGCTGGTCATCCTCGGCGGTGGCCTCTTCGCCGGGTGGAGCTACACCCAGCGGCAGTACTACGTCGGGGCGACCGACGAGGGGCAGCTCGCGGTCTTCCGCGGGGTCCCCGGCCAGGTCGCCGGCCTCAACCTGTCCGACGTGCACTCGGAGAGCCCCGCCAAGCTGGACGACCTCACCCTCGCCGCGCAGGAGCAGGTCAAGCAGGGCATCCAGGCCAAGAGCGAGCCGGACGCGTTGCGCCAGCTGGCCGAGCTGACCCGCGACGACCCGACCAACTCGAACCTCAAGCCGGTCTGTCCGCCGAGCCCCACCGCGGTGGCGAGCAACTCCCCGATCGCGCCGACCAGGGCCGCGCCCGCACCGTCCGCCTCGGCGGCCGGCGGTCGACCGGCCCGATCCTCCGCCACCCCGGCGCCGACCATCACGCCCGACGCCTCGGTCTCCGACGCGGTTCCGCCGGTCCTCGACCCGGCGGGCTGCCGGTCGTCCGAGTGACCGTCGGCTGACACCCAGGGACCTTCCGTGACCGCAGCGGCCACACCGGCAGCCTCGCCCGCCAAGACGGGCGAGCAGCCCGGCGTACGCCTGGCCCGGTCCCGGCGCAACGCGGAACTCTCCCTGTTGCTGCTGGCGATGGTGCTGGTGGCCGCGTACGGGGCGATCGTCGAGGCGAACATGCTCGACAGGGTCACGGCGGACTTCTGGCTGCCCGCGGCGGCGCTGGGCGCGGTCTTCCTCGGCATGCACCTGGTCATCCGGTGGCTGGCGCCGTTCGCCGACCCGGCCCTGCTGCCGGCGGTCGCCCTGCTCAACGGGATCGGCGTCGGCTTCCTGCGCCGGCTGGACCTGGGCAAGGCGGCTCCGGCCGAGCGGGAGACGCTGGCCGTCTTCGCCGGCACCGGCGGTCGCCAGCTCGCCTGGACGCTCGCCTCGGTGGTGTTCGCCGCCGGGCTGCTCGCCCTAATGCGCGACCACCGCTCGGTCTCCCGGTACGCGTACACCCTGGGGCTGGCCGGCATCGTGCTGGTGATGATCCCGGCGGTGCTGCCCAGCCGGTTCTCCGAGATCAACGGAGCCAAGCTCTGGATCATCGTGCCCGGGCTGGGGCAGATCCAGCCGGGTGAGTTCGCCAAACTCGCGCTGCTCGCCTTCTTCGCGTACTACCTGGTCCGCAAGCGCGAGGTGCTCTCGCTGGCCAGCCGCCGGATCCTCGGCATCGACTTCCCCCGGGGCCGGGACCTCGGCCCGGTGGTCGTGGTGTGGCTGATCAGCCTCCTGGTCCTGGTCTTCGAGAAGGACCTCGGCACCTCGCTGCTCTACTTCGGCATGTTCGTGGTGACGCTCTACATCGCCACGGAACGGGTCAGCTGGCTGCTGATCGGTCTGGTGCTCTTCTTCGGCGGCGCGTACCTCGCGTACGTCCTCGGCGGCACCGTCGGCGGACCCTTCGCCAACTTCTACACCCGGGCGGAGATCTGGCTGGACCCGTTCGCCGAGCCGTACGACCGGGGTTACCAGCTGGTGCAGGGTCTGCTCGGCCTGGGCAGCGGCGGCCTCTTCGGCACCGGCCCGGGTGCCGGCGAGCCGCTGGAGATCCCCGAGGTGCAGAACGACTTCATCTTCGCCGGCATCGGTGAGGAGATCGGCCTGTTCGGGCTCACCGCGCTGCTGGTGACGTACCTGCTGATCGTGGAGCGCGGGCTGCGGGCCGGGCTGGAGGTGCGGGACTCGTTCGGCAAGCTGGTGGCCGGCGGTCTCGCCTTCACCCTCGGGCTCCAGGTCTTCGTGATCGTCGGCGGCATCAGCAAGCTGATTCCGCTGACCGGTCAGACCACCCCGTTCCTCTCCGCCGGTGGGTCGTCGCTGATGGCCAACTGGCTGCTCATCGCGCTGCTGCTGCGGGTCTCCGACGGTGCCCGCCGCCCGTTGACCGCGAGTGGCGGCCCGGCCGCGCGGCCCTCGGGCACCCCGCCGGAGCAACTGCACGGCGCCCCCACGGAGGTGATCCGCCCGTGAACGCGCCCCTGCGTCGCGCCGGCGTCGTCGTCATGGTCCTGTTCGGGCTGCTCTTCGCGAACCTGAACTGGGTCCAGGGTTACAAGGCGGACGAATACCGCAACAGCGACTACAACGGCCGGGTCCAGGTGGCCGAGTACGAGCGCCGGCGCGGCAACGTCGAGGCCGGCGGCACCGCCTTCGCCACCAGCAAGGCGACCAACGACAAGCTGAAGTACCTGCGCACCTACCCCGGCGGGGAGAAGTACGCGCACGTGCTCGGCTACAAGTCGGTCAACATCGGCGAGACCGGCATCGAGCGGATCGAGGACGAGTTCCTCGCCGGCACCAGCGACGCCCTGATCGCCAACCGGATCAAGGACCTGTTCACCGGCGACGAGACCGGCGGCGGCAACGTCCTGCTCACCATCTCCAAGCGCGCGCAGGACGCCGCGTACAACGGCCTGCGGGACAACAACGTGGGCGCGACGAAGGGCGCGGCGATCGCCATCGACCCGCGTACCGGGGCGGTGCAGGCGCTCGTCTCGATGCCCAGCTTCGACCCGAACCCGCTGGCCAGCCACAACACCAACGAGGCCACCGCGGCGCACAACAAACTGGAGCAGGACCCGGCCGGTCCGCTGAAGAACCGGGCGCTGTCGGAGACCCTGCCGCCCGGCTCGACCTTCAAGATCGTCGTGGCCGCGGCCGCGCTGGAGAACGGGGTCGGCAAGAACACCCCGATCCCGGCCGGCGCGAGCTGGACCCCGCCCACCTCCGGTGAGCCGATCCGCAACGCGCACCCGTCGATCTGCCCCGAGGACCAGGTCAGCCTGAGCGAGGCCGTGCGGGAGTCGTGCAACACCGGCTTCGCCCGCCTCGGCGTGAAGCTCGGCGCCGACACCCTCAAGGAGAAGGCCCGGCAGTTCGGGTTCGAGCAGGAAGACCTCACTGTCGGCGAGGACGGGCTGGGCGTGGCGGCCAGCCGCACCGGCAGCATGCAGAACCCCGACGGCGGGGACAACCCGGCCGGGGTCGCCCAGTCCTCGATCGGCCAGTTCGACGTCCGGATGACCCCGCTGCAGGGCGCGATGATCGCCGCCACCGTCGCCAACGGCGGCAGCCAGATGCGGCCCCACCTGGTCAAGCAGCTGCTCGGGCCGGACCGGACCACCGTCTACGACGCCGCCAAGCCGCGGAAGCTGCGCGAACCGGTGAGCGGCCAGGTCGCGAACGACCTGCGGGACATGATGGTCGGCGCCGTGGAGGGCGGCACCGGCCGCACCGCCCGGATCGACGGCTACACGGTCGGCGGCAAGACCGGCACCGCCCAGTCCGCGCCGACGCGGCCCGACCACGGCTGGTTCATCGGCTTCGCCATCGACAAGAACGGCACCCCGATCTCCGCGGTCTGCGTGCAGCTGGAGGAGGCCGGCGAGGGCGGCAGCGCCGAGGCGGCCCGGATCGCCGGCCGGATCATGCAGGCGGCGATCGCCGATTCCGGGAGCCGCTGACATGCTCAGCCCCGGCGTCCAGCTCGGCAACCGCTACCGACTCGACGAGCGGATCGCCAGCGGTGGCATGGGCGACGTCTGGCGCGGCACCGACCAGGTGCTGGGCCGTACGGTGGCGGTGAAGAGCCTGCTGCCGGCGCTGCTGGACGAGCCGGGCTTCGCCGAGCGGTTCCGCGGTGAGGCCCGGACGATGGCCACCATCAACCACCCCGGCGTGGTGGACGTCTACGACTTCGGCAGCGACCAGCACATCGCCTTCCTGGTGATGGAGTACGTCGAGGGCGACGCGCTCTCGGCGACGCTGAGCCGGGTCGGCCGGCTCACCCCGGCCCGGACGATGGCGCTGCTGGCGCAGGCCGCCGACGCGCTGCACGCCGCCCACGAGAAGGGCATCGTGCACCGGGACGTCAAGCCCGGCAACCTGCTGGTCCGGCCGAACGGGACGCTGGTGCTCACCGACTTCGGCATCGCCCGCTCCGACCTGGTCGGCCAGCTCACCGCCGCCGGCTCGGTGCTCGGCACCGCGTCGTACATCTCGCCGGAGC
This sequence comes from Micromonospora sp. LZ37, assembly GCF_059359015.1. Taxonomy (NCBI): domain Bacteria; kingdom Bacillati; phylum Actinomycetota; class Actinomycetes; order Micromonosporales; family Micromonosporaceae; genus Micromonospora; species Micromonospora sp. LZ37. Next base: position 261,253 of record NZ_JCADBL010000004.1, on the reverse strand, counting down.
AGGCCACCGGCGCGGTCGCCACCCCCGCGTCCGACGTGTACGCCCTGGGCGTGGTCGCGTACCAGTGCCTCGCCGGCCGCCGGCCCTTCGAGGGAGACAACCCCCTCGAGATCGCCATGAAGCACGTCCGGGAGACCCCCAGGCCGCTGCCCGGCGACATCCCGCCGCAGGTCAAGGCGATCGTGGAGCGGGCGCTGGCGAAGGACCCGGCGCACCGCTGGCCGAGCGCCGCCGCGCTCGCCTCGGTGGCCCGGCAGGCGAAGGCGGCGCTCTCCCAGCAGGCCCGCGGCGGTGGGCAGGCCCGCCCGGTCTCGGCGGCGCCGGCCTCGCCGGCCGCCCCGGTGGCCCGGGCGCAGGTCCCCGCCGCACCGCACCAGCAACAGCACCGCCCGGTCTCGGCGGCGCACCCGCAGGCCCGCTCGCCGGTGACCGGCCAGGCCCGCCCGCCGGTGGTGGCGCGGCAGCCGCAGGCGTCCGCCGGGGTGCCGCGACAGGCGGCCCCGCCGGCCGCTCCGGCCGGTCAGACCCGCGGCGCCGCTGCCGTGCCGTCGGCGCCGATCCGGTCCGACCGCCCGACCGGGTACGCCCCGGCACCCGCTCCGGCTTCCGCGCGGCGTTCCAGGTCAGGGCGGGTCCTGCTGGCCATTCTGCTGGCCGTACTGGTTCTGGTCTGCTCCGGCGTGATTTCCTACAAGTCGCGGGAGGCCGTGGGAGCCGGTGACCCCGGCGCGCCCGTCATGCTCAGCGCCACGCCCGGCGCGCTGAGCGCCCACGGACGCGACGATCCGGCCTCCACGCCGTACCGTCGGGTGGAGTTGCCCCAACCGGGCGGCGGCGAGACGACGACGAGCGAAGGACGACGAACGCGATGACAGCGCAGGCCCGCCTGCTCGGTGGCAGGTACCAGGTCGGCGAGCTGCTCGGCTACGGCGGCATGGCGGAGGTGCACCGCGGTCGTGACCTCCGGCTCGGTCGCGACGTCGCGATCAAGATGCTCCGCGCCGACCTGGCCCGGGACGCCACCTTCCAGATGCGGTTCCGCCGGGAGGCGCAGAACGCCGCATCCCTCAACCACCCGGCGATCGTCGCCGTCTACGACACCGGCGAGGAGACCGGGCCGACCGGCGAGACGCTCCCGTTCATCGTCATGGAGTTCGTCAACGGACGGACCCTCAAGGAGGTCCTCGGTGTCGAGGGGCGGCTCCAGCCGCGCCGGGCGTTGGAGATCTGCGCCGACATGGCCGCCGCGTTGGAGTTCAGCCACCGGCACGGAATCATCCACCGGGACATCAAGCCCGGCAACGTGATGCTGACCCAGACCGGCCAGGTCAAGGTGATGGACTTCGGCATCGCCCGGGCGCTGGCCAGCGGCGTCACCACGATGACCCAGACCAGCGCGGTGATCGGCACGGCGCAGTACCTCTCGCCGGAGCAGGCCCGCGGCGAGGCGGTCGACGCGCGCTCCGACGTGTACGCCGCCGGGTGTGTCCTCTTCGAGCTGCTCTGCGGGCACCCGCCGTTCATCGGTGACAGCCCGGTCAGCGTCGCCTACCAGCACGTGCGGGAGGCCCCGCCGACCCCCAGCGACATCAACCCGGACGTCAACCCGGCGGTCGACGCGATCGTGCTCAAGGCGCTGTCGAAGAACCCGCTGAACCGCTACCAGAGCGCCGGTGAGATGCGGGCCGACCTGCTCCGCGCCGCCGCCGGCCGCCCGGTGCTGGCCACCCCGGTCATGCCGCACGACGAGACGGCGCAGATGGCGCCCGGCGCCGGTGCGGCCGGCTACCCGACGCAGGTGGCGGGCGCGGCCACCCGACAGATCCCGGCGCGGGTCGGTGACCCGGGGCGGCGCAAGAGCTCGGCGTGGGTGATCGCCGCCTTCGCCGCGGTCGGTGTGCTGGCGGTGATCGCCCTGGTCGCGGGGCTGTTGCTCCAGAACCGGCCGCCGGAGAAGGTCACCGTGCCGACCCTGGCCGGCAAGAGCCAGGCCGTCGCGTTCGCCGAGATTCAAAACGCCGGCCTGGTGCCAGAGATCGGTGACCCCACCTTCAACAGCACCTGCACCAAGGACACCGTCGCCGACCAGAACCCGAAGCCGGGCGCGCAGGTCGCGCAGAACCAGCGGGTGATCGTCAACATCTGCGGCGGCAAGCCCGAGGTCGCCATCCCCAGCGGGCTGGTCGGATCCCAGTACGAGAACGTCAAGGAACAGCTCGACAAGCTGAAGCTGGACGTCGACCAGAAGCCCGTGGACAGCGGCCAGCCGGAGGGGACCGTCACCAAGGTGACGCCGCCCTCCGGCACCAAGGTCCCTGAGGGCCAGAAGGTGGTCGTGGAGGTGTCCAGGGGCAACATCCGCGAGGTGCCCCGCGTGATCGGCTTCACCGTGGAGCAGGCCCGCGAGGAGTTGAGGAAGGCCGGCTACCAGGTACGGGTGCGCCCCGGCGACGAGGTGCCGGCCGACGAGGCCGGAAAGGTGACCAAGCAGTCGCCGGACCCGGGCACCAAACTGGCTCGCGGCGAGCGGGTCACCATCGAGGTCTCCGTCCCCGAGCCCACGCAGGAGCCGACCCCGCCCAGCCCGACACCGGGCACCCCGAGCCCGACCGCCGGTGCCGGTGGCGGTTTGTTCCCGCCCCCGCCGCGGATGCCCGGCCAGTAACCCGCTTCCGCATCGTCGAAAGGCCCGGCCCGCAGCTGCGGACCGGGCCTTTCGACGAGCTACGAGCTGATCGTCGGCCGGTGCCATGCTTCCCCTGGCCCGCGCCGGGCCCCCGGCAGACTCACCGCACCACTACGCTGAGCGCGGATGTGGGCCCAGGGAAGGGCACGCGAGATCCCAGCACCATCCTCGGGGGGCCGGCCGGTGACAGCGCTCGCACGTCTTCGGAGCAGGGCGTACCGCTGGCGGCCCTGGCGGTTTCGGACGGTCGCCCTGGGCCTGGTCGCGCTGCTACTGATCAGCGTCCCGTGGCTGTGGACGACCATCGGCGCGCAGGGGCACGTGTACGACGAGGCCGAGGCGCCCGCCGCCGACGTCGTGATCGTCCTGGGCACCGCGGTGGCGGCGGACCGCCGGCAACCCGGGGAGCGGCTCGCCGGTCGCCTGGAGACGGCTGCGGAGCTGGTGCACAGCGGGCGAGCCCGGGTGGTGCTGGTCTCCGGTGACGGGGGCGGTACGTCCGGTGACGAGCCGGCCTCGATGACCGCGTACCTGACCGAGCATCTCGGCGTCGATCCACGTCGGGTCGTGGCCGACCCGTTCGGCCTGGACACCTACGACACCTGCCTGCGGGCCCGCGAGGTGTACGGCGTGGAGCGGGCGCTGATCGTGACGCAGTCCTACCACCTGAACCGGGCGGTGACGCTCTGCCGCCACCTCGGCCTCGACGTCGACGGGGTGAACGCCCGCTGCTCCGGCTGCGGGGCCGTCCTGCTCGCCGGGAAGGCGGTCCGGGACTACTTCGCCAGTGGCAAGGCGGCCTGGGACGCCGTCCGGCACCGGCCGCCCGCCGTCAGCTCACCCACGAGCACCGAGGTGCGGGACGCGTCGAAGAGCTGACCGGGCGACGGGTCGACCTGATCGGTCAGGAGGTGGCGAACGCGGCGCGGCGGCGGGCGTCCACCTCGGCGGCCAGCTCCGGGGCGCGCTCCAGCGCCTCCGGGTGACCGCAGGCGGCCAGCCAGTTCGCCAGCATCAGGTGACCGCCCTCGGTCAGCACCGATTCCGGATGGAACTGGACGCCCTCGATGGGCAGGGTCCGGTGGCGCATCGCCATCACCACCCCGGACCCGGTCCAGCCGGTGACCTCCAGCTCGTCCGGGAGCGTCTCGGGCAGCACGGCCAGCGAGTGGTAGCGGGTGGCGGTGAACGGGTCGGGCAGGCCGGACAGCACCCCGACGGACCGGTGGCGCACCTCGGAGGTCTTGCCGTGCAGCAGCTCGGGGGCGCGGGTGACGGTGGCGCCGAACGCCTCACCGATGGCCTGGTGGCCGAGGCAGACGCCGAAGATCGGCAGCTCACCGCCGTACGTCCGGATCACGTCGAGGCAGATGCCGGCCCGGTCCGGGCTGCCCGGCCCCGGCGAGAGCAGGACGCCCGCGGCGCCGACCCGGCCCACCTCCGCCACGTCGATCTCGTCGTTGCGCCGGACCTCGCAGTCGACGCCGAGCTGGCCGAGGTACTGCACGAGGTTGAAGACGAACGAGTCGTAGTTGTCGATCACCAGGACACGCATCGGCTCACTCGTCCGGAGAGGGGGGTGGGGTGTTGTTCTCGTCGGTGTCGTACGGCAGGTCGTACTCGTCCCCGGTCGGCGCGTCCCCGGGTTCGCCGCCGGGGGCGTCGCCGCCCGGCGTGCCGGAGTCCTGGGTGACCTGCACGTCGTCGAAGGGGAGCAGCGGCTCGGCCCACGGGAAGACCACGTACCACAGCAGCGCCACGGCCGCGGTGGCCAGCAGCACCGACCCGGTCAGCCGGCCGGGCAGGCCGAACGGCAGCTTCCGCCAGATCCAGGAGTACATCGTGGTCCTCAGGCTCCCAGTTCCTGCGGCCGCCCCGCCGACTTGGGCTGCTTGCGCTCCAGTTCGGCGTGGACGATCAGGCGCTGGTAGTTGTCGAATTTCGGGTTACAGGTGGTCAGCGTGAGCACCGCCTTGGTCGGCTTCTGCCCGGGCTTCGACGGCACCGGCGCGACCACCTCGACCTGGTCGGGCCGGACGATCCGGGACTGGTAGACCTTGTAGACGTACCACTCGGTCTTGCCCTCCACGACGATCGCGTCGCCGTTGTCGAGCTCGTCCAGCGCCCAGAAGGTGGCCCGGTTGCGGTGCCCGGCGACGGAGAAGTTGCCCAGCTGGCCGGGGAGCGCGCTCTTCGGGTAGTGGCCCGGGGCGTACCGGATGTCCTTCTGGGTGACGCCCTCGACCACGACCCAGTTCTTGTCCAGCTTGGGGATGTAGAGCCCGGCGATCGGCTTGCCCTCCACCGGCGGCTTCGGCTTGGGGGCCGGGCCGGTCGGGGCGACGGTGGGGTCGCCGGTCGGGCCCCAGGCCTGCTCCAGCTGCTTGGTCAGGTCGTTCTGGTGGGCGTCGACGATCGCCGACTTGCCCCAGATCTCGTAGCCGGCGAAGAGGAGCACCACCAGGCCGAAGGTGATCAGCACCTCGCCGGTCAGCCGGATGCCGGTGCGCAGCCGGGAGCCGAACGACGGGCGGGTCAGCTCGGAGTAGACGCTCTTGTAGCCCTCGCCGGTCTGCTCCGGTCGCAGCTGGACCACCCGCTCACCGCGCCGCGGCTGCGGCTGCGAGCCGGCCGGGGTGTCGTCGGCGCCGTCACGGGGCTCCGGGGCGGGGGGCACCGCGCCCATCAGCGCCGTCGAGTCGAGCGCCGGTGGGGCGGCCTGCGGTCGGCCGACGGCCGGGATGACGGCGGTCGCCGAGGGATCCGGCCCGGCGCCTCGTGGGCCGCTGTCCGGGCCGGGACCGCCGGGCCGGCTCGACGGGTACGGCTGCGGCTGACCGGCAGGGCCGGACCGGTCGTCGGTCGGGGCGGGTGCGGTCGGCCGGACGTCGGCCGGCGGCCCGGTGCGGTCGGTGACCTTGGGGATGAACGCGGTGGGCGCGTCGGCCACCGGCCGGGTCCCCGGGCCGGACCGCCACTCGGCGGCGCGGGGATCGGCTGCGACGCCCGGGCCGGGCCCGGCGGGGCGCTCCGCGCCGGCGGGCGGTCGCTGGGGGCCGGCTGCGGCGGCGGGCAGGTGCCCGGGCGGCGTGGCCGGCGTCGACGCCCGCTGGGCGGCGGGCGGTACCGCTGCCGACGACCGTTGCGCGTCCGGCGCCGCCGGCGTGGTCGAGCCCGGGGATCGGTGGACGGCCGGTGGCACCGGGGTGGCCGGTGGCCGGTGAGCGTCCAGCGTCGCCGGCGTGCCGGAGCCCGGTGCGCGGTGGACGGCCGCTGGTGCCGGGCCGGCCGGGGGCCGCTGAGCGGCCGGTGGCGCCGGGGTTGCCGGGGCCGGGGGCCGCTGAGCGGCCGGTGGCGCCGGGGGTCGCTGGGCGGCCGGTCCGGCGGGCGTCGACGGCGCGGCGGGCGCGGTGGGCCGGCCCTGGGCCGCGCCGCGCCACGCGGGCGGCGCGGGCCGACCCTGCGTACCCGGGTTCTCGACCCCGCGGTGGGGTGCGGGCGACCCGCCGTTCGGGGCGGTGTCGCGGGCGGCGGCGGGCGGCCGACCCGGACCGCCGTTCGGCGGCGTCGGGCGGCCGGCGGGACCGGGCGGGGCCGGCGCGTCGGCCGGTGGACCCGAGCTTTGGGAGCGCGGCGGCAGGACGGGGTCGGGCCAGGGCCCGGTCGGGCCGGGACGGTCGGGGGTGGGCGGCGCGGAGTGGCCGATCCTGGGGATGAAGGCGGTCGCGTCGTCGCCCCGGTCGCGACGGCGGCCCTCGCCGTCGTCGTCACGGGTCATCGCGGCACCGTCGCCGAGCGCAGCGCGGTCGAGTCCTCGAACGCCGGCACGGTCACCGCGGAGACGGTCTCGGAGTAACCGAGCCGGTAGTGGTGGACCGCCTGCTTGAACAACCCGACTCCCTCAGAGTCGGCGAGCGCCCGCTGGAGAGCCGCGGGATCACCGATTGCTACGATCTTGAACGGGGGGGAGTACACCCGGCCGTGCAGCAGCAGGGTGTTACCGACGCAGCGTACCGCGCTGGTGGACAGCACGCGGACGTTCATGATTGACATGGCCTCGGCGCCACCCGCCCAGAGCGCGTTCACCACCGCTTGGACGTCACCCTGGTGGACGACCAGGTCGTCGTTGGTGGCACCTTTGGGCAGCGTCCCGTCGGCGGGTGCGTCGTTCAGCTCGACGGTCACTCCGGTGCCGGCCAGCGCGACGAATCCGGCGGCCTCGCGGCTGGCCAGGGCCCGGTCCTGCTGCTCCTTGATCGGCCCGTCGGTGCCGGCCAGCGCGGCGGTCTCGCTCTCCACCTCGGCGCGCAGTCGGGCGGCCCGCAGCTCGCTCGCCGCCACCTGCTCGCGGCGGTCCTCGATGAGCTGGGTCAGCTGGGGGCGCCGGTCCTCCCGCAGGGCGGTGCCGCCCGCGGTGGTCGCGGTGGTGGTGAAGAGCAGCCCGGCCGCGGCGGCGATCATCGGCACCCCGATCGACCAACCCGGCCGGCGCTGCCGTGGACGCCCTGGCACCAGTGCGGCGACGGCGCGTCGCATGGCCTTCTGCCAGGACGCCGCGCCGGTTGTGTACTCCCCCGAGCGTTCCTTCCCCCGTCGTCTGGTTGCCGCCCGACACCACCCGCAACGGTTCGCCCGTCCCGGCGTGGCCCCACTCTTTCGGTCACTCCGTGCACCGGCCTGACCCCATTCGTGGCTTGAACGGGCCGTCGGGACTACGCTAGCTGTCGAACATTATTGGCCATGGACCGTCGCCCCCGCGCCCGGTTGTCAGGCCGGACGAGGTCGTCACCCCCTCTGGAGAGCGTCGTGCCCAAGTCTCAGGTCCGCAAGAAGAAGGTGTACACCCCGCCGGCGGACGTACGTCCGACCGCGACGGCGGCGACGCGCAAGCCTAGCCCGGTGTGGCTGCCGGCCACGGCGGTCGCGCTGATCGTGGGTGGCATCGGCTGGCTGGTGGTCTACTACCTCTCCGCCCAGGAGTACCCGGTCGCCACGTGGGGCTACTGGAACCTCGCGGTCGGCTTCGGGGCGATGGTCTCCTCGCTGATCCTGCTCTCCCGCTGGCGCTGAGGCGCCCGGCGCTCCGGCACCGCCCACCGCACGACCCAGGTCACCTTCGCGGAACCCTGCCCGGCGCTCCGGCGCCGGGCACCCTATGGTGTGCGCAGGGCGGCGCGGCCGGGTGCGAGAAGACTCACGTTACTCCTGGGTAACCTTGCGCGTAGGCTGCACTGCATGACCGAGCGGAGCGAGGTCATCGACCGGTCCGGTCGAGGGTGCGGCAGCGGCGCTACGCCGGTCCCGTCCTGAGTCGGCCCAGGTCGCCGAGCCGCTCGACAGGCAGCAGACCGGGAGGCCAACTCGATGGGCAGCGTCCAGATCGTCACCACGATCCTCGCGGCCGCCATCACCGCCGTGGCGGTGTGGCTTGCGGCGCGCGCGGTCATGAAGATGACGGCCGTCATCCGGCTCGGGCAACCCGCGCCGGAGCGGTTCGGCGACAAGGGCACCCGCGCCAAGACGATGTTGGTGGAGACCGTCGGTCACACCCGCATGCTGAAGTGGAGCGTGGTGGGCGCCGCGCACTGGTTGGTGATGGTCGGCTTCGTCGTGCTGTCGCTGCTGGTGCTCGAGGCGTACTTCGAGGTGGTCACCCCGACCGGCGGACTGCCGATCATCGGGCACTGGATCGTCTTCGGCCTGGCCACCGAGGTCATCGGCGTGCTGGGCCTGGTCGGCATCCTGGTGTTGATGGCGATCCGGCTGCGCAACCGCCCGACCCGGCCGGGCGGTCGCTCCCGGTTCACCGGCTCGACCATGTGGCAGGGCTACTTCGTCGAGTGGATCGTGCTGCTGGTCCTGATCTTCGGGTTCGTGATCCGGGGCTTCAAGGTCGCCACCGACCACTTCGAGTACCCGTTCTGGGCCACCCCGGTCAGCCACGCGATCGGCGCGGTGCTCCCCGACTGGGAGGACGGCGCCAGCGTCGCCGCGCTCATCAAGATCGTCATCTCGATGACCTGGCTGATCGTCATCTCGCTCAACGTGACCATGGGCGTCGCCTGGCACCGCTTCCTGGCGTTCCCCAACATCTTCTTCAAGCGCGAGCCGGCCAAGCCCGCCGGCTCCGGCCTCGGCGCGCTGCGGCCGATGATGAGCGAGGGCAAGCCGCTCGACTTCGAGGAGGCCGACCCGGAGAAGGACCAGTTCGGCGTCGCCCAGGTCGAGCAGTTCAGCTGGAAGGGCCTGCTGGACTTCAGCACCTGCACCGAGTGCGGCCGCTGCCAGTCGCAGTGCCCGGCCTGGAACACCGGCAAGCCGCTGTCGCCGAAGCTGATGATCCTGAGCCTGCGCGACCACGCGTACGCCAAGGCGCCGTACCTGCTGGCCGGTGGCGGCAAGGACCTCACCGGCGAGGAGAAGGCCACCGCCGCGCAGCTGGCCCACATGGACGTGCTGGCGCTCGCCGAGGCGGACAAGCCGCTGATCGGCACCGCCGCGGAGGGCGGGGTCATCGACCCGGACGTGCTCTGGTCCTGCACCACCTGCGGCGCCTGCGTCGAGCAGTGCCCGGTCGACATCGAGCACGTCGACCACATCGTCGACATGCGCCGCTACCAGGTGCTGATCGAGTCGAGCTTCCCGTCCGAGGCCGGCGTCATGCTCCGCAACCTGGAGAACAAGGGCAACCCGTGGGGCGCCCCGCAGAACACCCGCGAGGACTGGACCAAGGGCCTCGACTTCGAGGTGCCCCGGGTCGGCGAGGTCGACGACTTCGAGTACCTCTTCTGGGTCGGCTGCGCCGGCGCGTTCGAGGACCGGGCCAAGAAGACCACCCGGGCGGTCGCCACGCTGCTCAACGAGGCCGGCGTCTCCTTCGCCATCCTCGGCGAGGGCGAGACCTGCTCCGGCGACCCGGCCCGCCGGATCGGCAACGAGTTCGTCTTCCAGATGCTCGCCCAGCAGAACGTCGAGACGCTGAACGAGGCGTTCGAGGGCCGGGAGAAGGCCAAGCGCAAGATCGTGGCCACCTGCCCGCACTGCTTCAACACCCTGGGCAACGAGTACGGCCAGCTCGGCGGTGAGTTCGAGGTCGTGCACCACACGCAGCTGCTGGCGCACCTGGTCTCCACCGGCAAGCTGACCCCGGTGCAGCCGGTGGACGGCGGGGTCACCTACCACGACCCCTGCTACCTGGGCCGGCACAACCGGGTCTTCGCCGCCCCCCGCGAGGTGCTCGGCGACGCCATCCAGGGCGAGCTCACCGAGATGCCGCGCAACAGCGAGCGCTCCTTCTGCTGCGGCGCCGGCGGCGCCCGGATGTGGATGGAGGAGAAGATCGGCAAGCGGATCAACGTGGACCGGGTCGAGGAGGCCATGTCCACCGGGGCGAGGACGGTCGCCGTCGGCTGCCCGTTCTGCTCGACGATGCTCAACGACGGGGTCAACGGCAAGGGCGCCGGCGAGCAGGTCGAGGTGATCGACGTGGCCAGCGTGCTGCTCCGCTCGGTCAAGCCCGACACCGCCCAGGACGACAAGAAGGCCGCGCCGGTCGCCGGCTGAGGTCGTACCCCCTGATCGTGGAACGGACGACGGCGGCGGCCCCCCCGGGGTGTCGCCGCCGTCGACGTCCCGGGGACGGCCTGCCCGGCGCGCGACTCGTGCCCCGGGGCGCGCCCGTGGAACAATCGCGCCCGAGGTGAGGCGATCATCGACGGCCTGCTCGTCACCACGCTGTTGCCACTGGTCGGCTTCGTCCTGCTGACCGCCGGCAACGCGTTCTTCGTCGCGGCCGAATTCGCCCTGGTCACCGTCGACCGCGCGGAGATCGACCGACGGGTGGCCGCCGGCGACGGCGCCGCCACCACGGTCCGGCGGGCGCTGCGCGAACTCTCCTTCCAGCTCTCCGGGGCGCAGCTCGGCATCACCCTCACCGCGCTGCTCACCGGCTACCTCGCCGAACCGGCACTGGCCCGGCTCTTCGCCCCGCTGCTGCAGCCGGTGGGCGGCGCGGAGCGGTTCAGCCCGCTGCTCGCCCTGGCGCTGGCCACCCTGATCTCCATGCTCTTCGGCGAGCTGGTGCCGAAGAACCTGGCGCTGGCCCGGCCGATGCCGACCGCACTCGCCACCGCCGCGCCGATGCGCGCCTTCTCCCGCTCCTTCGGCTGGCTCATCCGCGGGCTGAACGACTCCGCCAACCGGCTGGTCCGCCAGCTCGGCGTCGAACCCCAGGAGGAGCTGGCCAGCGCCCGGTCCCCGGAGGAGCTGGGGCTGCTGGCGGCCATCTCCGCGCGGGCCGGCGCGCTGCCGCCGGACACCGCGATGCTGCTGCGCCGGACCATCCGCTTCGGCGAGAAGCGGGCCGCCGAGGCGATGACCCCGCGGGTGGACGTGGTCGCGCTGCGCGCCAACGCCACCGTCGCCGAACTGCTCGCGGCGTCCCGGGAAACCGGACGGACCCGGTTCCCGATCTTCGAGGAGACGCTCGACCTGGTCACCGGCGTCGCCGGGGTGCCCGACGCGCTCGGCGTGCCGCTCGCCCACCGCGCGTCGACCACCGTCGCGGCGGTCGCCCGGGAACCGGTGTACGTCCCGGAGAGCCTGGACCTCGACGGCGTCCTCGCCGCGCTCAAGGCCGCGAACGCCGACCTCGCCATCGTGGTCGACGAGTACGGCGGCACGGACGGCGTGGTGACCGTGGAGGACCTGGTGGAGGAGCTGGTCGGGGAGATCGCCGACGAGTTCGACCCGGCCGGCGTGGACGACTCCGGGGCGGCGGAGCTGACCGTGCCGGGCGGGGAGCGGACCGTCCTGGCCGACGGTGTGCTGCGCGAGGACGAGCTGGCCGAGCAGACCGGCTTCCGGCTGCCCGAGGGCCCGTACGAGACGCTCGCCGGCTTCCTGATGGCCCGCCTCGGCCACATCCCGCTGCCCGGCGAGACGGTCGAGGAGGCCGGCTACGAGTTCACCGTGGTCGAGGTGGAGCGGCACCGCATCGAGCAGGTCCGGGTGGTCCGCCCCGCGGAGCCGGACGACGATGACTGACCTGCTCGTCGCGGTGGTGCTGCTGCTCGGCAACGCGTTCTTCGTGGGCAGCGAGTTCGCGCTGATCGCCTCCCGGCGGACGGTGGTCGAACCGCTCGCCGCGACCTCCAAGCGGGCCCGGTGGGCGCTGTCGGCGATGAACCAGATCCCGCTGATGATCGCCGGGGCGCAGCTCGGCATCACCGTCTGCTCGCTGGGGCTGGGCGCGATCGCCGAGCCGGCGCTGGCCCACCTGTTCGAGCCGGCGTTCCACGCGGTCGGGCTGCCCGACGGCGCGGTGCACCCGATCTCGTTCCTGATCGCGCTCGCCGTGGTGGTCTTCCTGCACACCGTCGTCGGCGAGATGGTGCCGAAGAACATCACCCTGGCCGGGCCGGAGCTGTCCGCGCTCTGGCTGGGACCGGCGATGCTGGCCTTCTGCCTGGCGACGAAGCCGCTGCTGCTGACGATGAAGTGGGCCGCCCGGCGGGTGCTGCGGCTGTGGCGGATCGAGGCCACCGAGGCGGTGAAGACCGTCTTCACCGCCGAGGAGCTGGCCGGGCTGGTGTCGCAGGCGCGCACCGAGGGGCTGCTCGACGCGGAGGAGCACGCCCGGATCACCGCCGCGCTGGCCCTGCACCGGCGTACCGCCGCCGACGCCCTGCAACCGTGGTCGACGGTGACCACGGTGGCCGAGGACGTCTCGCCCGCGTCGCTGGAGGTGCTGGCCACCCGGACCGGCCGGTCCCGCTTCCCGGTGGTGCAACGCTCCACCCGCCGGGTGCTCGGCTTCGTGCACGTCAAGGACGTGATCGGGTACGCCGGGACGGCCCGGCGGGCCCCGGTGCCCGCCGAGGTCTACCGGCCCCTGGCGGTGGTGCCACCGGACCGGACCCTGGCCGATCTGCTGCTCTCGATGCGGCGGGAGCGGCGGCACATGGTGCTGGTCAGTGACGGCCGGCGGCCCCTCGGGGTGGTCACGTTGGACGACGTATTGACCGCTGTCGTCGGCCTCTGACCGAACACCCTTTGTGTACAACCGGTTGCCGGGGTGTGATGGGGTGACAGGCCACCTTGATTACCGCCCCCGGCTTCCCTAATGTGGGGCACCGGCCGCTGTGGGTCGTCTGCCTCGGTCTTCCCCTCAGCGAGGCGCCCGGCGGCCGGTCGCAAAGGAGTCGGTGCTGGTGGCAACCATGCCCCCCCATCGTCACGCCCAGAGCCAGCCGTCCGCTCGTCCGGCCGGTCTGCGCCGGGTCGCCCAACGCCTGCTCACCGTGGTCGCCGCGGTCGCCGTCGGCGCCGGGATGCTCGCTGCGCCCGCCTATGCCGCGCCCTCCCCGGAGGAGATCGAGGCGGCCATCGACAAGCAGTGGGAGCAGCTCGAACCGACCATCGAGGAGTACAACAAGGTTCGCGCCCAGCTGAAGGTCGACCGCAAGAAGTCGGCGGAGCTGGGGAAGAAGATCCAGCCGCTCGCGCTGGAGACCGAGATGGCGATGAACCGGGTCAGTGACCTGGCCACCCGCCACTACATCACGGGCCCCTCCCGGGACCTCGGCGCCCTGCTGGTCAGCACCAAGCCGGGCAACCTCGCCGAGCAGCTCACCTACCTGGACCGGCTCGCCGCGAGCGAGCGCAAGCAGGTCGAGGGCGTGCTCGCGGTCCGCCGCAAGTACGACAGCGAGAAGCAGAAGCTCGACGCCACCATCGCCGCCGAGGCCAAGAAGGAGAAGGACCTGGCGGCGAAGAAGACGCAGATCAACGCGGAGATCAAGCGCCTCCAGGCGTCCATGCCGAAGACCACCGTCAGCGTGGCCGGCTGCCCGACCGTCAACGGTGTGGTGAGCAGTGCCGCACGCAAGGCCATCCAGACGGCCTGCGCGCAGGTCGGCAAGCCGTACGTCTGGGGCGCCGACGGTCCCAGCTCGTTCGACTGCTCCGGCCTCACCCAGTACGCCTACAAGGCGGCCGGCATCTACCTGACGCACCACACCGGCGCCCAGTGGAACGAGGGCCGGGCCGTCTCACGCTCCGAGGCCCGCCCCGGCGACCTGGTCTTCTTCTTCAGCGACCTGCACCACGTCGGCCTCTACCTGGGCGGCAACCTGATGGTGCACGCGCCGCGGACCGGCAAGCCGGTGCAGACCCAGAACATCAACTACATGCCGGTCGCCGGGTTCCGCCGACCCGGCTGACCGGACCCGACACCCTCGTCCCGGAGCCCCCGGTCGCCGTGCGACCGGGGGCTCCGCGCAGGTGGGGCACGGCGTGTCCCGGTCCGCATGGTTGCGGATCGATAACGGCCGTCTCTACTCTGGTCAATCGTCGGCCGCCACCACGTCCGTCCACCGGGACGGCGACGGCCGGCACCGCCGAGTCGCCCACGGGCGAGCCGGGGACCCAGGTACGCCGGGGTGAATCCGCAGCACTGCGGTAGGGCGCTCCCTTCCCGCCCGAACCCGTCAGCTAACCCGGTAGGCGGTCGCGGAAGAAGGAGTCCGGAGCCCGGTGGCACACCATGCCCCGCGGCCACCGTCGGACCGGTCGGCGCTGCCCGACCGGCGGACGGCAGCGCCGCGTTCCAGCTGGTCCCGCTGCACCACCGCACTCGTCGCCCTGATCGGTGCCACCGTCGCTCTGACCGGTGGCGCCACGGCGGCGCACGCCGACCCGTCCGTCGCCGAGATCGAGCGCCGGATCGACGAGGACTGGAACAAGCTCGAACCCGTCATCGAGCAGCACAACGCCACGCGCCAGGACCTGGCCGCCACGCGCCGCCAGGCGACGGCGCTGGCCCGCCGGATCGCACCGCTGCAACGCCAGGTCGACCAGGCCATGGACCAGGTGACCGGCCTGGCGGTCGAGGCGTACAAGGGTGAGCACATCTCCGCGGTCAACGCCCTGCTCGGCAGCCGGTCCCCGAGCGACCTGGTCGGGCAGCTCGAGCTGCTGGACCGGTTCGCCCAGCGCCAGCAGCGCGACGTCCGGGCCGTCGTCGACCTGCGTGACGAGCTCGCCGCGCGGAAGGCCCCGCTGGACGAGATGGTCGGCCGGCTGACCCGCACCGAGGCGCAGCTCGCCGCGAAGAAGCAGCAGATCGACGCGGAGATCGACCGGCTGCAGAAGCTGCGGCTCAAGGTGTACGGCAGCGGGGGCGGCGGTGCGCTCCGCCCGGCACCCTGCCCGGCCGGCTATCCGGGCGGCCCGGCTGGCACGGCGGTGAAGTTCGCCTGTGCCCAGATCGGCAAGCCCTACGTCTGGGGCGCCGAGGGTCCGGGCGCCTACGACTGCTCCGGGCTGATGCTCGCCGCGTGGGCGAAAGCCGGTGTGTCGCTGCCGCACAACGCCCGTCAGCAGCGCCGGGTGACGGACCGGGTGGGCCGGGCCGAGCTGCGCCCCGGCGACCTCGTCTTCTACTACCCGGACCTGCACCACGTCGGCATGTACGTCGGCGACGGCTGGGTGGTGCACGCCTCCCGGGCGGGCATGCCGGTCCGGATGAAGCGGGTCGACGACGGCCCGGTCAACAGCTACGGCCGGGTGTGAGCAGGCAGCCCCTGGTCGCACCCGGACGGTGCGCGCGTCAGCGGGTGGGCCAGGTGCGCCAGTGCTGCCAGGAGCGGCTCGGCGTCGGGCCGCGCTGCCCCTGGTAGCGGGAACCGTAGACGGCGGAGCCGTACGGGTGCTCGGCCGGCGAGGAGAGCCGGAAGATGCAGAGCTGGCCGATCTTCATGCCCGGCCAGAGCGTGATCGGCAGGTTCGCCACGTTGGACAGCTCCAGCGTCACGTGCCCGGAGAAGCCCGGGTCGATGAAACCGGCGGTCGAGTGGGTGAGCAGGCCGAGCCGACCCAGGCTGGACTTGCCCTCCAGTCGGCCGGCGAGCTGGTCGCCGAGGGAGATGACCTCCAGCGTGGAGGCGAGCACGAACTCGCCCGGGTGCAGCACGAACGGCTCGCCCTCGGGCACCTCGACCATCGAGGTCAGGTCGTCCTGCTGCATGGCCGGGTCGATGTGGGTGTAGAGATGGTTGTTGAAGACCCGGAACAGCTTGTCGAGGCGTACGTCGATGCTGGACGGTTGCACCAGCGTGGGCTCGAACGGCTCCAGCGCGAGCGTGCCCGCCTTGATCTCGGAGACCAGGTCGCGGTCGGAGAGCAGCATCGGAACACCATATCGAGCGGCCCGGGTGACCTGCGTGTCGGACTGCGCGTTCGTACGTGTGTTCGATAGAATGTCGGCATGGCTTCCTGGTCCGAATTCGCCGCTGACGAGCCCCGACTCGCCGACGGGATCCGCCTTCTCATGCAGCAGTACGGGCCGGGCTTCGGCTACCTGGCCACCGTCCGCGCCGACGGCGGGCCCCGGGTCCACCCGGTCTGTCCGGTGATCACCGACGAGGGGCTCTTCTGCTTCGTCGTCGACTCGCCCAAGCGACGCGACCTCGAACGCGACGGGCGCTACGCGCTGCACTCCTTCCCGCCCGAGGAGAGCGACGACGAGGCGTACGTGGCGGGTCGCGCCGTGATCGTGGACGATCCCGCGCGGGTGGCCCGGGTGGCCGCACTCGGGCGGGCGGCACCCCAGGTCGACTGGCGGCTCTTCGAGTTCAGCGTCGACGTCGCGATGCTCACCCACCAGGCTCAGGGGCCGGCGGTCCCCGGCGACGCGCCCGGGCGGCCGGCCGTGCAGGTCTGGCTCGACCCGTCGGCGCGCCGCGGCGGTGACGCGGTGGGCGTACCCGATCAGCGGCCGGCCCGGCGCGGCCGGCACGGTTTCGACACCCGCCGCACGGCGGCCTGAGGCGGAGACGGCCAGGGCCGGCCCCGTCGTGCGACGGAGCCGGCCCCGGTTCGCCGCGGCGGCTGCTACGCCGCGCGGTAGGCGTTCCACGCGGTCAGCATGCGGCTCGCCTGACCGGCGGTGAACTGGTACATGCACGAGTCGTAGGTGTAGTCCATGAAGTTGGTGATCGGATCCAGGCCGGCCGTGGTGCAGGTGTCCCGCCCGGTCGGGCACTCGAACGCCGGCGAGGCCTCGGCCGGGGTGTCGCTGACGCTGTCGCCCGAGCCGGAGCAGCCGCCCTGGAAGGTGTGGTACAGGTTCAGCCAGTGACCCACCTCGTGGGTGCCGGTGTCGCCCTGGTTGTAGTTGGCGGCGGTGCCCCCGGGCAGCGACTCGCTCAGCACGACCACGCCGTCCATGCTGTTCAGCTTCCGCTGCGGGAAGGTGGCCCAGCCGAGCAGGTCGTCGCTCAGCTCGCCCAGGTAGACGTTGAGGGTGTTCTTGCCACCCTCGCGCAGCGAGGTCTTCATCTGCCGCTCGGCCGACGAGCCCTGCACGATCGGGTACCAGGCCGGGTTGGTCACCCGGTTGATCTTCGACAGCTGGAAGCTGAAGGCGGTGGCGGCCCCACCGGTCGCGCCGCTGTACGCCTGGTTGAGCACGCTGATCTGCGAGGTGATCATCGAGTCCGGGATGTTGCCACCGGCCCGCGTGGCGTCCCGCTGGATCACGTGCACGACGACGGGGATGGTGACCGCGGCGAGCGGGCTGACGGCTTGGGCGCCGGCGCGGTGCTTGGCCCGCTCGCGCAGCGCGACGGCGAGGTCGGCCTCGCGCTCCCGGACCTCGGCGGCGGTCAGCTCGTTGGGCTCGTGCTCGGCGATCCCGCCCTTCTTGATCCGCGCGTCCGAGTGGACGTCGGCCGGCTCGGCGCAGACCTCGGCGGGGGCGGCGGAGAAGGCCGAAGCAGCGGGAACGACGCCCACCGCGGCGGTGCTGAGCAGCAGCGCGAGGGTCGTCGACGCGACACCGGCGGCACGCCGGGTCAGCAGGTTGGGACGGAGTCCCATGGGCCCACCTCTTTCTCGCGGTACGACAGGGGGTGTGTCGCACCCGGTCGAAAACGTGAGGGTGACGTTACAACCGATCGACAGATTTGAGAACGCCCATATGTTGCCGCGAGGAAACTTTTGGCTGCCGTGGACGCGTACCGCGCCGGGCCGGCCACCGTCGGCGACGGGATGCACCCCGCCGGGGTACCTGGGTGCACGGGGGCGGTGACCTCAGGTACAGTGGTCCCGCCTGCGGGTGTAGTTCAATGGCAGAACATCAGCTTCCCAAGCTGACAGTGCGGGTTCGATTCCCGTCACCCGCTCCAACGCGAGGCCCCAGCTCAGGACAGGTTTCCTGGCTGGGGCCTCGATCGTTGCTACCGCTTCTGCGCTGGCCGTGCCCGTTATGTGCCCGATCCCTGCCGCTCGGCAGCCCGATGTGCCAGGATTCGTTCCACCGAATCGACCCGCTGTCCAACGTGGGTCTCATAACCCGCAGCAGCGCCCATCTGCCGTAGAACGTCCAGACCGTGCGGGTCCTCGCGCAGAGCGAGACCGGCAACGCCCTCAAGCCGCGCATCCGGGTATTCGTCGGTCAGGTGCGCGGTCATGAGGTCGCGAACCGCCGGGGTGTCGATGCCGGACTCGGCCAGGGTGCCCAGCGCATTTGCCCGGGTCCGGCCGTCGACGTCCGACGCCAGCTCGATCAGCGTCGCCACTACGTTCGGCGGGGTGTCGAACGGAATCAGAGGCGGTTCAGGACGGTATGCCGCCTGTGGGGGCAGGGCCAGCGGCGGGTTCCGGTGAGGTGCCGAAGGGCCTCGTCTGATCGTCAGACGCAGTCCCAGAAGAACCGACCCTCACGGCGGTCCTCCGAGAGGAACCCGTACCCACTGCCGCCGCCGAAGTTGAGGGCGTAAGGGTCGTCAGGTCCGCAACCTTCTCCGCCGTCGAGTTGGAAGAGGAACCGCCAGTTGGTGTCGACGTCGAGGGACGGCTGCCAGAGGTGGATTTTCCCGCCGAGGTAGCTGTATGGAGGCAGCGGAGCCCCGGGCGCTTCGTCTCGGTCCGACAGGTGGAACGTGCCGCCGGCCCGTTCGGCCTCTTGGCGAGCAACCTGCGCGTCGAGCACCGCTTCGGCAAGCGGGTTCAGGGGCGTGAGGTCGACGGCAAGCTCGGCTGGCACCTTGTCGTTCCATGTGGCACCCCGTCGCCACAGGCACGGGCCGGTGGCTGTTGCCGTGACTTGCAGGAAGGGGGGTATGCGACCGCCGGGTTGGACCAGCAGGGCATTCTCGCCGGCCTCAGGGTCGAACGACTCGGCAAGGCCGTCATCGTCGTCGGTGACGAATAGGTACGCCAGGCGCGGTGGGTCACCGCGGACGGGAAACTGGCCGACGAACATCATCGGTGTGTTCATCGAACGCGAGAGGGGCCAGGTTGGCCCCTCCAACCACACTGGCTGCCCGCCCAGCTTGGCTACCGGGGTGCCGATGGGCTCGGACACTGGCCGGAACCGCATCTGCAACCTGGGGAGCAGCCAGGCGTCCCCCGGGCCAGTAGATCCTGGGTGCAGTGCGACGGGGACCGGCGGGATCTCGTTCATCGCGCCGATGCTAGGACAGCCGACCGCGGATCGTGACCGCAGCGCGACACCACCTTCGCCGGTGGCCCGCACTGCATGTGGTCAACAACCCGCATGCGCCGGACCGCCCACCACGGCCGCTTCGCGCGGCCCCAATCACCGCTTGCCGTCATGGCCTGTTTGGCGTCGCCCGCACCAGGTGACGGCCACTCGCACCAGAAGGATCGGCTACAGGTAGCTTCGCCGGGCAGCGGATCAGTCATGGCCGGCCGCTACCCTGCAGTCATGCTCATCCCCGGTTACCAGAATCGATTCTCCGAGGTGGTCGACGTCGCAGCAAGCGTGCGTCGGAGGTGAGCGACCTGCCAGCGAAACTTACCCGGGACGAAGCGATTGCTCTCGTGGAGCGGATCATGAGGGGTGACTACGCGAACGACGCTGAGGTGGACGGGTGGCTGGAGCGACTTGAGCGGGACCTCGTCTGCCCGGACGGCAGCGTCTCCGGCCTCATCTTCTGGACTGACCCCGAGCTGACGGCTGCTGAGGTGGTTGACCGAGCCTTGGCCTATCAGCCGATCCAGATGCGGTCCACGCCATGGACGTAGCCGCCGGGCCCGCAGAGCGGGCCGGCCGGCCGTCATGGATCAGGGCAGAGTCAGACGGTAGACCTAACCTCGGGGCGTCCGCCCCGAACCCCGGCCTTCCTCGGAAATCAGGTCCTGCGCACGTCCGGCTGGATCGCCGTCCGGAGGATGGCAACGAGGTCGTCGATGGTCCGCTGTGCGTCGAGTCCGTCCGCTTCGGTGGTCCACCCCTGATGCCACGGCCCGCCGGGGCCGGCGACGAAGAGCAGAGCATCCAGTGCGGGCACGGCGAGCTCTGACGCTGACGCGGGAAGCAGCGCCATGTCCGTCTCGTCCGACAGATCCGCCAGGCGGTGTTGCAGGCGCTCCCCGCCGGGAAGTGCGGCGGCCACGAGTGCTGCCGCCGCGACGACCTGGTCGGGGAAGAACTCCCGCCCGAGGAGGTCGCGGTTGGCCAGGACGTAGGCGAACATGTGCCGGAGCGCGTCGAGGTGCTGCTCTGGCGGCCGTTCGGCGAGTTCTTCGAGGAAGTCCAGGGCACCGTCACTGCTGAACGGACCCGTTCCGAACGTGCCCACGTAACCCCTCCTATAGGACAGCTGAAGTCCAAGCGAACCTGACCGGCCGCACCTCGCTACCGCCTCGTCGTGACGCGCGGCATCATCCCTCAGGTCACCGAGGATCTGGTGGTCGTACAGGTCGGGGTTGCGGCTGCGAGCGTAGGTGGACGCCGCTTGATCCTGGACGGACGGTGGCAGGATGTCCGGATGACGGTGCTGCACGAGATCCGGGCACTCGTCCGGGCGATCCCGCCGCTCGACGAGCTGGAGGCGGCACACCGGGCCGAGTGCCTCGACTGGCTGGGCCGCACCGACGACGTCTTCCGGCGGGTCAAGCCGCGCACCCCCTCACCGCACCTGGTCGCGTACTTCCTGCTCCGCGACCCGGCGGACGGGTCGGTGCTCCTCGTCGACCACCGTGCGGCCGGCCGGTGGCTGCCGACCGGCGGCCACGTCGAGCCGGACGAACACCCGCTCGAGACCGTACGCCGGGAGGTCGTGGAGGAGCTCGGGGTGCCGGCGGTCTTCCCGCCGGCCCCCGGCGAACGTCCGCTCTTCCTGACGGTCACCCCGACGGTCGGCCCGCCCGAGGACCGGCACGTCGACGTGAGCCTCTGGTACGTGCTGGTGGGCCGCCGCGACCAGCCGTTGACGCCCGACCCGGGGGAGTTCCGGGGCGTCCGGTGGTGGACGCCGGCCGAGGTGGCGGCGGCGGACCCGCGGACCCTCGACCCGCACCTGCCCCGGATGTTGGCCAAGCTCGCGAGCTGACCCCGTCGCTCCCCGGTCAGTCGGCCGGGCGTGCCGCCCGCCGGGGTGTCGCGGCCAGGACGCACGCCGCCAGCGCGCTCACCGCGCCGACCAGCAAGGGCAGCGAGAGCGCGGGCTGGCCCAGCCACTCCCACAGCGGATGCCACTGGGTGTGCGGCTCGCCGCGCTGGTGGCTCGCCATCGACGGAACGCCGAGCAGGACCGGCGTCCACCAGAGGACCATCGTCACGCCGAAGAGGCCCTTCACCAAGGGCCCGGCCGGGTGGGCGCCCGCGGTGCGGCGGCTCGCCCAGCTGAAGACCAGCCAGCCGGCCAGGCCGCCGGCCACCGCGGCGTAGGGGACCAGGGGCGGCGTGGCCCGCCGCAGCGCGATCGAGGCGTACGGGACTTCGGCGTCGAGGGTGGGGTCGGTCGTGGTCAGGGTGAGCAGGGTGTCGCGGCGGTGCGCCTCGACGGTGGTACGGGTGATGCTCGCCGAGGCGGCACAGAACTTGTCGGCGCAGCTGTTGTCGGTCGTCATGCTGACCCCGTCGACGTGCCAGCCGTCCTCCCGGAGCCGGCGCTGGGCCTCCGCGACGGCCTGCGCGACGGGGACGGGTGGGCTGCCCGCCGTCCACGCCCCCGTCGTGGCCTGCTGGTACTCGCCGCCGTCACCGAGGAGCAGTTGATCCAGGTGGTGCAGGCGCACCGGTTGTGTGTAGAAGGCGAAGAACGCCGACGAGGCGGACACGTCGTCGAGCCGGTGGCCGGGCAGCACCGACCGGAACACCTCGCCCGCCTCGGCGCGACCGGGCATCGGTCGCGCGGTCTCCCAGGCCAACCGGGTGGCGAGCGCCGCGCCGAACAGCCCGCACACCAGCGCGGCGAGCCCGGCCCAGGCGACGACGCTGCTGCTGTCGAGGCGGCCCAGCCACCGCCGCGGCGCACGGCGGCGGGGGAGGGCCGACGGGTCGGTGGTCGGGGCCATGGCCTACCTCCGGTCGCGGGTGGGGCGGCGGGGTCCACCGGAGTCGCGCCGGCGGTAGCGGCGGATCCTATCCCGGCGTCGGCGCGGTGTCCGGTCCGTTCGCGGCCCGTTTCGGCGATCACCGCAGCCGACCCGGGGGCGGAGGTGGAGGTCGACCGGGGCGGCCGGGGTCTGTGGATCTGTGACGGCAACCATGCGGGCTAATAGTTGCTTGTGCAAGCAAGTGCTGGCAGGATTCATCGGGTCGAAGGGCGGACGCGTCCCTCCCGCAAGCCGTTCACAAGATCCCTATCGCCCGCGCGGAGACACGCATGAAGCGTTCCGGTTCCCTTTCGGTGATCGTTGCCGTACTTTCCGTCGCCAGTCTGCTGTCGGCGCTGGTGCAGACGCTGGTCATCCCGCTCATCCCGAGCTTTCCCGCACTTCTGAACGCCTCGCCCACCGACGCGTCGTGGGTCGTCGCCATCACGCTCCTGACCGGTGCGATCATCACTCCGGTCAGTGGGCGCCTCGGTGACCTCTTCGGCAAGCGGCGGGCCCTGCTGCTGACGCTCGCCGTGATGACCGTCGGCTCGGTCATCTCCGCCCTGACGAGTTCGCTGTGGCTCATGGTGATCGGCCGTGGCCTGCAGGGCTGTGCGATCGGGGTGGTCCCGCTCGCACTGGGCCTGTTCCGGGACCAACTGCCACCGCAGCGGATGGGCGGGGCGATCGCGGTCCTGACCGCGACGCTCGGCCTCGGCGGCGCGGCGGGAATCCCCCTGGCCGGCCTGGTCGCCCAGCACCTCGACTGGCACGTGCTGTTCTGGGGCGCGGCTGGGCTGGGCCTGCTCTGCACCCTCCTGACCGCGCTGTTCGTGCCGGAGTCGCCGCAGCGCACCGAGGGACGCTTCGACGTCGTCGGCACCATCGGGCTGACCGTGGGGCTCATCGGCCTGCTGCTGCCGATCGTCAACGGCGGGCAGTGGGGATGGGGTGACATCCGCACGCTCGGCCTTGGCGCGGCGGCCGTCGCCATCCTGCTCGCCTGGGGCGGGCACCAGTTGCACAGCCGCTCCCCCCTTGTCGACCTGCGGCTTGCCGCTCGGCGACCGGTGCTGATGACCAACCTGGCCACCGTCGCGGTCGGCTTCGCGGTCTACACCATGCTCGTGGTGTTTCCGCAGATCCTGCAGGCACCCTCCGCCACGGGCCATGGCTTCGGTCAGAGCCTGGTGCGAGCGGGGCTCGTCATCCTGCCGAACGGGTTGGTGGCGCTGCTGCTGACTCCGCTCTCGGCCCGCCTGGTCGCCCGCTACGGGGCCCGGCTGACCATGATGCTGGGAGCGGTCGTCATCGCCGCCGGCTACCTGCTCGTCACGTTGAGGATGGACAGCGTCCTCGACTTCGTCATCGCCTCGGCCGTCATCGGAGCCGGTGTCGGCATCTCGGTCACCGCCACGTCGAAGCTGATCACCGACGCGGTCCCGGTGACCGAGACGTCCTCGGCCAACGGACTGAACCTCCTGATGCGCTCGCTCGGAGGTACCGCCACCAGCGCGGTCACGAGCGTGATCCTGGCACAGGGCACGGTCATGGTCGGCGCGGCGGCGCTGCCCTCGGCAGCGGCGTTCCGGACCACATTCATCGTCGCCGCCGCGGCGGCAGTTCTCGGCCTGCTTCTCGCGGCGCTGGTTCCGACCCGTGCCCGCGGACGCAGTGGGCAGGCGGAGCGGTACCCGAGGAACATGACCGGCCCTGACCGGGGCGTGCTCGCACAGCGGTAGCCGGATCCAGGAGGGCCCTCGCCCTCTCGAGCGTGTCCGCGCCGTGCGCGGCCGCCCGGGGACCGTACGCTGATGATCATGCGGATTGGCATCGTGATCCTTCCCGACCAGCGCTGGGCCGAGTCGCAGCGCCGGTGGCGGCAGGCGGACGAGTGGGGCTTCGACCACGCCTGGACCTACGACCACCTCGGCTGGCGGGACCTGGTCGACGGTCCCTGGTTCGACTCGATGTCGACCCTGACCGCGGCCGCCACGGTGACCTCGCGGATCCGGCTCGGCACGCTGGTCGCCTCGCCGAACTTCCGGCACCCGGCGGCGTTCGCCCGGCAGGTCACCGCCCTCGACGACGTCTCCGACGGCCGGGTGCTGCTCGGTCTCGGGGCGGGCGGCATCGGCTTCGACTCCGCAGTGCTGGGCGGCGAGACGTTGCCGCCGCGCCAGCGGGTCGACCGGTTCGGCGAGTTCACCGAGCTGCTCGACCTGATCCTGCGGGAGGACGGCACCACCTGGCGGGGCGAGTGGTTCGCCGCTGTGGACGCGCGCAACAACCCGGGCTGCGTGCAGCAGCCCCGGGTGCCGTTCGTGGTGGCCGCCAACGGCCCCCGTTCGATGCGGCTGGTCGCCCGGTTCGGGCAGGGCTGGGTGACCACCGGCACCGGCGAGGAGGACCTGGAGGGCTGGTGGGACGGGGTCGCCGCGCTCTGCGCCCGGCTCGACACGGCACTGGCGGCGGCCGGACGGGACCCGGCCACCCTGGACCGGTACCTGTCGCTGGACTCGGCGCCGGTCTTCTCGCTGCGCAGCGCGGACTTCTTCGCCGACCAGGTCGCCCGCGCGGCGGCCCTGGGCTTCACCGACGTGATCACCCACTGGCCCCGGGCCAGCAGCTGGTACGCCGGCGACGAGGCGGTCCTGGTGGATGTCGCCACCCGGCTCCTGCCCGAGCTGCGCGGCGCCGGGTCGTGAGGCGGGGGCCGGGCCTCAGGTGCTGAGGTCGCCACCGGAGACGCCACCCGCACCGGCGGAGACCAGCCGGAAGCGCAGGCAGACGATCTCGGTGGCGTCGGTGACCGGGGTGCCGAGGCGCGCCCAGTAGGCGGCGTGCCCGGCCCGCCACTCCTCGACGGAACGGTCACCCTCCCCTTCGGAGCGGGCGAACTCCCAGGGCACGTCGGCGAAGCGGGCGATCTCCACCCCGGTCACCTCGACGACGCCGACGAGCGTGTCCCGGTCGTCCACCAGGGCCAGCCGTTCGCCGACGTGTTCCAGCTCCTCACCCTCCTCGGCGTACTCGGTGAGCAGCCCGGCGGTCGCTGTCTTGACGCCCGCCAGCACCAGGGTGTTCAGGTTGGTCCGGACGTCGCCGGGGGTGCCGAGGGCGAGCGCGCGAAGTCCACCGATCCGAGGCCACATCCTGCCGAGGCTACCCAGCGGGAACTCCGGGGGAGCTCGTTCAGATCAGCTGACCGGCGTAGCCGGGGGCGGCGAGCACCCGTTCGTCGCCGGTCGCGGCGTGCGCGTCGAGGACCGCGTCGGCCAGCTTGACCACGTGCGCGTCGCCGTGCCGGGCGGCCCGGGCGAAGACCTCCTCCGGGGTGCCGGGCGCGACCGCCGGCGGCGGCGTGCCGGTCGGTGGGGCGTACACCGCGGTCACCGCCGCCGTGGCCGACCAGGCCGCGGTCAGGCTCGGTGCCCACAGCGCCGGGTCGATCGACGGCAGGGTCCGCAGCACGGCGGTCGGCGCGGTCACCGCGTGCACCAGCATCACCGCCTGCCCGTGCCCGAACCGCAGGTAGTCCAGCGCGGCCCGGTGGACCAGGGTGACCAGGCCCCGCTCCGCGTCGGCCGGCGTCCGCGCGGGGCGCGGCGCCGTCACCGCGCCCTCCCATCCGGGTACGTCCCGGAGTCGCGCCAGCCGTTTCCGGATCCCGCCGGTGCGGTCGGCGATCCGGGGCAGCCCGGCCAGCGCGGTGACGATGTCCGGGCCGTCCGGGCGGGGCGGCGTGTCGAGGCGGAGACCCGGCACCGGCTGCCAGCGGGCGGCCCAGTAGCCGAGCGCCTGCCCGAGTTCGGTCAGCCGGTCCGGGGTCGGCCCGTCCTCGCGGAGCACCCGGACGGCGTGGCCGACCCGGATGACGCCGTGCGTGGCGCCGGCCGCGATGCCCGGCAGCAGCCGCGGCCACCAGGTGCCGAGCACCTCCTGCCAGGGGCTGTCCCGTAGCTCCCGGTCGAAGTGGGCGAGCCAGTCCCCGGCCCGCTTCGGGTCGCCGAGCGCCTCCCGCCAGTCCTCGATCGGCCGCAGGCCGCGCGGCAGTTCGTCGAGCCGGCGCAGGTAGTCGTCCAGCCAGCGGTGCACGCTCCGGTGGTGCCCGTGCCGGAGCAGTGCCTCGACGGTCATCGGCCCGTGGTTGGAGAGCCAACCCTCGAACTCCGGGCCGGTGCGGTGCAACCGGCGGTACGCCTCGTCCAGGATGTCGTGGTCCATGCCTCCGATCGTCGGAGCTGAACCCGGCTTCAGGTCAAGATGCGCTGCCGGCGGTGAGTCGTTCCGCGTTGAGCAGGCCGTGGACGCCCAGGTCCCGGGCCACGTCGGGCGGGCAGTCGACCACGATCGCGGCGACGCCGAGGAAGCGGGCACCCCGGGCCGCGCAGATCTCCCGGATCGCCCCGAGCTGCGCGCCGGTGGCCACCCAGTCGTCCACCACCAGCACCCGGTCGCCCGGCTCCAGCCGGCGGTCCACCACGGCCAGGTCGACCTGGCGACCGCGGAAGTCCGGTGCGCTCCGCGCCCAGGTCAGCGGCCCGGCCGGCAGCCGTCCGTCGCCGGGCTTGTGCGCCGGCACGAAACCCACCCCGAGGGCGGTCGCGGCGAGCGGGCCGAGGATCAGCCCGGTCACGGCCGGGGAGACCACCACGGTCGGTCGGGCGTCCCGGAAGGGTGCGACGAGGGCCGGGCCGAGCGCGGCCAGCGTCTCGGGGTCGCGCCACCAACCGGAGGCGTCGCTGACCAGGTGGCTGCTGCCCGGTCCGGGATCGACCCAGCGGAACAGCTCGACGAGGCGTTCGCACAGCTCACCGGGCATCCGGCCATCCTGCCCGAGGGGAGCGCCGGTGTCATGCTCCCCCGATCGGCCCGCGCCCCTCGGCTGATCGGCTACACGTACCGCTGCAATTCGGGCCATACCACCACCATCACGTTGACTTCGGAAGTGCTTCTCTCGTTACGGTCCGATCCGGTTTGTTCAGGTGACGAAAGGACCAGGCCGGTGGCTGGCAGGCACTCCCGTACCCGCATGTTCTCCTCGCCGGCCGGCATCGCGGCCACCGCCGCGGTCGGCGTGGCGCTCGCCGTCGGCGGCACGGTGGGGGCGGTCCAGCTGACCTCCGGCGAGGCGCAGGTCCCGGTCGTCGCCGAACCGGTGCCGAGCGCCGTCACGCCCACCACCTCCCCGAGCCCGAGCGTCAGCACCCCGCCGAGCGCCAGCCCGTCGCCGACCGTCACCGACCGTCACCGGACCGGCCGGTCCCAGGCCGCCTCCCGGAGCAGGGCCCGCACCGCCGCGCCGAAGCCGTCCGCGACGACGAAGAAGGCCGCCCCGAAGAGCGCCGTGGTCGACAGCGGGTCCTGCGGCGCGTCCTTCTACTCGGAGGGCCAGCTCACCGCCAACGGGGAGACCTTCGACCCGGGCGAGCTGACCGCCGCGCACAAGACCCTGCCGTTCGACACCCGGGTCCGGGTCACCAACCCGGCCAACGGCAGGTCGGTGACGGTGCGGATCAACGACCGCGGTCCGTTCATCGACGGGCGCTGCCTCGACCTCTCCCGGGCCGCGTTCGAGAAGATCGCCTCGGTCGACCTGGGCGCGCTGACCGTCAGGTACGAGGTGCTCGGCTGACGGCGATCGGTCCGTCGATGCGATCCGGCCGGGTAGAACACCCTCGGACGAGGGGTCAGGTTCGTTCACCGCACCCCGTCCATCAGGCATGCTGTCCCACGTACGTACGCATGCCTTGCAGACGGGCCGCGGCCCGCTGAGCCCCGGATCCCGCGCCGGCGTCGGCGCGGCCCTCGGCCTGCTCGTGATCATCGCGTTGTTCGAGCTGGTCAACGGCCGGGAATCCCAGCACCTCGCGCTGATGACCATCGCGCCGATCCTCGCCGCGGCGTTCGCCGCCTGGCGGGCGGTGCTCGGGGTGGGCCTGGTCGCGATGGTGGTGGCGGCCAGCCTGGCGCTGGTCGAGCCGGCGACGTCGCTGACCACCGCCGCCGACCTGCTCGGGCTCGCCCTGGCCACCGCCGTGGCGGCGGGGGTGGCGGCGGTACGGCAGCGCCAGACCAAGGAGATCGGCCAGCTGTCCCGGCTGGCGTCGGTCGCCCAGCAGGCGGTGCTGCGGCCGCTCGGTCCACAGGTGGGCACCCTGGCGGTCGCCGGGCGCTACATCTCCTCGACGGCCACCGCGGAGATCGGCGGCGACCTGTACGAGGCGATGGACACCCCGTACGGCGTCCGCATGATCATCGGTGACGTACGCGGCAAGGGGCTGGACGCGGTGCGCCTGGCGAGCATCGTGCTGGGGTCGTACCGGCACGTCGCGTACGAGCGGACCGATCTGCGCGCGGTGGTGGCCGACCTGGACCGGGCCGTGGCCCGCAGCGTCGGCGACGAGGACTTCGTCACCGCCGCGCTGGTGGAGGAGCGGGGCGGCACGCTGACCATCGTGAACTGCGGCCACCCCGCCCCGTTGCTGCTGCGCCGGGGCGCGGTGATCCCGCTGGAGCCGCCCGCGCCCGCGCCGCCGCTCGGGTTCATGCCGGTGGTCCGCCCCCGGGTGGAGCGGCTGGAGCCCGGCGACCGGCTGCTGCTCTTCACCGACGGCCTCGGTGAGGCGCGCCGGGACGGGGAGTTCTTCCCGACCGCCGACCGGGCCTGGCGGCTGCTCGGCCACGGCACGGTCGGCGACGGTCTGGCCTCGTTGGAGACCGCGCTGGTCGAGTGGGTGCACGGCCGGCTCGACGACGACATCGCCCTGGTGCTGATGGAGTACACCGGTCCGCGCAGCGGCGCGACGGTGCCGGTGCCCAGCTGGGAGGTCGGCGCGGCGGAGGGCTGACGCCCGCCGCGGGGCCGACCGGCACCTGAACCGCAGGTGTGTAATCGCCGTCACTTCCCGGATCGGCTTGTCGTTGGCTACCGGCGAGTAATACAGTCTGGGTTACTGATCGGTAACACCTGTCCGGAAGCGGGGCCAGCGAGCATGACCCACTACAAGAGCAATCTTCGGGACCTCGAGTTCAACCTGTTCGAGGTCTTCGGGGCGGACCGGACGTTCGGCCAGGAGCCGTACTCGGACCTGGACGTCGACACCGCCCGCAGCTTCCTCTCCGAGGTCGACCGCCTGGCCCGCGAGGACCTCGCGGCCAGCTACACGGACAGCGACCGCAACCCGCCGGTCTTCGACCCGGCGACGCACACCGCGCCGCTGCCGGAGTCGTTCAAGAAGTCCTACCAGGCGTTCATGGACTCCGAGTTCTGGCGGCTGGACCTCCCCGAGGCCCTCGGCGGCACCAACGCCCCCCGGGCGCTCTGGTGGTCGCTGGCCGAGCTGGTGCTGGGTGCCAACGCCCCCATCTGGATGTACGCCTCCGGCCCGTCCTTCGCGCACGTGCTGCACGTCGAGGGCACCGAGCAGCAGAAGAAGTGGGCGCGGCTCTTCATCGACAAGCAGTGGGGCTCCACCATGGTGCTCACCGAGCCGGACGCCGGCTCGGACGTGGGCGCCGGTCGGACCCGGGCGATCCAGCAGCCCGACGGCTCCTGGCACATCGAGGGCGTGAAGCGCTTCATCACCTCCGGTGAGCACGACCTGAGCGACAACATCGTCCACTACGTGCTGGCCCGTCCGGTCGGCGTCGAGGGCGTCGGCGGCCCGGGCACCAAGGGCCTGTCGCTCTTCGTGGTGCCGAAGTACCACTTCGACGAGAACACCGGCGAGCTGGGCGAGCGCAACGGCGTCTACGCCACCAACGTCGAGCACAAGATGGGCCTGAAGGTCTCCAACACCTGCGAGGTGACCTTCGGCGAGCACGGCGTGCCGGCCAAGGGTTGGCTGCTGGGCGAGAAGCACGACGGCATCCGGCAGATGTTCATGATCATCGAGTACGCCCGGATGATGGTCGGCACCAAGGCCATCGCCACCCTCTCCACTGGCTACCTCAACGCCCTGGAGTACGCCAAGAACCGGGTGCAGGGCGCCGACCTGCTCCAGATGAGCGACAAGACCGCGCCGCGGGTGACCATCACCAACCACCCGGACGTGCGTCGCTCGCTGATGCTGCAGAAGTCGTACGCCGAGGGCCTGCGGGCGCTGGTCTGCTACACCGCCTCCTGGCAGGACAAGGTCGCCCTCGCCGAGGCGGCCGGCGACGAGAAGGCCACCAAGCTGGCCAAGCGCGTCAACGACCTGCTCCTCCCGCTGGTCAAGGGCGTCGGCTCGGAGCGGGCGTACGAGCTGCTCGGTCACGAGTCGCTGCAGACCTTCGGCGGCTCGGGCTTCCTCCAGGACTACCCGCTGGAGCAGTACGTCCGCGACGCCAAGATCGACACCCTGTACGAGGGCACCACCGCGATCCAGAGCCTGGACCTGATCTTCCGCAAGATCGTCCGGGACAACGGCAAGGCCCTGATGGCGGTCGCCGCCGAGATCCAGGAGTTCATCACCTCCGAGGCCGGCAACGGCCAGCTCAAGGAGGAGCGGCAGGCGCTCGGCAAGGCGCTCACCGAGATCCAGACCATGCTCGGGGTGATGACCGGCTGGCTCGGCGAGGCGCAGGGCGGCGACACCCGCTCCCTCTACAAGGTCGGCCTGGCCAGCCGCCGGTTCCTGCTGGCCGTCGGCGACCTGGTCGTCGGGTGGCTGCTCCAGCGGCAGGCCGACGTGGCGCTGCGCGCCCTGGCCGGCGAGGTCTCCACCGCCGACAAGGCGTTCTACACCGGCAAGGTGGCCGCCGCCCGGTTCTTCGCCCGCGAGGTCCTGCCCCGCATCGGCGCCGACCGGCGGATCATCGAGGGCACCGACCTCGACCTGATGGACCTCCCGGAGGAGGCCTTCTGAGCCCTACCGGGTGAACGGACCGGTACGGCATCGACCCCGACGGCCGGCGAGCGCGGAGCTCGCCGGCCGTCGCCGTCCCAGCACCCACCCGGGCGGCCCCGCCCGCTCTTGCCGACCTGCCCGGGCGTGCCCGTCGCCGGGTGCCCACGGTCCGTCGTCCGCCTTCCGCGGGCCAGCCGTCCGCCGCCCAGGACACCGCCGCTCTCCTCGCCGGGCGCACGCGACCCGCAGCCGGGGGACAGGTGCGCCGACCAGGGCACGGCCGCCCGCCCGCTCGAGTGCTCGCCTCGCGCCGCGCTTTGCGGCGTGTCGGGGTATCCGGCCGGTCGGACACCGCGACACGCCGCAAACGGGGCACCGCCCGGGCTGTCGGGACCGTCCGGCCGACGACCGGCATGCCGGCCCGGACGAGCGGTGTCGTGGGTGGCGGTGTCGGAGCGTCACCGTCGTCTGGAGCCGCTTCCCGATGGGCGCGATACCTGCCAGGTATCAAGATGCCTCTGAGGTATCGCGCTCAAATACCCCCACCGGCCCGAGCGGCCCGACCCACCAAGACCCACCCGCACCCGTACAGGGCCAGGGCCAGCGTTGCCTGCGGTTTCCCGGCACGCCGCCCGGGCTCTCTCGTCGAAACGCCCGACCGCCCCTGGCGGGGCCCCGGACCGCCGGAAGTCGCCCGGAGTCGTGCCGGGGATTCGCGGGGTGGGGGCTGGTAGGTGGGCCGGTTGGCGGGTAACCGTCGGGACCACGTCAGAGCACGCCCAAGGGCCACCGCACAGGGGAGTGCAGCGCACATGGGCATTGGTAGCGGCATCTTTCTCATCGCGCTGGGCGCGATCATGACCTTCGCCATCCGAGCCAACGTCTGGTGGATCGACCTGCGGGCGGTCGGCTGGGTGTTCATCCTGGCCGGGCTGGCCGTACTGCTCACCACGCTCTGGTTCTGGCAGGACCGACGCAAGCGGGCGCGCACGCTGATCGTGGAGGAGAACCGACTCTCCCACCCGACCGCGATGATGCCCCCGCCGCCCGACCCGCCCCCGCCGACCGCCCCGCCCTCCTGACCCGGGCCGGGGGGTCACTCAGCCGGGTTTGAAAGCCCCCTGCGCAACGCGCCGACGCGTTGCGCAGGGGGCTTTTCGGTGTGGATCAGCCGCGAGCGGTGTGGCGGGTGGTGAGAGTTGCGGCGCCCGGGGCCAGCTCCGGCCAGGGGGCCCGGAAGCGGTGTACGGCCAGCTCGGTGGTGCGCAGGCCGTCGGGATCCGCCCGCTCCGGGTCGAGCAGCGCCGAGAGCAGCGAGATGCCCGGATTGTGGGCGACCAGCAGTACGGTGCCGACCGCCGGGTCGACCGCCCGCACCAGGCCGAGCAGCTCCTCCGGCTGGGCCTCGTACGCGGTGGCCTCGAAGCGCACCACCGGTACCGGTCCCGCCGGGCCCCCTTCCGGCGGGGATCCGGTCATGCCCAGCGCCACCCCGTGCCAGGTCTGCCGGGTCCGGCGGGCCGCGGAGCAGATCACCACGTCCGGGAGCAGGACGTGCCGGGCCAGCCAGGCCCCGGCCGCGGCCGCGTCGGCGTGCCCGCGCGCGGTCAACCGACGATCCGTGTCCGGGGCGCTGCCCCCCGGTTCGGCCTTGGCGTGCCGGAGCAGCACCAGTGTCCGTTCCTCGGCTCTGCCGTCCGTCATCAGGACAGCTTGCCTGATTGGCGGTCGAAGCGCCTGGGTATGTCGATGTGTGCCGCTCGCTCATCGACCGGCCGCGGCGGGTAGCAGACGCCAGCTGACAGCCAAGGAGGCGACATCATGGGCATCGGTGCCAGCATCTTCCTCATCGCGCTGGGGGCGATCTTCGCGTTCGCCATCGACGCGAACCTGGGATGGCTCAACCTCAACGTCGTCGGCTGGGTGTTGATGCTCGCCGGCCTCGCCGGGCTGCTGACCACCCTCTACTTCTGGAACAGCCGGCGTCGTACCGTCGTCGCCGCCCCGGCCCACCAGGACCGCGTGGTGACCGACCGGGTGGTGCCGGTGCAGGACGACCGGGTGGTGCGGGAGGAGTACCGCGAGGTGCGCCGCCCGGGCTACCCCGCCTGATCCACGGACTCCGGACTCGGCGCAGGGCCTCGCAACGGCGCGGGGCCCTGCGTCGTTCCCGGGTCAGGCGAAGAGCGCGAAGTAGATCGCGATGTGGTGACAGAGCGCGGCGATCAGGGTGCAGGCGTGGAAGAATTCGTGGTGGCCGAAGACGGTGGGCCAGGGGTTCGGCCTGCGCAGCGCGTAGAAGACCGCGCCGGCGCTGTAGATCGCACCGCCGGCCGCCAGCAGCACGAGGGCGGTCACCCCGCCCTGGTGCAGGATCTGCGGCAGCATCACCACCGAGACCCAGCCGAGCGCCAGGTAGAGCGGCGCGGAGACCCAGCGGGGGGCGTGCGGCCAGATCAGCTTCAGCGCCACCCCGGCCAGCGCTCCGCCCCAGACCAGGCTGAGCATGGTGGTGGCCATCCGGCGGTCGAGCAGCAGGAGGCAGAAGGGCGTGTAGGTGCCGGCGATGAACACGAAGATCATCGAGTGGTCCATCCGGCGCATGATCTGATAGCCGCGCTCGGACCAGACGCGCCGGTGGTAGAGCGCGCTGGTGCCGAAGAGCCCGCAGACGGTCAGGCTGTAGATCAGGCAGCTCACCAGGGGTGCCCAACCGGGTCGGGTGGCCGCGATCGCGCAGAGCACGATGCCGCAGACGAGCGCGACGAAGAACGCGTAGGTGTGCAGCCAGCCGCGCATCCGGGGTTTACCGATGTCGACCGGCTTGAGCCGAAGCGGTGCGGAGGTGGTCACCCGTTCAGGCTACGGCACCGTAGGTTACTTGCAAGTAGTGCCCGGGGTCTTCGCCCGCCGCGGGCTCCGGCGACCCCCGGACGACGGATCGATCCGGGAGGATGGCGGCATGCGGATCCGACCCGTCGGGCGGCACGCCCTGCTGCTGGACTGCGACGACCCCGGCCAGGTCGAGGCGTGGCGGGCCGAGTTGTGGCACCGCCGCGCCGCCGGTGAGCTGACCGCCGCCGAGATCGTGCCGGCCGCCGCGACCGTCCTTCTCGACGGGGTGCCGGACCCGGCGGTCGCCGCCGCGCGGATCGCCGGCTGGCGACCCCGACCGGCCCCCACCACGGCCGCCGCCGACGAGGTCCACGTCCCCACCGTGTACGACGGGGAGGACCTGCCCGTCGTCGCCGCCCACTGGGGCGTCCCCGTCGACGGGGTGGTCGAGCGGCTGCGGCGCACCGGGTTCCGGGTGGCGTTCTGCGGCTTCGCGCCCGGGTTCGCGTACCTGACCGGGCTGCCGCCGGAGTGCGCGGTACCCCGGCTGCCCAGCCCGCGCCCCCGGGTGCCGGCCGGGTCGGTCGCCCTGGCCGGCCCGTACGCGGGGATCTACCCCACCGCCTCGCCCGGCGGCTGGCTGCTGGTCGGGCGGACCGCACTGGCCCTGTTCGACGTGCACGCCGACCCGCCGGCCCGACTCACCCCGGGCACCCGGGTCCGGCTGGTGCCGGCGTGATCGAGGTGCTCCGGGCCGGGCCGCTCACCACCGTGCAGGACCTGGGCCGCCCCGGATACGCGCACCTCGGCGTACCCCGGTCGGGGGCACTGGACCCGGCGGCGCTGGCGCTGGCCAACCGACTCGTCGGCAACCCGGAGCCGGCCGCCGGCCTGGAGATCACCCTGACCGGCTGCCGGCTGCGGCTGACCCGGGCGGCCACGGTCGCGGTCACCGGCGCCGACGCGGAGGTACGCGTCGACCGGCGCCCCGGGGACGTGGGCCGCCCGCTCTCCGTGCCGGCCGGGGCCGTGCTGCGGATCGGCCCGCCCCGCGCCGGGCTGCGCAACTGGCTCGCGATCGACGGCGGGATCGCCGTCGCGCCGGTGCTCGGCAGCCGCGCCACCGACACCCTCTCCGGTCTCGGTCCATCCCCGGTACGCGACGGCGACCGGCTACCGCTCGGCCCGTCCACCGGCCCGCCCGCCCCGGTGGACGTCACCCCGGGCCCGCCGCTCCCCGCCGAGCTGCGGCTCACCCTCCGACCCGGCCCCCGGCACGACTGGTTCACCGCCGACGCGCTGGACCGGCTCCTGCGCACGGCGTACACGGTGAGCCCGTTGAGCGACCGGGTGGGCGCGCGACTGGTCGGCGCGCCGCTGCCCCGCGCGGTGGCCGGGGAACTGCCCAGCGAGGGCGTCGTGCTCGGCGCGGTGCAGGTGCCGGCGGACGGCCAGCCACTGATCTTCCTGGCCGACCATCCCACCACCGGTGGGTACCCGGTCATCGGGGTGGTGGACGACGTGAGCGGGCTCGGTCAGGCCCGCCCAGGTACTACCGTCAGGTTCCATGGACCTCAACGCTGACCTCGGTGAGGGATTCGGGATCTGGCGGCTCGGCGACGACGACGCGCTGCTGGACCTGGTCACCTCGGCCAACGTCGCCTGCGGCTTCCACGGCGGGGACCCGTCCACCATGCGCCGGGTCTGCGCCGCCGCCACCGAACGCCACGTCGCGATCGGCGCCCAGGTCGGTTACCGGGACCTCGCCGGCTTCGGCCGCCGCCACATCGCGTACGCCTTCACCGAGCTGCGCGACGAGGTCACCTACCAGCTCGGCGCCCTGGACGCGTTCTGCCGGCTGTTCCACACCCGGGTCCGCTACCTCAAGCCGCACGGTGCGCTCTACCACGCGGCGGCCGTCGACGAGGCCCAGGCCGCCGCCCTGGTCGCCGCGGTCAGCGGGTACGACGACCAGTTGCCGATCCTCTGCGGGCCCGGCTCCAAGCTCGCCCAGCTCGCCGTCGGGGCCGGGCTGCGGGTGGTCGCCGAGGGCTTCGCCGACCGGGGCTACCTGCCCAACGGTTCGCTGGTGCCGCGGACCGCGCTCGGCGCGCTCGTCACCGACCCGGAGGAGGTGGCCGCCCGGGCCGTCCGGATGGCCACCGAGCGCACCGTCGTCGCGACCGACGGCACCGTCATCCCCTTGGCGGTCGAATCGATCTGCCTGCACGGGGACACCCCGGGGGCGGTCGCCTCGGCGGCGCTGGTCCGGGCCGCGCTCCTCGACGCCGGGGTGACGCCCACACCGTTCGCCTGAGCGTCATCGTGCCGCTGCCTCCGCTGCCTCCGCTGCCTCTGCTGCCCGGTGGCACCGGTCCGGGCCGTTCCGGTCCCCGCGGTCGCCGGCCGGGGCGCGCCGACGCCGACCGGGGCCGGGTGCGCCGAGGCCCGGCCGCGGTGCGGGCAGCATGTCGTTCGCGGTGCCTTTGGAGCTGATGTCGCCAACGACTCACGACGCCGCCGCACGCGGTGGCCGGTCGCCCGGCACCACGGCCTGCCGCAGGACTCCATCGGTGCTCCCTTCGGCGCGGCCCCGGGCGCCGAGCTGAGTCGTTCGCGTCATCAGCTCCAAAGGACGGCAGAGGTGACACCGCAACGAGGGCCGATGTCGCGCACCGTGGCCGGCCCCGTCGGAGGCGGCCCGGTGGCAGGGACCTCAGGCGTCCATGCCGCGCAGCACCAGCGGCACCCGCGTCGCGCCGCCGCCGGTCACCCGCACCGGGACGCCCCAGTCCTGCCGGGTCAGGTGGCAGGCGGCGTGCTCGACGTCGGCGTCGCAGGTGGCCGCCTGGGCGGTCACCTGGAGCACGCCCTCGGCCACCGCGCCGTCGATCACCAGCCGTCGGGACAGGTCGGTGGTGGTGCCGGCCCCCTCCAGCAGCAGCTCCGGCGGCGAGGCGGAGACCACCAGCCGGGTGGACGGGCCGTACGTGTCGTCGAGCTTCTGCCCCGGCGCCGGCGTGAAGATCACGTCGAGGGTCAGCTCGCCGGCCGCGACGTCGGTCGGCTTGCGCTCCAGCCGGTGCCGGGGGCCGTCCACGGTGCTCGCGCCGGCTGCGGAGAGCGCGCCGGGAGCCAGCCGGGTCAGCCGGTGCGCGGCCGACTCGACCACCAGCACCTCGCCCTCGGCGGTGAGCACCAGGTCGCTCGGCTCGGCCAGTCCGTCGGCGACCGTGGCGACCTGGTCGGTCTCCGGGTCGAAGCGGCGTACCGCACCGTTGTAGGTGTCGGCGATCAGCACCGAGCCGTCGGGCAGCGCGCACACCCCGAGCGGGTGCTGAAGCAACGCCCGGTCGGCCGGACCGTCCACGTGGCCGAAGTCGAAGAGCCCCTGCCCGACCGCGGTGCCCATCACCCCGTCCTCCACGAACCGGACGGCACTGGTCTCGCTGTCGGCGACCCAGAGCCGGGTGCCGTCGGCCGAGACGGAGAGCCCGGAGGGCTGCGCCATCCACACGTCGGGCAGCGGGCCGTCGCGCAGCGCCTCCACCGTGGTGCCGGCGTACATGCCGGCGGTCCGCTTGATCGGGTCGAACCACCAGAGCTGGTGGATGCCCGCCATGGCGACGACCACCCGGCCGTCGTACCAGGCGAGGTCCCAGGGGGAGGAGAGGTCCACCGAGCGGGCGTCGTGCGCGTGGTCGTCGACGCTGGAGCGCCACTGCCGGCCGGTGCCGGCCACGGTGACCACCTCGCCGGTCGCCAACCGCACGCCGCGCAGCAGGTGGTTGACGGTGTCGGCGACGACCAGGTCGTATCCGGCGACCTCGGCGGCGTGCGGGGGGAGCAGGCAGAGCCCCTGCGGCTCGGAGAAGGTGGCCGTCTCCGCCGGACCGTCGGCGTGGCCCCGCTCGCCCGAGCCGATCCGGCGGACCACCTTCTCGCCGTCCGGGGCCAGCTCGACCAGCGAGTGCCGGGCCGAGTCCGAGACCAGCAGGTTGCCGCCGTCGAGCAGCACGGCCTTGCCGGGGAAGCGCAGCGCCGTCTCCGGCTGCGCGGGCGGCACGTACGGGCCGTCGCCCCGGTGCAGGGTGCCCTTCGCCTCATGGGTGGCGATCAGGTCGTCGATGAGGCGGGCCAGCCCCTCGGCGTGCCCCTCCCCGGCCATCGTGGCCACCACGTAGCCTTCCGGGTCGACCACCGAGAGGGTGGGCCAGGCCTTGGCCGCGTACTGCTGCCACATGTCCAGCTCGGGGTCGTCGAGCACCGGGTGGTGCACGCCGTACCGCTCGACGGCGGCGGCCAGCGCGTCCGCGTCCTTCTCGTGTTCGAACTTCGGCGAGTGCACGCCCACCACGACGAGCACGTCGCCGTACTTCTCCTCCAACGGGCGGAGCTCGTCGAGCACGTGCAGGCAGTTGATGCAGCAGAAGGTCCAGAAGTCCAACAGGACGATCTTGCCGCGGAGGTCGGCGAGCTTCAGTTCCCGCTCACCGGTGTTCAGCCAGCCCCGACCGCGCAGCTCGGGGGCCCGTACTCGTGCGCTCATGACCCCAGTCTGCCGGACGAGGTGCCGCCGCCCGGTCCGGACCCGACGCGGGGCCGATCACACCCGGACGGACGACGGCGGGGCCACGGATCACCGTGGCCCCGCCGTCGTCGGATCGTTACTTGGTGGCCGGCTTGAGGCAGAGCACCCGGTCGGCCCCGCTGCCCGGCAGCACGACGTGCGGCTGGGCCGGGTCGCCGCACTTGTCCTTGGTCTCGACCCGCGAGACCACGGTGAACGCGCCCTGCTCGCCGCAGGCCGCGGCGGACGCCGAGCCGCCGGACTGCTTGACGCAGGACCCGACGGCCGGGTTGAACGGGGCCGGCTCGTCGTTCCCACCGATCTTGCCGAGCAGGCTGAGCAGACCGAGCGGCACGGCCAGGATCAGCACCGCCGCGATCAGCACCAGCGCCAGCACCCGACCGTTGCGCACCTTCGGCGCCGGCTGCTCGGTCTTCGGCTCCGCCTCCGGCTTGAACGCCTCGAAGCGCCCCTGGTCCGGATCCGGGTCGTGCGGCCAGCCCGCCGGGCCGGACTGCGCCCCGCCGGGCTGCGGGAACTGCTGCCCCGCAGGCGGGAAGGGCGGCCCGGCGGGCGGGAACGGCTGGCCGGCCGACGGGAACGCCGAGGTGCCGCCGCCGTGCGCCGGGTCGTGCGCCGGGTGGCCGTACCCGGGGACCGGGTCGCCGGCGGCCGGGCTGCCGGGCGCCCCGAACGGCTCGGCGGGCCGGTCGGCCGGGCCGTGCGGCCGGGTCCCGTTCATCGGTCGGGTGTTGTTGGTCGGGTCGGAGAAGGCCGGGATGGCGCCCGGGAAGGGCGGCGGCGCGGCCGGCGACATGGGCGGCGCCGACGAGGGCGCCTCACCGCCGTAGCCGCGCGGACCGTCGGGCCGCTCGTCGAACGGGTGCCGGTCCTGGCCGTCGAAGCCGTTGCGCTCCTGACCGTCGAACGGGTGCCGGTCCTGGCCGTCGAAGCGCTGGTCGTGCTCCGGCCGGCGGTCGGCCGGCTCCTCCACCGGCTCGTCCGCCGGCTGCGCCGGGCGGCCGTACACCCGGGGTTGCGGGGCGGGCGCGCCACCCGGCCGCAGCGCCTGGTCGGTCGGGGGCATCACCCGGCTGGCCAGCGGCACCGAGGCGCTCGCCGAGGCCCGACCGGCCTCCGCACCGTCGGCCGCCGGTACGGCAGCGCGACCGGCGCCCTCGGACTCCGGCGAGGTACGCGGCGCGGGCACCACCGGCCCGGCCGGGGACTGCGGCTGCTCCGGCGGGTCCCAACCCGACGGGGCGCCCGGGCGCTGCGACTCGTACCCGGACGGTGATCCGCCACCGTCGCGGCCGTTCGCCGGCTGCTCCGCGGCGCCGCCGAACTGGGCCGGCGGGACGTAGTCGGCCGGCGGGGCGGCGGCCAGGCTGGCACCCGGGACGCGCTGCTCCTGCGGCGGCAGCGGCACGGCGTTGGCCGGTGAGATGCCGGGGGCCGGGCCGGGCTGGTAGGCGGGCGGCTCCTCGGCGCGCTGCGGCTCCCAGGCGTCACCGGCGGACCGCTGCGCGGGCTCCGTCCCGGCGCGACCCCAGACCTCCTCGGCGGCCCACGGCTCGGCGTCCGGCACCACCGGACGGTCGGCGCCGGCCCACTGCGGAGCGTTGTCCGCGGCGGCCGTGGCCCAGGCGGGCGAGCCGCCGTCGGGCACCGAGACCGAGGCGCTCGCCCGGGCGGGCTGCTCCGGCGGCGTCCACCCACCGGCGTCGGGCCGGTCGTCCTGCTGCGGCGCGGCGGCCGGACTCCACGACCCGGCCCCGGCCTGGTCCTGGGCGGCCGGCCACTCCTGGCCCTGCGGCTGGTCGTCCCGGCCGGACTGGTTGCCCCACCGGTCGGCGGGCTGCTGCTCCTCGCGCGCCTCCCAGCGGGCGGTCCCCGGCTCCTCCGGGGTGCCCCAGCGCTGCTGCTGCCGCTCGTCCGGCTGGCCGGCCGGGGACCAGCCACCCTGGGGGGCGGCGTCGTCCTGCCGCTCGGCGGGCCAGCCACCGGAACGGGCGGCGTCGTCCATCCCGGACCAGCCGTTCGCCGTGCCCGCGTCGGGCTGCGGCACCTGGGCCGCGCCGCGAGCGCCGGCCTCGGCCTGCGGCCAGGCAGCGGGGGCCTGCTCGTGCTGCGGTACGGGCACCGAGGCCCGGCCGGCGGAGCGCGGTGCGTCGTCCGACGTGGACGCCGCAGGGGTGGGCCAGCCGCCGGAGCGGGCCGGGTCGTCCTGCTGCCCGGTGTCGGCGGACTGCTGCTCCTGCTGGTGGGCCGGCGCGGTGCCCCAGCCACCGGGGCTCTGCTGCTCCTGCTGGGCGGCGGCGGTGTTCCAGCCACCCGAGCTGGGCTCCTGCTGCGCCGCGGCGGTGTTCCAACCGCCCGAGGTGGCCTCCTGCTGCGCGGCGGCGGTGTTCCAGCCGCCCGAGCTGGCCGGCTCGTTCTGGCCGGCGTTGTTCCAGCCTCCGTCCGACTGCTCCTGGCCGGTGCCGCCGGCCTGCCAGCCACCGGAGCGGGCCGGGTCGTCCTGGGGCGGGGCGGGCCAGCCGCCGGAGCGGGCCGGGTCGTCCTGCGCGGCGCCCCAGCCGTTGGTGGCGGCGGGCTGTTCCTGCTGCGCGGCGGGGTTCCAGCCGCCCGGGGCGGGCGACTCGTCCTGAGTGGACCAGCCGTTGGGGGCGTCGGCCTGCGGCACGCGGGCGGCGCCCCGGGCACCGGCGTCGGGCTGCGCCCACGCCGGGGTGGCCTGGCCGCTCTGCGTCCAGGTGGGCTGTGCGGGCTCGCCGTGACCGGCGGACTGCCCGGCGCCGGCCCAGCCGGCGGCGGGCTGGTCGGCCTGCGCGGCCCAGGCGGGCTGGGCGGGCGCGCCCTGCGGGTTCCACGGGCCCGGCTGCGCGGGCTCACCCTGCTGCGGAACCTGCGCGGCCCCCCAGGCGGGAGGCTGGTCCGGCGCCGCGGCCCAGGCCGGGGCGGCCGGGTTCGGTCGGTTGGCGGGGGGTGGTGGCGCCCATCCCAGGTCCGGGGTGGCGGGGGCGCCGTACCCGTTGTCCTGCGTCTGTCGGTCGCCGTACGGCGTCGGTCCACCGGCGCCCGGCGGCACCTGGTCCGGCTCCTGGCCGGGGCGGTGCGGGCCCTCGGACGTCATGGCTGCGCCTCCTCCATCACATGTCGGCCGCCGATGCCGTCCGGTTCCGGTCGGCTGGGTCGCCGGCTGTCGCCGGCGGATCGGCCGTGCGGGCTCCCCGCACCGTATCCGGTGGCCGCGCGGGGCGTCCGGGGAGCACCGGCCGTCACTCCGCGTCGCCGGACGGTGTCGATCGGCTTTCATCCGGCTCGATCTCGTCACGGGTCGACGGGTGGCGACCGTGCCCCACCGTACCGGGCGTCGGGTCGAGGTGGAATCCCGGTCTCAGCCGCCCGGAACGCCGACGACCCGCCCGGGAGGCCCGGGCGGGTCGTCGATCTGGAGGAGGTGAGGAAAGTCGGGGTGGCGTCAGCTCATGTGACGCTGGGCGATCGCGAGGATCTCCTCGCGCACGGCCGGCGAGTTGGCGGAACGCAGCGCGTGCTCGATGGCACGGGCGCGGCGGTTGGCGTCGCGGCGGGTGCGGATTCGCTCGATCATGCTCATGGTGGTCTCTCCTCCGGCTATTCGGTTGTCAGCCCCTGATGTGTCCATTGAAGCGCACCGCGCTCCCAAATTCCATCGATTATTAGGTGAGCTGAGACACCCGCCTAAGGATCGTAGGTCAACGGGGGTGATAGCCGAAGTTTTCTTCGACCAACGGCCACGGCCGGTGTGCCGGGCGTTCACCCGTGGCACACCGGCCGTGGCCTGGTGTCGTGGACCCGTCAGGTCCAGGCGAGCAGCGCCGCCTCCGGGTCGGCCAGGAAGTCCCCGATGTCACGGAGGAACTTCGAGCCGAGCTCACCGTCGATGATCCGGTGGTCGAAGGAGAGACCCAGGGTGGTGACCTGGCGCGGCTTGACCTTGCCCTTGTGCACCCACGGCATCTCGCGGACCGCGCCGAAGGCCAGGATCGCCGACTCGCCCGGGGGCAGGATCGGCGTACCGGTGTCGACGCCGAAGACCCCGACGTTGGTGATCGTCAGCGTGCCGCCGGACATGTCCGCCGGGGAGGTCTTCCCGGCCTTGGCCGTCTGCACCAGGTCGGTCATCGCGTCCGCCAGCTCGCGCAGCGAGAGCCGGCCGGCGTCCTTGATGTTCGGCACGATCAGGCCCCGCTCGGTGGCCGCCGCGATGCCCAGGTTGACGTAGTCCTTGACCACGATCTCGTCGCCGGCCCAGGTCGAGTTGACCATCGGGTACCGCTTGGCGGCCAGCAGCACCGCCTTGGCCACCAGCA
This sequence comes from Micromonospora sp. LZ37, assembly GCF_059359015.1. NCBI lineage: Bacteria > Bacillati > Actinomycetota > Actinomycetes > Micromonosporales > Micromonosporaceae > Micromonospora > Micromonospora sp. LZ37. Next base: position 218,614 of record NZ_JCADBL010000004.1, on the reverse strand, counting down.
GCAGCGGCGAGACCCGGACGTCGCGCCACTCCCGCCGGGTGCGGAGCCGGTCCAGGGCCTTCATCGCCCGGGTCACGTCGACGGTGAGGAACTCCGTGACGTGCGGGGCGGTGAACGCCGAGCGGGACATGTTCTCGGCGGTGAGCTTGCGTACCCCCTTGACCGGGATGCGCTGCTCGCGGTCCGCGCCGAAGCTCGCGGCGGCCGTGGCCGGCGTCGTCACCGTCAGCGGCTCGGCCGCCGCCGGGGCCGCGCTCGCCGCCCGCTGTACGTCCTCCCGGGTGATCGAGCCCAGCGGGCCCGAGCCGGTCAGCGTGGCGAGGTCGACGCCGAGGTCCTTGGCGAGCTTGCGCACCGGCGGCTTGGCCAGCACCAGCCCGCCGACCCGCCCGTTGCCGTTGGCGACCGGAGCCGGCGACACGGGCGCCACCGGGGCGGGCGCCACCGGAGCCGGCGCGACCGGAGCGGCCGAGACCGGGGCGGCCGGCGCGGACGCCTGGGCCGGGACGGCGCCCTTGCGCGGGCGGCGCTTGGCCGCCGTGGTGCGGGGGCCGTAGCCGACCAGGACGGCGGTGCGGCCGCCCGGGGCGGGACCGCCGATCAGGCCCGGCTCGATCGCGCCCTCCGCCGGGGCCACCTCGACCGCGGCCAGCGAGGCCGCCGACGGGGTGGGCAGCGCGGAGGCGGGGGCGCCGGTCGTCGACTCCTCGACCGGGCCGGCGCCCGGGTCGGTGTCGATCGAGATGATCGGCGTGCCGACCTCGACCGTGGTTCCCTCCGGGTGGAAGATCGCCCGGACCTGGCCGGCCCACTTCGCCGGGATCTCGACGGCCGCCTTCGCCGTCTCCACCTCGACGATCGGCTGGTTCAGCTCGATGACGTCGCCCACCTTGACCAGCCAGGCGAGGATCTCGCCCTCGGTCAGGCCCTCGCCCAGGTCGGGCAGGTTGAACTCCTTGATCCGCGACATGCCGCTCACCAGCCGAAGGTGCGGTCGACGGCGTCGAGCACCCGGTCGAGGTCGGGCAGGTACTCCTCCTCCACCCGGCTGGCCGGGTAGGGGGTGTCGAAGCCGGTGACCCGCAGCACGGGGGACTCCAGGGAGTAGAAGCACTCCTCGGTGATCCGGGCCGCGATCTCCGAGCCCAGGCCCAGGTTGCCCGGGGCCTCGTGCACGACCACGCACCGGCCGGTGCGCTTCACCGACTCGTACGCGGCGGTCAGGTCCAGCGGGGAGAGCGTGCGCAGGTCGACGACCTCCAGCTCCCGGCCGTCCTCGGCGGCGGCGGTCGCCGCGTCCAGGCAGGTCCGCACCATCGGCCCGTACGCCAGCACGGTGGCGGCGGTGCCGGGCCGGACGACCCGGGCGGAGTGCAGCGGGTACGCCGCGTCCAGCGGGGCGTCCAGCTCGACCGGGCCCTTCTCCCAGTAGCGCCGCTTCGGCTCCAGGAAGACGATCGGGTCGTCCGAGGCGATCGCCTGCTGGATCATCGAGTACGCGTCCTGCGGGGTGGCGCAGGAGACGACCTTCAGGCCGGCGGTGTGGGCGAAGTACGCCTCGGGCGACTCCGAGTGGTGCTCGACCGCGCCGATGCCGCCGCCGTAGGGGATCCGGATCACCATCGGGATCCTGACCTTGCCCTGCGAGCGGTAGTGCATCTTCGCCACCTGCGACACGATCTGGTCGTACGCGGGGTAGACGAAGCCGTCGAACTGGATCTCGCAGACCGGGCGGTAGCCGCGGATGGCCAGGCCGACCGCGGTGCCGATGATGCCGGACTCGGCCAGCGGGGTGTCGATGACCCGCTGGTCGCCGAAGTCCTTCTGGAGGCCGTCGGTGATCCGGAAGACGCCGCCGAGCTTGCCGACGTCCTCGCCCATGATGACGACCTTCGGGTCGTTCTCCAGGGCCTTGCGCAGGCCGGTGTTGAGGGCCTTGCCGAGGGTGAGCGTCTCCGTGGCCATCAGTGGGCGCTCCCCTCGAACGACTCCATGTACTTCGTGAACTGCGCCCGCTGCTCGTCGAGCTCGGGGGACCCGTTGGGGTAGACGTGGTCGAACATCGTCACCGGCTCCGGGTTGGGCATCTCCAGCACCCGCTCGCGCAGGTGCACCGACTCGGCGCGGGCCTGCTCGTCGACGGAGGCGAAGAAGTCGGCGTCGGCGATCTGCTGCTTGGTCAGGAACGCCTTCATTCGGGCGATCGGGTCCTTGGCCTGCCAGGCCTCGACCTCGCTGGCGATCCGGTAGCGGGTCGGGTCGTCGGAGGTGGTGTGCGCCCCCATCCGGTAGGTGTACGCCTCGATCAGGCTGGGGCCCTGGCCGAGCCGGGCGTTGTCCAGCGCGTGCCGGGTCACCGCGTACGAGGCGAGCACGTCGTTGCCGTCCACCCGGACGCCGGGGAAGCCGAAGCCGCCGGCGCGCTGGTACAGCGGGACGCGGGTCTGCCGCTCCAGCGGCTCGGAGATGGCGTACTGGTTGTTCTGGCAGAAGAAGACCAGCGGGGCGTTGAAGACGCTGGCCCAGACGAACGCCTCGTTGACGTCGCCCTGGCTGGTGGCGCCGTCGCCGAAGTAGGCGATCACCGCCTCGCCGTCCTCGGTGCCGGTCCGGCCGTCCATGTGGACACCCATGGCGTACCCGGTCGCGTGCAGGGTCTGTGCCCCGATCACGATCGTGTACATGTTGAACTTGAACTCGTTCGGGTCCCAGCCGCCCTGGTCGACGCCGCGGAACAGGCCGAGCGGCATGATCGGGTCGATGCCCCGGCAGTAGAGGACGCCGTGCTCCCGGTAGGTCGGGAAGGCCATGTCCTGGCTCCGCAGCGCGCGGCCGGAGCCGACCTGCGCCGCCTCCTGGCCGAGCAGGCTGGCCCAGAGGCCCAGCTCACCCTGCCGCTGCAACGCGGTGGCCTCGGCGTCGAGCTTGCGGACCAGCACGAGGTCGCGGTAGAGCCCGCGGTACTCCTCGTCGGTGAAGTCGACGCGGTACTCGGTCCCGTCCGGGCCGGTCGCGCTCTCGATCCGCTCACCGGTGGGGGTGAGCAGCTGCACCAGTTCCGGCTCGCCCGCCGCGGCGGTGCGCTTGGACCGGGGTGCGGCCCGCCGGCCGCGGCTGGTGACCCCGGGGTCGCCCTTTGCCATCCGTCTCTCCCTGTCGTGTCTGCGCCGGAGCCGGGCGGTGGCCCGTCCGCGCAAATCGTGCGCCGGCCCGGCCGGTGCCGGACTGGTTCCTGGTGACCGCGCCTAGCCCCGGTGAGGGTTGCCGCGCGGCCTGAGCCGGATCCATGGGTCGAACCCGGTTCGGGAGCGCCGGCGCCCAACCGCGCCTGCCGCGGGGTGCGCGGAGGTCGCGGCTGCGTTGCCGTCGTGCCTGAATGATTGCAGAGGAGGTGAGCGGGCCCACAGTATGGCCCTACCCGCCGGTCGGCTTCCGTCTGCTTCGCGACGCATCAACGCATTTGTCGCTTGGAAGATCCGCGGCGTCGGACAATTTGTGTGTCGACACGCTGTGGTGGCTGGTGAACTGAGCGTCACTGGGCCAAGCTGACCCGGTAGCCGATGGGCGGTTCGCGACCTTTGTCCGTTTGGGAGGGTCGGCCCGCTCCGGCCTTTCCCCACCCGTGGTCGACGACAGGGAGTGCGCGTGTCCGAGTCCGGCGAAGGTCCCGCTGCTCCGCTGCTCGGCCGGCACCGGGCCGGCGGTTACCGGAGGGTCGTCGGCGTCCACCGCGCCCTGGGCTCCGGGCGCTCCGGCCGGGGCTATCTGTTCACCGTGGCGCTCCTCGCCGGCACGGCGTCGATGCCGATCCTCGCGGCGATCAGCACCGGCTCGGCGACCGTCGGCAGCAGCGCGCTGCCGGACGGCCGCACCCCGTTCCTGCCCACCCCCTCCGTCGGTCCGGTGGTGGTACCGGTCCCCGCCACCGGGCAGCCCGCGCTGCCCCGGCCCGCCCCGACCGCCCCCGCCCCGGCCACCCCGGACCTGCTCGGGCCCGCCGCCGCGCCGGCGCCACCCGCCGCCCCCGACCCCGGCTCGGCCCGACGGCCGCCAACCCCGCTGCTGCCCTGGGTCCCCGCGCCGCGTCGTCCGACGCCCCCGCCCGGTGCTTCCCCGAGGCCGACCCCGACCCCCGGGCCGACCCCGGAGCCCACGCCGACGCCGGACCCCACCGTGGAGCCGTCCGAGACCCTCTCCGCGCCGCCCCCGGACCCGACCGCCACCGCCGCACCGAGCGCCACCGGTGCGCCGACCCGCACGGTCGGGCCGAGCGCCACCGCGACGTCCCCGCCCGGCGAGCCCACCGACGGGCCCACCGCCGCGCCGACGCCCACCGTGACCGTCACCGCGAGCCCCGTCGCCGGGCCGAGCGCCACCGCGATCCCGGCCCCGGCGACCACCCGGGCGCAGCCCGGCCGGCCGGGCGCCGGGACCGCTCCCGGCCACCGGGCCGACCCACCGCACCGGCCGGTCCGCCCGCCGGCCGCCGGCGTCAACCCGCCCGCCGCGACCCTCCGACCGCCGTCCGCCGCGATCCGCCCGGCGACCGACCCGCGCCCGGCGCCGCAGCCCCCGGTCGGGCCCGCGCCCACCAACCCCCGACACACCGGCCCGGACGGTACGGTGACGAACGACGCCAGCTGACCCGGTGCGACGCCGGAGCGCGGCCGGCACCAGACCGGGCAGGGCGGGACGGGATCGGGGACGGGGCGCTGGACGTGATCGACGGTGGCGGCGACGGGCACCCTCCACCCACCCAGGCGCCCGGAGGCCCGGCGACCCGGCTGGCCCGGCTGGTCACCGAGCTGACCGCCCCCGCGATCCTGGTCAGCGTGCTGACCGTGCTGGTCGGCTGGCACGCCGCGGGCGGCGGCCACGGGCTGGTCTGGGGACTGCTCGCCACCCTCTTCGCCGCCGGCATCCCGTTCGCGTACATCGTCGGCGGGGTGCGGCGTGGCCGAATCACCGACCACCACGTCGGGGTACGCGAGCAGCGGCGTGTACCCCTGCTCTTCGGGCTGACCTCCGCCGCCGCCGGCCTGGCGCTGCTCGCGGCGCTCGGGGCGCCGCGACCGGTGCTGGCCCTGGTCGCGGCCGGGGTGGTCGGCCTGGTCGTGGCGGTGGGCGTCAGCCACTGGTGGAAGATGTCGATCCACTCCGCGGTGGCCGCCGGCACGGTGGTCGTGCTGGTGCTCACCTTCGGCGCCCGGCTGCTCGCCGCCGCCCCGCTGCTGGCTCTGGTCGGCTGGTCCCGGGTCCGGCTGCGCGACCACACCGTCGCCCAGGTGGTGGTGGGGGGTGTGGTCGGCGGCCTGGTCGCCGGGGTGGTCTACCGCGCCCTGGCCTAGCCGTCGTCGCCGAGGCGCTGGCGGTTGGCCTCGATCCAGGCGTCCAGCGCGGCCGGGTCGTCCGGGTCGACGCCGTCGGCCATCAGCTGCGCCACCGCGGCCGTGGCCGGACTGCGCCGCTCCCCGGTGCTGTAGAGCCGGGCGAACTCGGGCACCAGCTCCTCGATCGCCTCGTCGGTCTGCGTCACCGCCCGCTCCGGCAGCCCCCGCCGGTGACCGGCGTACGCCGCCCAGGCGCGCAGCACCCGGGGCAGCATCGCCGCGTCGTCCATGTCCAGCACCGCCCGCCGGTGCACCCAGTCGAGCAGGAACAGCCCGGCGACCGCCGGGGACCAGCGCAGCGGGTCCGCGTCCGGGAAGGTCGCCGCGTGGTCGAGGAGCAGGCCCAGGCAGAAGTGCAGCGAGGCCAGCTCGGCGTCACCGGCCAGGCCGTCCAGCCCGGCCCGCGCGGCCTCCGGCGAGGCCAGGAAGGCCCGGACCAGCGCGGTGCGCTCGTCGACGCCGAGCGGCTCGGCGTCCCGGACGTCGACCGGCGCCTGCGGCAGCACCGCCAGCCGGGCGCCGACCAGGGCCCGGTCCGTGGCGAGTGAACCCTCGGCGGGCAGGTCGCCCAGGTCGTCGGTGATGGCCAGGTGCCGGCGCACCTCGCCGCGCATCCGGGCCGGATCCTCCTCCCGGAACCAGGTCAGGTCGTCGGCGCCGCACATCTGCCGGACCTGCTCCAGGATCCGCTCGGCCGGGCCGCCGACGAAGACGTCCTTGGTGATGCCGATGTTGTGGTCGACCAGCGCGACCAGGGCGTGTTCGGGGCCGCCGACCGTCTCGTCGTCGTAGGCGAAGGTGGCCAGGTAGGAGGTCTGGTCGCCGTACACGTCGCCGTACGACCAGGTGCCGGTGAGGTGGACCCGCCCGAGCTGGCCCGACCAGGCCGGCGCCTGGGTGCCCGGGCGGACCTTCGCCGCGCCCTCGGCGTCCGGCACCAGCGCGGCGAAGACCGACCGGATGGTGGTCGCGGCGGCGGTACGGCGACGCGCGGTGGCGGTCAGGAAACCGGCGACGAACTCCCGGACCGCCGTCTCACGGTCGGTGTCGGCGATCGCGTAGACGCTGCCCAGCAGCGCCGCGCCGAGCATCTCGGCGTCGAGCGCGGTGTCCAGCCTGGTCACGTCGCGGGCGGCCTGGAGCACCGCGTCGTAGGGGGTCTGTGGCGTGGCCATGGACCGACCCTACGCCGCCCGGGCGGGCCCGGACACCGTGCCGACGCGCGGCGTCACCGGGCGACGGTCACCGGGCGGCGTCGCGCAACGCCTCCCGGGCCCGCCCGTAGCGGCCCATCACGACCCGGACCGGTTCGAGGACGTACGCGTCGCCCACCTCGGCCACCGCCGTGGTGAGTCGCTGCTCGGCCCGTTGTCGGGCGCGGCGGGCCGCCCAGCGGACCACCGGCCGGGTCACCGCGGCCACCAGCAGCCCGGCGAGCAGGCCGCCCAGGAGCAGCAGGGTGGGCAGCGGCACCTCGCCGACGCGCGGATTGTCCAGCGCGGGCAGGCCGAGCGCCCGCAGCGCGTAGCCGAGCAGCAGCCAGCCCAGGCCCGCCAGCGCGGCGAGGGTGAGCAGCCACTGCAGGCCGCCGACGAGACGCCACCAGAGCGGCCGGCGGTCCATGCCCAGGTCGGTGCCGGCGACCGCGCGGTCCAGCGCGTCCGGCAGGTCGTTGAGGCGGGACCGGGCGGCCGTGGTCACCGCGCTCTGCCAGGGCGCCGGCAGCGCCGCGCCGGAGCGGTCGGCGACCGCGCGGATCGCCAGCCCCACCGCGGACCGCTGGGCGACCGTCGGGTCGGGCACCGAGGTCGCGGCGACCAGGCTCTCCTCGGGCCGGTCGACGTCGCCGGACGGCCCGGGCAGGTGCAGCCGGCGCAGCGGGTCCGGCCGGAGCTTGCGCCAGCCGCGCACCAGCGGCCAGCCGGTGGACGCGCCGGCCCGGTGCCGGTACGCCCCCTGCACCGCCTCCGCCACCGCCGGCACCCCGGCCGCGCCGGCCAGGGCCCGGTCCAGCGACCGGACCGTGGTCTCGTCGGGCAGGTCACGGGGCACCTCGGCGGTGACCAGTTCGGCCAGGTCGTCCACGACGATGTCCACGTCGCCGGCGAGCCGGCGCAGCGCCGCCTGGCGCTCGGCGACCGTACGCTCCAGCGCCTCCCGCAGGCCGTCCATGCCGGTCGGCTGCACCGCCGTGGTGGCCAGCAGCGGCACCCCGTCCAGCCCGTCGGCGTCGAGGAGCCGGCGCAGGTCGGCCAGGACCCGGGGCACCTCCGCCGGGGGGAGCCGGTCGGCCTGGTTGAGCACGACCAGGGTGACGTCCTTGTGCCGGTGGAACTCCCGCAGGTAGCTGGTGTGGATCACCCGGTCGGCGTACTTCTGCGGGTCGACCACCCAGACCACCAGGTCGACCAGGCCGAGCAGGCGGTCCACCTCCAGCCGGTGGGACCGCTGCACCGAGTCGAAGTCGGGCAGGTCGAGCAGGATCAGCCCGTGCAGGGCCGTCTCGTCGTCACCGTCGAGCGCGCTCTCCCGGACGAACCGGTGCCGGGGCAGCACGCCGACCCAGTCGAGCAGCCTGTTGCCGCCGTCCAGCGGCCCCCAGACGCAGGCGTGCGCGACGCCGGTGGTGGGGCGGCGCACCCCGACCGGGGAGAGCTCCAGCCGGGCCAGGGCGTTGAACAGGCTGGACTTGCCGCTGCCGGTGGCTCCGGCGAGCGCCACCACGGTGTGGTCGCGGGAGAGCGCCAGCCGGGTGCCGGCCCGCTCGACCAGGGTGTGCGCGCCGACGAGCTGGGAGTCCGGCACCTCGCCGTCGACCGCCTTCAGGAAGCGGCGCACCGCGTCGAGGCGGGCCACCAGGGCGTCGGCGTCGACCCGCTGGTCGCCCCGGAACGCCTCACGCATCCGACCGACGATGCCCGTCACCGGCGCTCACCGCCCGGGCCGGTCAGCGCCGGGCCGTCGCCGTCGGCGAGCCCGCTGCGGTGCCGGGCCACCTCGACCCGGCCGGCGGACCGGCGCAGCTCGGCACCGGCGTCCACGCCGGGCCGGGCCTCGTCGGTGCGGCTCAGGTAGCGCGCCGCCTCCTCGTCCAGCAGCGTCCGGATCCGGTCCAGCAGGTCGGCCCGGGCCTTGGCGGCGAGGGTACGCACGGCCTGGTCGCCGAAGATCGCCTGGAGCACGGCCTGCGCGGCGACGGTGGTGCCGGCCCCGGTGGCCACCTCCAGGCCGGTGGGGATGAACGCGGTCGAGGCGAAGACCGCGATCATGACGGCGAGCCCGGTGGCGTTGACCGCGTACGCGGCGGTGCGGGCCACGAAGCGCCGGTCGCCGCCCTCCTCCTTGACCAGCTCCAGCACCCCGCGCTGCCAGTCCCGGACCAGCCGTTCGGCCCGCTCGGAGAGGTCGTCGGAGGGGTGGGCGAGGGCCGGGTCGACCAGCGCCGCCCCGGCCGGGTGCGCCTTCCACCCGGCGTACGCGTTCTCGGCGGCCTCGGAGGCGACCCCGCGCAGCAGGGTGACCAGCTGGGACTCGATGGCGTTGCGCAGCTCCACGGCGGGCGCGGCGGGCCGCCCGGTGACCGCGGCGACGACCCGGTCGCGGAGCCGGCCGATCCGGGCCTCCAGGGTGCGGAAGAACTCGCCGGTGCCGACGTACTCCTGCCAGCGGGCGAGCACCTCGCCGCGGAGCAGCCGGCCGTCCTTGAGCCCCTCCTCGACGGTGCGCTGCGCGCCGCGGTACGCGGCCCGGACCCGCTCGTCGAGCGCCTCGGCGGCGGTGACCTGCTCGTCGGCGGCCTCGGCCAGCGCCTCCACCGTCGGGTGCAGCGAGGCGAGCGCGCCGTCGAGGGTCTGCCGCACCACGGCGGCCCGGGCCTCGGCGTCGGCGGCGAGCCGGGCGAACCAGGCGCTCAGTGGCGCGGTGACCTTGTCGGGCAGCAGCCCCTGCCCGTCGACCCAGGTCTCGGGGAGGACGAAGAGCGGGGCGGCGCCGAGGTCCTGCGCGGCGAGCATCTCCGAGAGGTGGGCGGCGATCTCGTCGGCGGCCTCCGGCGGCACCCGGTCGAGCACCATGGCGATCGCGGCGCCCCGGGACCGGGCGCTGCGGAGCAGCTCCCAGGGGACGGCGTCGGCGTACCGGGCGGCGGTGGTGACGAAGAGCCAGAGGTCGGCGGCGGCGAGCAGCTGGCCGGCCAGGGCCCGGTTGGCGTCGACCACCGAGTCGATGTCGGGCGCGTCCAGGAAGGCCAGCCCGGGCGGGAGCGCGGGCGCGGTGACCAGTTGGAGGGCGCGCGGGTCCTCGCTCGGCTCGGTGGTGCGGGTGAGCCCGGGCAGCAGGTCGCCCTGGCGGAACCAGGCCGCGTCGGCGGGGTTGCAGACCAGCACCGGTGAGCGGGTGGTCGGGCGGAGCACCCCGGCGGCGCTGACCCGGGCCTGGACCAGGCTGTTGACCAGGGTCGACTTGCCGGCGCCGGTGGAACCGCCGACCACCACCAGCAGGGGCGCGTCGAGCCGGGCGAGCCGGGGCAGCAGGTAGTCGTCGAGCTGGTCGGTGAGCGCGGCGGCGGTGCGCCGGGCCGGCTCGGCCGAGGGCAGGGCGAGCGGGAACCGGGCCGCGCCGATCGCGGCCCGCAGTCCGGTCAGCGCGGCGGGGAGGCCCTCCGCGGCGGTGCCGGCGGGCTCTTCGCCGGCGTCGGACGACCCGGTGCGGGCGGCGACGGGGGGCGCGCCGGACCGGGTGGCGGGATCGCCTTTCGTCGTCACCGCTAAAGCGTGCCCGACCGATGCAAGGGAAGACAACCGGACGGTAATAACGGTCGGGTTGCGTCGGGTTGGCTCAACCCCGACTTGCGGTTTGCCGGCGGCGTGGCACTATTGAGTCAAGTTCACTCAACTTATGGTGCGGTCGCTGCGGGCGGCCCGCCGGGCAGGCCCTGTGACCTGCTCAATGTAACGAAGCGAGGAAGCGAAGATGGCACGTGCGGTCGGTATCGACCTCGGCACGACGAACTCCTGCGTCAGCGTTCTCGAGGGCGGTGAGCCCACCGTCATCGCCAACGCTGAGGGCTCGCGGACGACCCCGTCGATCGTCGCGTTCGCCCGCAACGGCGAGGTGCTCGTCGGTGAGGTCGCCAAGCGCCAGGCGGTGACCAACCCGGACCGGACGATCCGCTCGGTCAAGCGGGAGATCGGCACCAACTGGTCCGTCGACATCGACGGCAAGAAGTACACCCCGCAGGAGATCTCGGCGCGGACGCTGATGAAGCTCAAGCGGGACGCCGAGGCGTACCTGGGCGAGCAGATCACCGACGCGGTGATCACCGTCCCGGCCTACTTCAACGACGGTCAGCGCCAGGCCACCAAGGAGGCCGGTGAGATCGCCGGCTTCAACGTGCTGCGGATCGTCAACGAGCCGACCGCGGCCGCCCTGGCGTACGGGCTGGACAAGGGCTCCAAGGAGCAGACCGTCCTCGTCTTCGACCTCGGTGGCGGCACCTTCGACGTGTCGCTGCTGGAGCTGGCCGAGGGCGTCATCGAGGTCAAGTCCACCAGCGGTGACAACCACCTCGGTGGTGACGACTGGGACCAGCGCATCATCGACCACCTGGTGAAGACCTTCCGGGGCGAGCACGGCATCGACCTCGGCCAGGACAAGATGGCCCTCCAGCGGCTCCGTGAGGCCGCCGAGAAGGCCAAGATCGAGCTCTCCGCCGCCACCACCACCAACATCAACCTGCCGTACATCACCGCCGGGTCCGCCGGCCCGCTGCACCTGGACGTGACGCTCAGCCGGGCCGAGTTCCAGCGGATGACGCAGGACCTGCTGGACCGCTGCAAGGGCCCGTTCGAGCAGGCCGTGAAGGACGCCGGGATCAAGATCTCCGACGTCGAGCACGTGATCCTGGTCGGCGGCTCGACCCGGATGCCGGCCGTGACCGACCTGGTCAAGCAGCTCACCGGCCGCGACCCCAACAAGGGCGTCAACCCGGACGAGGTCGTCGCCGTCGGCGCCGCCCTGCAGGCCGGCGTGCTCAAGGGCGAGGTCAAGGACGTCCTGCTGCTCGACGTGACGCCGCTGAGCCTGGGCATCGAGACCAAGGGCGGCATCTTCACCAAGCTGATCGAGCGCAACACCACCATCCCGACCAAGCGCTCCGAGGTCTTCACCACGGCGGACGACAACCAGCCGTCGGTGCTGATCCAGGTCTTCCAGGGTGAGCGGGAGATCGCGGCCTACAACAAGAAGCTCGGCACCTTCGAGCTGACCGGCCTCCCGCCGGCGCCGCGCGGCGTGCCCCAGATCGAGGTCGCGTTCGACATCGACGCCAACGGCATCGTGAACGTGCACGCGAAGGACCTGGGCACCGGCAAGGAGCAGAAGATGACGATCACCGGCGGCTCCTCGCTGCCGAAGGACGACATCGAGCGGATGCGCCGGGACGCCGAGGAGCACGCGGAGGACGACAAGCGCCGCCGCGAGGAGGCCGAGACCCGCAACGTGGCCGAGGCGCTGCAGTGGCAGACCGAGAAGTTCCTCGCCGAGAGCGGTGACAAGCTGCCCGCCGAGAACCGCGAGCAGCTCAACGAGGCCCTCGGTGAGCTGCGTGGCGCGCTCGGCGGCCAGGACATCGAGAAGATCAAGGCGGCCCACGAGCGGCTGGCGCAGGTCTCCCAGCAGGCCGGTTCGCTGCTCTACGCGTCGCAGGGCGAGCAGGGTGAGCAGCCGGGCGCGGCCGGCCCGGGCGCGGGTGCCACCGGCGGCCAGCAGGCCGGCGGCGCCGACGACGTGGTCGACGCGGAGATCGTGGACGAGGACAAGAAGTGACCTGTCCCCACCACGGAACCACGGCAGAGAAATCGAGGTAGTCGCATGACGCAGAAGCCACGAGCCGCCGACCCGGCCGCCACCGGGTCTGCGCCGGGTGGCTCCGGGCCCGGGGAGCCGGCCGCCGGCGACGGGCCGCGGGTCGTCATCCGCAACAACCGCAAGATCGGAAAGAGCGAGGAGGCGCCGGCCGCCGCCGACGCCGGGACGGACGTCCCGGCCGAGGGCCTGGTCGAGGAGGCCGAGGTCGTGGTCGACGAGATCGAGATCGAAGCCACCTCGCTCAGCGGGCCGGCCGCGGCCGGACCGCCGGTGGTGGACGCTCCCGCGCCGGTCGACGGCGGCGCCACCGGCTCGCCCCTCGGGGCCGAGCTGGAGGCGCTCCGGGCCGAGCTCGACGAGCGGACCCGGGACCTGCAACGGGTGTCGGCGGAGTACGCCAACTACCGCAAGCGGGTGGACCGGGACCGGGGCGTGGTCCAGGAGCAGGCGACCGGCTCGGTGCTCGCCGCGTTGCTGCCGATCCTGGACGACCTGGACCGGGCTCGCGAGCACGGTGACCTGGTGGGGCCGTTCGGCACCGTCGCCGATCAGCTCACCACGGCGCTGGGCAAGTTCGGGCTCACCCCGTTCGGGGAGCAGGGCGACCCGTTCGACCCGACCCGGCACGAGGCGGTCGCGCACCAGACCTCGCCGGACGTCACCGAGCCGACCTGCGTGCAGGTGATGCGCCGGGGCTACCTGCTCGGCGAGCGGCTGCTGCGGCCCGCGCTGGTCGCGGTCGCCGACCCGGAATAGTGCACGACCATCCGGTCGCCCCGCCCGCCGCCAACCGGCGGGCGGGGCGACCGGGCCACATCACTCGGAAGGGGGTGGACCGGTGAGTTCCAAGGACTGGCTCGAGAAGGACTACTACGCCGCGCTCGGCGTGCAGAAGTCCGCCTCCTCGGACGAGATCAAGAAGGCGTACCGGAAGTTGGCCCGGGAGTCGCACCCGGACCACAATCCGGGTGACCCGAAGGCCGAGGAGCGGTTCAAGATCGCCTCCGAGGCGTACGCGGTGCTCGGTGACGAGGCCAAGCGCCGCGAGTACGACGAGATGCGCTCGCTGTTCGGCTCGGGTGCGTTCCGGCGCAACGCCCGGGGCGCCGGGCAGCCCGGCGGGGTGCCCTTCGACGTCTCCGACCTGTTCGGCGGCGCCGGTGGGGGTGACGCCCGGTTCGGCGGAGGCGGCTTCACCGACCTGTTCAGCTCGATCTTCTCCGGCGGCGGGGCCGGTGGCCCGGCGCGTCCGCGCGGGCCGGCCCGGGGCCGGGACGTGGAGACGGAGGTCGCGCTCGACTTCTCCGACGCGGTGCGCGGCGTGACCCTCCCGCTGTCGCTGCGCGCCCCCGGGGTCTGCGACACCTGCCACGGCAACGGCGCGAAGCCCGGCACCCAGCCGAAGACCTGCCCGGTCTGCCAGGGCGCCGGGGTGACCACCCGCAACCAGGGGTCGTTCAGCTTCTCCGAGCCGTGCCGCAACTGCCAGGGCGTGGGCACGGTCGTCGAGGAGAAGTGCCCGGAGTGCCAGGGCACCGGCGGGGTGACCAAGACCCGCACGCTGAACGTCCGCTTCCCCGCCGGGGTGGCCGACGGCCAGCGCATCCGGCTGGCCGGGCGCGGTGAGGCGGGCGAGCGCGGCGGGCCGCCCGGCGACCTGTTCGTGCAGGTCAAGGTCCGTCCGGACGACCTGTTCGGGCGTACCGGGGACGACCTCACCCTGACCGTGCCGATCACCTTCTCCGAGGCGGTGCTCGGCACCGATCTGCGGGTGCCGACGCTGGACGGCGCGGTGACCCTGCGGGTGCCGCCGGGCACGCCGTCCGGGCGGGTGCTGCGGGCCCGGGGCAAGGGGGTGGTCCGGCGCGAGGGTCAGGCCGGCGACCTGCTGGTGACGCTGGACGTGGTGGTGCCGGCGACGGTGTCGGACGAGGCGCGGGCGGCGCTGGAGTCGTTCGCCCGGTCGACCCCGCCGGCCGGACGGGAGCATCTCGACGCGCGGGTGCGTCGGGTCGGTTGACCGGTTGATCGGGTGCGGAGGTGAGTGGGGTGTCGGACGGGTTCGTCGGTTCGGGTGATCCTGCCTACGAGGCCAAGGTGCTGATGATCTCGGTCGCGGCGCGGATGGCGGGGATGCACCCGCAGACCCTGCGGCAGTACGACCGGCTCGGCCTGGTGCAGGCCGGCCGGGCGGCCGGTGGCGGGCGTCGCTACAGCGTGCGCGACGTGGTGCTGCTGCGCGAGGTGCAGCGGCTCAGCCAGGACGACGGCATCAACCTGGCCGGGGTCAAGCGGATCATCGGCCTGGAACGGCTGCTGGAGCAGGCGCAGCAGCGGGTCGCCCGGCTGGAGGCGGAGTTGGACGCCGCGTACCGGCGGATCGCCGAGCTGGAGTCGCTCGGCGGCTTCCCCCGTGGTGATCTCGTGCCGACCAACCGCACCTCGACCGCGCTGGTCGTCTGGCGTCCGCGTCGGACCGACCGCTGACCGTGCGGGCCGCCTCCGGCCCGTGCGCCGTGGTGCCCCTCGACCGGCCCGTGGTTCGGGGAATCCCGGCGCGGCCGAACCGGATCCGATAGCCTGTGAATCAGGTCCAACCAGCTTAATTCGGACTCCGAACCGGCGGGGGGAACCACATGGCGGATTCGGCGAAGAAGGTGTCCGAGCAGACGGAGGACCGACTCAGCCGGGTGGCGGAGAACGTCCGGAAGAAGTTCGACCAGATCACCGCGGGCGGGTTCACCGACAAGATCAAGAACGGCCGGTTCGCCGATCAGGTCGACCACGGCGTCGACCAGGGGCGGAGAGAGGCCAGGCAGCGGAAGCAGGACGGGCCGGAACGCTGACGATCCCGTCCACGTGCGGGCCGGGACCCACGGGGGGTCCCGGCCCGTTTCGTCGCGCCGGGCCGCACCGGTCGGCGGGCGGGTCCGGCCGTCCCGGCCTCGGGCAGTGTCGTGGCCGGCCGGGTCAGCGGGTGGCTTCGGCCGTCCGGGGTCCGGCCGGTGCGGTGGACGGCCGCCGCAGCGGCCACCAGGCGCGGTGGCCGAGCAGGCCGAGCAGCGCCGGCGCCAGCACCACCCGGATCACCGTGGCGTCGACCAGCACCGCCGTGGCCAGCCCGATCCCGATCATCTTGACCAGGGTGTCGTCGATGGCGGCGAAGCTGACGAAGACCACCGCCATGATCGTGGCCGCGGCGGTGATCACGCGGCCGGTGCCGGCCAGGCCGGCCACCACCGCCCGGCGCGGGTCGCCGCTACGCCGGTACTCCTCGCGTACGGCGGAGAGCAGGAACACCTCGTAGTCCATGGAGAGTCCGAAGAGGATCGCGAAGAGCAGCATCGGCACCACGGACATGATCGGCACCGGCTGGTCGACGCCGAGCAGCGAGAGGCCCCAGCCCCACTGGAAGACGGCCACCAGCACGCCGTACGCGGCACCGATCGAGAGCAGCGCCATCAGGGCGGCCTTCAGCGCGATCAGCGGCGCCCGGAACATCGCCACCAGCAGCAGCCCGGCGGCCAGCACCACGCCGAGGACCACCCAGGGCAGCCGGCGGGCGACCGCGTCGGCCATGTCGATCATGTACGCGGTCTGTCCGCCGACCGCCACCCGCGCGCCGTCCGACGCGAGCGCCGCCGGCCCGACGGTACGCCGGATCCGGTGCACCAGGTCGCTGACCTGCTGGTCCTGTGGCGCGTGCCGGGGCACCACGGTGAGCAGCGCGAGCCTGCCGTCCGGGCTGCGGGTCGGTGGGGTGGCCAGGGCCACCTCGGGGTCGGCGGCGAGCGCCCCGGCCAGCCGGGTGAGGGCGGCGTCGGCCGGCGCGCCGCCGGGGTGGTGCACGGCCAGCACCAGCGGGGCGTTCCAGCCCGGCCCGAGCTCCCGCCCGACGGTGTCGTACGCCTGCCGCTGCGGCCAGTGCCGGGGCTGGTTGCCGTCGTCGGGCGTGCCGAGCCGGAGGCCGAGCAACGGCGCCGACAGTCCCAGCAGCACCACCGTGGCCGCCAGCGCGTACGCCGTCCGCCGCCGGTCCAGCCGCCGTCCCCAGCGCACCCACCATCCAACGGTGGTGACCGGGGAGTTCCCGTCGGCGGGCCGGCCGGGGCCCGGCGCGAACCCGCGGAGCACCGGGACCGAGGCGCGGTCGGGGAGACGCCAGCGGTTGACGCCGCCGCCCAGCAGGCCGAGGAGGGCGGGGAGGAGGGTGAGGGCGGCGAGCATCATCGCGGTGACGGTGAGGGCGGCGGCGACGCCCATCGCGCCGACGAACGGGATGCCGGTGAAGAGCAGCCCGAGGATGGCGACGACGACGGTCGCCCCGGCGAAGAGGACGGCGTGCCCGGCCGTGGCCACCGCCCGTCCGGCGGCGGCGACGGGCGGATGCCCCTCGGCGAGCTCGGCACGGAAGCGGGTGACCACGAAGAGCGCGTAGTCGATGCCCGCGCCGAGGCCGAGCATCACCGCGACGATCGGCGCGGCACCGGGGATCTCCACCAGGGAACCGGTGATCAGGACGAGCGCGGTGCCGACGACCAGCCCGGCGAGCGCCACCAGCACCGGCAGCCCGGCGGCCACCACCGAACCGAACGCGACCAGCAGCACCAGCAGCGCGACGCCCAGGCCGACCGCCTCGGCGGGTCCGGTCTCCGGCTCGAACGCCACGTCGACCACCAGCCCTCGGAAGCTGACCTGCACACCCTGGGCGCGGGCCGGGGCGGCGGCCGCCTCCAGCCGCCGGTACGCCTCGGGCCCGAGGTCGCCGGCCTCGCGGCCGTACCGGACGGTGCCGACGGCGGTGCGTCCGTCGGGGCTGACCACCCCGGCGCCGGCGAGCGGGTCCTCCACCGAGGTGACGTGGGACTGGTGGCGGACCGCCTCGATCATCGCCGTGACGGCGGCCCGCCGGTCCGGCGTGCGCAGGTCGCCCTCGGGGCTGTGCCAGACCACCTCGGCGCTGGCCGAGCCGTACCCGGGGAACGCCGCGCGGGCCAGGTCGGCGGCCTGCTGCGACTCGGCACCGGGGATCCGGAAGTTGTCGACGAAGGTGCCGCCGGTCGCCTGGCCCACGGCGAGCAGGGCGACCGCGGCGAGCAGCCAGGCGGTCAGGGTCCGCCACGGGTGGGCGGCGGTCATCCGCCCCAGGCGCTCGAGGATGCGTTCCATGGACGCAGGAAACCACAGTGACTGCAAAATTGCAATGAATGAAGGTAAGCGTCCGGTGCAGTAATCTGGTGGCATGACGACCGGCCCCGGGCTGCGTGAGCGCAAGAAGGAACGCACCCGGCAGGCGCTGATATCCGCCGCCCTCGCGTTGTTCGAGGAGCGCGGGTACGACGACACGACGATCGCCGACATCGCGGCCGGCGCGGACGTCTCCGCCCGCACCTTCTTCAGCTACTTCCCGAGCAAGGAGGAGCTCCTCTTCGCCGACACCGAGGAGCGGCTGGTGCTGGCCTTCGCCGTCATCGACCAGCGGGGCCCCGACGACTCGCCCGCCGACGTCCTGGTCCGGGCGATGGGCGCGGTCTTCGATCGTGCCGAGCAGTTCGGGCAGGTCTTCGACCGCGCGGTTCCGCTACGGCTGCGCATGGTCTTCTCGGTGCCGGCCGTGCAGGGGATGGCGCTGCGCCGGCTGCTCTCCGCTCAGCAGCGGCTGGCCGCCCGGCTGCACGCGGCGTTCCCCGACCGGCTGGACCGGGTCGAGGCCGCCGCCATGGTGGGCGCGCTGGTCGGCGCGGTGGTGAGTGCGATGGTCTCGCTGATGGAGGCGCCGGAGCAGGTCGACGAGCTGCTCGCCGGCGATCCCCACCGCATCCTCACGCAGCTGCGCCGCGCCGTCGACGTCGCCGTGGGTGGCATCGGGGCCGGCTGACCGGACGCCGACCCCGGACGGCGGCGCTCAGCCGATCCGGCGGTTCTCCCGCACCAGACCGCCCTCGCACCAGTCCCGGTAGACGAAGAGGTCCGGCCGGGCCAGCAGCACCCGGCTGTTGTGCGCCCAGATGCGCATCGGCTCGTCGCCGTCCCGCTCGGCCTGCTCGACCAGCTTGCGGAAGCGACGCTTCGGGTGGGCCCGGAAGTTCGTCCGGATGCCGTCGGCCGCGTAGATGTAGAGGCAGTGCTGGGCGAACCGGCGGGCCGGGCAGGCCGGGTCCATCGCCAGGTCGAAGAGGGCCAGCACCAGATGGTCGCCGGCGACCAGCAGGTCCCAGTCCGGCGGCATCGAGGACAGCGGCACCGAATCGGGCTGGTAGGCCCAGGCCCGCAACTCCGTCGGCGACGGATCGACGGGGTTGGCGAAGCCGTGGAACGTCGACTCCTGCACGCTCACCGGCAACCTTCCGCTCGCGCCCGCGGGGCGGACACCGGCCACCCGCGGAGCCCTGGCCTGTCGGGGCGCCACGGTAGCGCGTGCCGGCGGGCCGGCGGAAGGGCCTGTCGGGAGCAATTCGGTGACGGCCTGGTCCGGCCGGATCGGCCGTACGGTCGATCCGGCCGGACGAGGTCAGTCCGTCGCGGGCAGCGGCTGGGGTCGGCGGACCGCGGCCCGCCGGCGGAGCCAGGCCTTGAACCAGGGCATGTCGGGCAGCCGGGCCAGCATCGGCCCGGTCACCACGGTGATCAGCACGTACGCCGTGGCGAGCGCCGCCAGCCGGGGCTCCACCGTGCCGGCGGCGACCGCCAGGCCGGCGATGACGATGGAGAACTCACCGCGCGGCGTCAGCGCGAAGCCGGCCCGCCAGCGACCGGGCTCGGCGATGCCCGCCCGGCGGGCCGCCAGGTAACCGGTGAGCAGCTTCGTCCCCATGGTGACCACGGCCAGCGCCAGCGCCGGCAGCAGCACCGGCGGCATGTCCCGAGGGTCGGTGACCAGGCCGAAGAAGACGAAGAACACCGCCGCGAAGAGGTCCCGCAACGGGGAGAGCAGTTCGGTCGCGTGGTGCGCCACCGGCCCGGAGAGCGCGATGCCGACCAGGAAGGCGCCGACCGCGGCGGAGACCTGGAGCTTCGCCGCCACGCCGGCGACCAGCAGGGTCAGGCCGAGCACCCCGAGCAGCAGCGCCTCCGGGTCCTTGGCCGAGAGCGCCGAGGAGATCAGGTGGCCGTACCGGATGGCGACCACCAGCACGACGACCACGGTGAACACCGCGATGCCGAGGGCGATGCCGCCCTTGGCCAGGCCGACGCCGGCCAGCAGCGCGGTGACCAGCGGCAGGTAGAGCGCCATGGCCAGGTCCTCGATGACCAGCACGGAGAGGACCACCGGGGTCTCCCGGTTACCGACCCGGCCCAGGTCGTTGAGCACCTTGGCGATCACGCCGGAGGAGGAGATCCAGGTGATGCCGCCGAGCACCACGGCGGCGATCCAGCCCCAGCCGAGCAGCAGCGCGAACGCGAAGCCCGGCAGCGCGTTGAGCAGCGCGTCGATCAGGCCGGCGGGGGCCGCCGCGCGGAGGTTGCCGACCAGTTCGTTGGCGCTGTACTCCAGGCCGAGCATGACCAGCAGCAGGATGACGCCGATCTCGGCGCCCACGGCGAAGAAGTCCTCGCTGGCGTTGAGCGGCAGCAGGCCGCCGTGGCCGAAGCCGAGCCCGGCGAGCAGGTAGAGGGGGATCGGGGAGACCCCGAACCGCCGGCTGAGCCGGCCGAGCAGACCGAGGAGCAGCAGCAGCGCGCCGACCTCGACGAGCAGGGTGGTGGTTTCGTGCATCCGCCTCAGCCGTCCGGGTCACTGTCGGCGAGGATGGCGGTAACGCCGTCGAGCCCCTTGCGGGTACCGACCACGACCACCACGTCACCGGCCGCGAAGCGGAAGGAGGGATCGGGCGAGACGTTGACCTCGCCGTCGCGCAGCACCGCCACGATGGAGGCGCCGGTGCGGGTACGCGCCTTGGTGTCACCGAGCCGCTTGTTGACGTACTTCGACCCCGCCGGGATGGCGATCTGCTCGGTGAGCAGCCCGGCCGCCTGCTCGCGCAGGCCGGAGAGCTGGCCGAGCATCAGCGACGCGCCGAGGATGTCGGCGAGCGCCTCCGCCTCGTCGTCGGTCAGCGGGATGTCAGCCTGGCAGGAGTCGGGATCGTCCGGGTCGAACAGGACGAGGTCACGGCGGCCATTGCGGTGGGACACCACGCCTAGCCGGCGGCCGGATTCCGTCACCAGATCGTGACGCATGCCGATTCCCGGTAGGGCAGTCTGTTCGACACGTACTCGCACCCGGGCAAGGCTACCCCGTCGAGGAGGCCGGCATGATCTGTCGAGCCCCGCGGTCGCTGACCGCCCTGTCGCTCGTGCCGGTGCTCGCCGCCTGTTCGGCGATCGGCGACGTCCGCCGGGAACCGCCGGTCCGGGCGTCCGCGCCGCCCCGGCCGGTCGGCACCGCGCCCGCGCCGTCGCCGGAGGCCGACGGCGTCGAGGTACGCCGGGCCGCGCTCGCCATCGCCGGCCGGTACGACCGCCCGTACGTCGAGTTCACCGGCCCGGACCACGGCTGGGCGCTCTTCGGCAGCTGCGGCAGCCGCCCGCCGGACCGGAACTGCCCGGCGGTGCTCTACACCACCCTGGACGGTGGCCGCTCCTGGTCGCGGGTGCGCCACCCCCGGCCACTGGCGAAGGACCAGCAGCTCTACACCGCGCCGGGGATGGCGGCGATCCGGGCGGAGGGGGAGGGCTGGTACACCTCCACCGACGGCGGGGCCAGCTTCCCGCGTACCGCTGGGGAGCCGGCGGTGTGGCGGGCCGCGCAGGGCCGGTTCCAGGTCGACCAGGCCACCGGCCGGGTGGCCCGGTGGGACGGCCGGCGGTTGGTCGCCCTGGCCGCGCAGCCCTCGGTCCCGAGGGTGGACACGGTCGGCGAGGGGGGCGGCCTGCTGGCGGCGGCGGGCGTGGACGACGCCGGGTGGCCGTACGCGGCGGTCTCGTCGGACCGGGGTCGGAGCTGGCGGGCCGGGCCGCTGCCCTCGCCCGGCGGCGAGGTGCTCGTCGTCCGGGTGCGGACGGCCCCGGACGGCGAGCTGTGGCTGGTCGGCGAGCGCCCCGACCGCGCGGGCCTCCCGGCGCTCTGGCGGCACCGGGACGGCTGGGTGCCGGTGACCGCGCCGCAGCGCCCGGACCGGGTGGGGTCGGTGGCCCCGCTCGGTGCGGGGCGGGTGGCGGTGAACGGCCCGGAAGGCCCCGGCCTGCTGGTCGACGGCCGGTACGAGCGGCTCGGCTGGCCGGTCGGACCGGAGCACCACCTCACCGTGCTGGCCGACGGGACGGTCGTCGCCCGAGGGCCGCAGGACGTCCTGCTGGGCGCGGGCGGCGGGACCGACCGACGCTGGGTGCGGGTGGTGGTGCAGGACGGCTGAGCGACCTTCGAGTGACCCGGGCCACAGCGCTAGAGTTGAGCGGAATACGCTCAACTCTGGTTGTGTCCCTACTGATGGACACGCCGATCCGGGGGAGCCCATGAACACGGAACGCCTCACCACCAAGAGCCGCGAGACCATCACCGGTGCCGTCGCGCTGGCGAACCAGCGCGGCCACGCCACCGTGGAGCCCTGGCACCTGCTGCTGGCACTGCTGGACACCGACGGCTCGACCGCCGCCGGCCTGCTGCGCGCCGCCGGGGCCGACCCGGCCGAGCTGCGTCGGACCGCGCAGCGCTCGATCGACGCGCTGCCCGCGGCGCGCGGCTCCAGCATCGCCGAGCCGACCCTGGCCCGGGAGTTCGTCAACGCCATCGGCGCCGCCGAGCAGATCGCCCGGCCGCTGGGCGACGAGTACACCTCCACCGAGCACCTGCTCGCCGGCCTGGCCCGGGTCGGCGGCGCCGTCTCCGGCGCGCTCCGGTCGGCCGGCGCCACCGAGGAGAACCTGGTCGCCGCCTTCCCGACCGTCCGGGGCGGGGACCGCCGGGTCACCACCGCTGACCCGGAGCAGACCTACCAGGCGCTGGCGAAGTACGGCGTCGACCTGACCGCCAGCGCCCGGGACGGCAAGATCGACCCGGTCATCGGCCGGGACTCGGAGATCCGCCGGGTGATCCAGGTGCTCTCCCGGCGTACCAAGAACAACCCGGTGCTGATCGGTGAGCCGGGCGTCGGCAAGACCGCCATCGTCGAGGGCCTGGCCCAGCGGATCGTCGCCGGGGACGTGCCCGAGTCGCTGCGGGACAAGAAGCTGGTCTCGCTCGACCTCGGCGCGATGGTGGCCGGCGCGCAGTACCGCGGCCAGTTCGAGGAGCGGCTGAAGTCCGTCCTGGAGGAGATCAAGAACTCCAACGGGCAGGTCATCACCTTCCTGGACGAGCTGCACACCGTGGTCGGCGCCGGCAAGGGCGAGGGCTCGATGGACGCCGGCAACATGCTCAAGCCGATGCTGGCCCGGGGCGAGCTGCGGATGGTCGGCGCGACCACCCTCGACGAGTACCGCGAGCACATCGAGAAGGACCCGGCGCTGGAGCGGCGCTTCCAGCCGGTGCTGGTCGGCGAGCCGACCATCGAGGACACCATCGGCATCCTGCGCGGCCTCAAGGAGCGCTACGAGGTGCACCACGGCGTACGGATCACCGACGCCGCGCTGGTTGCCGCCGCCACCCTCTCCGACCGCTACATCACCGACCGGTTCCTCCCCGACAAGGCGATCGACCTGGTCGACGAGTCGGCCTCCCGGCTGCGGATGGAGATCGACTCCCGCCCGGTCGAGGTGGACGAGATCGAGCGGGCGGTGCGCCGGCTGGAGATCGAGGAGATGGCGCTGGCCAAGGAGCCGGACGCCGCCTCCGCCGAGCGGCTGGAACGGCTGCGCAAGGAGTTGGCCGACAAGCGTGAGCAGCTCACCGCGCTGTCGGAGCGCTGGCACACGGAGAAGAGCCACATCACCAAGCTCTCCACGGCCAAGGAGGAGCTGGAACGCCTCGGCGGCGAGGCCGAGCGGGCCGAGCGTGACGGCGAGCTGGAGCGCGCCGCCGAGCTGCGCTACGGCCGCATCCCCGCGCTCAAGGTCGAGCTCCGGCAGGCCGAGGAGGAGCTGGCCCGGCTCCAGGCCGACGGCGCGATGCTCAAGGAGGAGGTCGGCGCGGACGACATCGCCGCCGTGGTCGCCTCCTGGACCGGCATCCCCGCCGGCCGGCTGCTCGAGGGTGAGACGGCGAAGCTGCTCCGGATGGAGGAGTCGCTGGGCTCCCGGGTGGTCGGCCAGACCGAGGCGGTCGGGGCGGTCTCGGACGCGGTCCGCCGCGCCCGGGCCGGGGTCGCCGACCCGGACCGGCCGACCGGCAGTTTCCTCTTCCTCGGGCCGACCGGCGTCGGCAAGACCGAGCTGGCCAAGGCGCTCGCCGAGTTCCTCTTCGACGACGAGCGGGCCATGGTCCGCATCGACATGAGCGAGTACGGCGAGAAGCACTCCGTGGCCCGCCTGGTCGGCGCCCCACCCGGGTACGTCGGCTACGAGGAGGGCGGCCAGCTGACCGAGGCGGTGCGCCGCCGGCCGTACTCGGTGATCCTGCTGGACGAGGTGGAGAAGGCCCACCCGGACGTCTTCGACGTGCTGCTCCAGGTGCTCGACGACGGCCGGCTCACCGACGGCCAGGGCCGCACCGTGGACTTCCGCAACGCGATTCTGATCCTCACCTCCAACCTCGGGTCGTCGGTGATCGGCGACCTGACGCTCGGCGAGGAGCAGCGCCGCGAGGGCGTCCTCGCGGTGGTCCGGTCGCACTTCAAGCCGGAGTTCCTCAACCGCCTGGACGACATCGTGGTCTTCGCCGCGCTGCGCGGCGAGGATCTGCGCTCCATCGTCGACATCCAGTTGACGCGGATGCGGAACCGGCTCGCCGACCGTCGCCTCGGTCTGGACATCACCGAGCCCGCCCGGGGGTGGCTCGCCGAGCACGGCTACGACCCGATCTACGGCGCCCGCCCGCTGCGCCGGCTGGTCCAGACCGCCATCGGCGACCAGCTCGCCCGGGCCCTGCTCGGCGGCGCGATCCGCGACGGCGACACGGTGAAGGTCGACCTCTCCGACACCAAGGACGGCCTCTCCGTCACCTCAGCCTGACCCACCCGGGGTGGGGCCCGCCCCCAGCGGACCCCACCCCGCCACGCCTCCGGCCGGCCCAACGCGCGGTGATCGAGAAGTTTTCGTCCTCCGCCCCCGTCCTCAGCGACGCGAACCTCTTGATCGACAGGGTGGCGGCCGGCGGCGGGGGGAAAGGATGAGGGCATGTTCGGGATGGGGAAGCGGGACCGGGAGTTGGACGCGGCGGTCAGGGAGCTCGCGAGGGCGGACACCCTGGCGTTCGGTGGAGTGGGGATCGCGTCGCAGGTGCTGCCGGTGACCGAGGCGTACCGGCAGGTCGAGCGGGCGCTCGACGAGCACCCGGGCGAGGCCCGGAAGAAGGTCGGCTGGCTGCTGGAGCACGCCTCCCCGGCCGGTCGCGCGTACGCGGCCACCCTGCTGGAACGGGTCGACCCGGAGGCTGCCCGGGACGCCTGGACGGCGCTGCGCGACGACCGGGGCGAGTTCACCACCTTCACCGGCTGCGTGATGGGCACCGCCACGCTGGGCGAGTACGCCGCCGACCGGCTCTCCGGTCGGTCCTGAGCCGTCCACCACGGGACAACGGGACGTTGCACCCGTCGCGTAGGTTCCCGGCCATGACGCAGGACGCCGTCGCGCCGACGGCCCGCCCAGCCCGCCCCACCCCGGTCACCGTGGCCTTCTGGCTGCAGCTCGCCGCCACCGTGCTCCTGCTGGTGCTGATCGGCGTGGTGATCTGGCAGGCGGTCGACTGGAACGCCGCGATCGACCGCGCGGCGCGGCTGGTGCCGGACGCCGATCCGGCCGAGGTCGACAGCGAACGGTTCGGCAACATCGTGATGTCCTGCGTGATCGGGGTGCCCCTGCTGCTCCTCGCGGCCCTGCTCGGGTCCACCGCCCGGAGCGTACGGCGGGGCAGCAACACCGCCCGGATCGTGGTCTTCGTGGCCGGCGGCTGCCAACTGCTGCTGCTGCTCGGCCAGTGCTGCTTCGCCGGGTTGATGCTCCCGTTCCTCTTCACCCTGGGCGGACCGCCGGAGGACTGGGAGGAGGGCGTGCCCGCCGAGTTCACCGCGGAGGAGTCGAAGTTCCTCCAGACCCTCTACGGCACCGGTCCCGACCCGGCGGAGGACGTCTTCTTCGCCGTCGGCGGGCTGGGCGCGATGCTGGTCTTCGCCCTCACCCTCGCCGCGGTGGTGCTGCTGGCGCTGCCGGCGGTCCACCGCTGGTTCGTGCCGGCGTCCGCCACCGCGCCGCGCCCGCCGTTGGCGCCATCCGCCCCCGCCCCCTACCTGTTGCCGCCCGGTTACATGATCTGTCCCGACCCGGCCGCGCACGCCGTCCCGCCGCCGGCCGCGCCGGACGGGCCGGCTCCGCCCCCGCCCGGTACGCCCACGGCAGGTAGCTGATCCCTCACTCGACACCGCGTCGCTGTCGCCGGGTGCGCGGGGGGTTGTTACCGTCTCCGCCGACGCATGTGGGAGGCGGTCGGGTGGACGGGTCGGTGGCGTTGCTGGTGACGGCGGTGGGATGCCTGATCGGGGTCGTCGGGTTGGCGATCGCGGTGGTCGTCCTCCGGCGCGGGACGAAGCAGACCCGGCCGCCGGCTCCCGGCGACCCGTTCCGGGACACCGACGCGCCGTGGGGTGATCCGCGCGGCCTGAAGCCCGGCGACATCGTGGAGATCCGCCAGGTCCCGTACGCGATCTGTGGCTCGGTGCACCTGGTCGAAGGGGCGTGGAGCTGGGTCGAGCACCTGCTCGACGACCCGGGTGGAGCCCGGCGCAGGCTCTCCGTCGAGCAGCGCCCCGACCTGGAACTGGTCCTCTGGGACGCGGAACCGGGCGCGACCGTCACCCCGGGCGCCCCCACCATCGACTTCGCCGGCCGCAGCTACTCCTGGGAGGAGTCCGGCCAGGCCCGCTACTCGGCCACCGGCACCACCGGTCTCGACCCCACCGGCACCGTCCGCTACCACGACTACCGGGCCCAGGACGGGGCCCGGCTCGCCTTCGAGGCGTACGGAGAGGCCGGCTGGGAGGTGGCCCGGGGTGAGCGGCTGCACCGCTCCGAGGTGACGGTCCGCCCGCAGGCCTGACCGCGCCGGGTCCGCGTCGACGCCCCCGGACCTGCCGCCACGTTGTCGCAGCCCAGGGTGCCCGAGTACGCCCGGACGAAGTGGTGCGGCCACTAGCGTCGGTGGCATGCCGTCCCGGTCGTCGCGCCTCCGCCGCCTCCGGCCGGGTCTCGGCTGGCTGCGCCGCCGGGTGCCGACCCGGGCGGTGGACGCCGCGGCGTACCTCCAGGCCTTCGTGCTCTCCGGGGTGGTCACCGTGCTGGCCGTCCGGGCTTACCTGCAGGCCACCGGCTATCCGCAGTTGGGCGGGGGCGGCCTGCACATCGCGCACGTGCTCTGGGGCGGGCTGCTGATGACCGTCGGTCTCGGCATCGCGCTGGTCTTCCTCGGCGGCGGCCCCCGGATGGCCGGCGCGATCGTGGGCGGCGTCGGGTTCGGGCTCTTCATCGACGAGGTGGGCAAGTTCGTCAGCACCCGGACCGACTACTTCTACGCGCCGGCCGCCGGGATCATCTACGGCGCGTTCGCGATGCTGGTGGTGCTCACCCAGGCGGTCCGGGGCCGGACGATGCTGAACCCGGACGAGCGGACCGCGAACGCGCTGGACCTGATCCTCGCCGGGGTGCCCGGCGGGCTCACCGACCGGCGGCGGGCGACGGTGCTGCGGCTGGTCCGGGGTTCGGGGCCGGTCACCGAGGCGGCGGTGGTCCGGCTGCTCGACGCGGTGCCTCGGCGCGAGCCGCCGCCGGTGCGCTTCTGGAAGCGTTGGGCGGCCGCGTCCCGGCGGCTGGTGGCCTGGCTGACCGGGCACCCCTGGCTGGTCTGGCCGGTGGTGGTGTACCTGGTGGTGGAGCCGGTGTTCACCGTGGCCGCCGTGCTGCTCGACACCGTGACCGGCGAGCTGGACCAGCAGCGGGAATGGGGGGCGGTGCTCGGCACCTCGGTCGCCGCCCTGATCACGGCCGTGCTGAGCATCCGGGGGGCGCTGCGGCTGCGCCGGGACCGGCTCGGCGCGTTCCGGCTGTTCAAACTGGCCCTCCTGGTCGACCTGCTGTTCGGGCAGATCTTCAACTTCACGGTCAACCAGTTCGGCGCGGTGGCCGTGCTCGGGGTGGACCTGTTTCTGCTGGCGGTGGTCACCGCGGAACACCGGCGGCTGGTGCGGCCGATGGACTGAGGGCCGGCGCGTGCCGAGCCGAGGTGGGCGGGAATCGATACGGTGGAGCTCGATCAAGGGAGGGAGAATCATGGTCGATCCCCAGAGCACCCCGGCCCGGGCCAGGCCGTCCACCGTCACCACGTCCAGCTACCTGCTATTTCTCTTCGCCATCACCCAGCTGATCGCCCTGATCATGGCGATCGCCGTCAGTGGCAAGATCCGTCGGGCGTTCGACGACGCCTTCGCGGGGACCACGGGGGACACCGAGGGCGTCGGCACCGTCGCCGCCGGCTTCGTCATCCTGGTCGCCGCGCTCGTGTTCGTCCTCGCGCTGGCGCTGGTGGTTCTGTCGGTCTTCAACAACCGCGGTCGCAACGGCACCCGGATCACCACCTGGGTGCTCGGCGGCATCCTCGTCTGCTGCGTCGGCGGCAACCTGATCAGTGGAGCCACGGGTGCCGTCGGTGGCTCCACCGGTGGGGGCGGCGGGGACGCCCCGACGGGTGAGGAGATCGAGCGCAGCCTGAACGCCGCGCTGCCGTCCTGGTTCGGCCCGGTCACCACGCTGCTCGGGGTGCTCGGGCTGCTCGCCCTGATCGCCGCGCTGATCCTGCTGGCGCTGCCGAAGTCGAACGAGTTCTTCCGCAAGCCGCAGCAGGCCTGGGAGCCGCCGCCCCCGGGTGCCGGCTACCCGGCCACCCCCGGCTACCCGCAGAGCGGCTACCCGCCCGCGCCCGGCTACCCGCAGGCCGGCTACCCGCAGCCGGGCCAGCCCGGCCACCCGGCCGCGCCCGGCCCACAGTCGCAGTGGCAGAGTCCGTCCGCTCCGGACGCCTCGCCCTCGGCCGGCGCACCGGACAACCCGCCGGCCACCGGGGGCTCGGACGGCCCGTCGTCCTCCGGAGGCTCGGACCCGTCGCCCTCCGGCGGCAGGTCGGACTGATCTCCGGAACGTCCACGGGCGCGTAGCGACGACGCCGACGATTCCCTCCGAGTAGGTTGCAAGCCGACGCCTACCGGAGGGAATCGCCGTGTCGTACCCGGAACAGGCGCCGTCACGCCGGCCCGTCGCGGTCACCCTGGCGGCGGCGGTGCTGGTGCTGATGGCGCTCGCCGCCGGGGGGTACGCCGTCGCGGCGCTGCTGGGCCTGGACGGGACGGTGGACCGCCTGCGGTCGGGGGCGGCCGGCACCGGCGCGACCCCGGACCAGGTCGACGGGGTGGTCACCCTGCTGAAGGCCACCACGATCGGCTCAGCGGTGGTGACCGTCCTGGTCGGGCTGCTGCTGGTCGGGCTGGCCGCCGGGGTGGCGGCCGGGAGTCGGGGCGCCCGGGTGGGCGCCTGGGTGGTCTGCGGGCTGGGCCTGCTCTGCGGCTGTTCCGCGTTGGCCTTGCTGGTCGGCCAGCGGAGCACCCCGCTGCGGCT
Organism: Micromonospora sp. LZ37; assembly: GCF_059359015.1. Lineage (NCBI taxonomy): Bacteria > Bacillati > Actinomycetota > Actinomycetes > Micromonosporales > Micromonosporaceae > Micromonospora > Micromonospora sp. LZ37. Next base: position 189,665 of record NZ_JCADBL010000004.1, on the reverse strand, counting down.
GGGCGGCGACGAGCCGGCCACCGCCGAACTGCTCGGGCTGCTCGACGAGGCGTACCCGGGGTGGTGGATCCCGGTGAACGCGGGGCTTTCGGTGGGCCAGGCCCTCGGCTACCTTGTGGTGGCCGTGCTGCTGGCCCTGCCCGCGGCGAGCGCCTGGTTCGGTCGACGTCAGCCGGTCCCGTCCGGTCCGCCCCCGCAGGTCCCGCCGCACGGTCCGGTTCCGCCCAGCGCGCTCCCGTACGGTCCCTCCCCGTCGCCGCAGAACCCGCCGCCGCCCCACTGAGGAGGGCCCGTTGACGACCGAATCCCCGGCCACCGAGCGGTGGGCGCTGATCACGGGTGCCACCGCCGGCATCGGGGAGGCGTTCGCCCGACGGCTCGCCGCCGAGGGCTGGGACCTGGTGCTGGTGGCGCGCGACGCGGCCCGGCTCGCCGAGGTCGCCGCCGAGCTGACCGGACGGCACGGCCGGCGGGTGGGGACCATCGCGGCGGACCTGTCCACCGACGACGGATGCGCGGCCGTGGAGCGGCGGCTCACCGCGGGCGCCCCGGTGCGGCTCCTGGTCAACAATGCCGGCGTCAGCCTCAACCAGCCGTTCCTGCGGTCGACGGCCGAGGACGAGGCGCGGCTGCTCCGGCTCAACGTGCACGCGGTGCTGCGGTTGACCCAGGCCGCGCTCGGCCCGATGACGGCGCGGCGCGACGGGGCAGTGATAAATGTCTCTTCGGTTGCGGGTTTCGCGCCGGTCATGCCCGGCTCGACGTACCCGGCCAGCAAGGCGTGGGTCACCAGCTTCAGCGAATCGGTGGACCAGTCGGTGCGCCCGTTCGGGGTACGGGTGATGGCGCTCTGCCCCGGCTACACCCGCACCGGCTATCACGAGCGCAACGGCATCGACATGTCCGGCACGCCGCGCTGGATGTGGCTGCGGGCCGACGATGTGGTCGCCGAGGCCCTACGTGACCTGCGGAAAGGCCGCGCGGTCAGCGTCCCGGACTGGAAGTACAAACTGGCCGCTGCCGGCCTGCGGTACGCGCCGCGGCGGCTGCTGCGGGCGGCGTACCGGGACCGGCGCGGGCGGATCGACCCGGCCGACGGCTGACCCCGGCGACATCGACGGGGCCGGGCCTCCGGAGGGGACGGCGCGGACCGCGAACCGGCGGCTGATCGCGCAGCGTAGCCGTCCATCGCCAGCCATCGGTCGCCCGCGAGGCTGACCCGGGTGGGCCCCGCAGACGGCGCACAGACTCGCGCAGTAACCTCTACCGTCATGGGGGACCACGACGACCTGCGTAAATTCATCACTGACCTGGCTGTGGTCCATGGACGGGTGGTGCTCTCCTCGGGGCGCGAAGCGGACTGGTACGTCGATCTGCGTCGCGTCACGCTCCATCACCGGGCCGCGCCGCTGGTCGGCCGGGTGATGCGGGAGTTGACCGCCGACTGGGACTACGACGCCGTGGGCGGGTTGACCCTCGGCGCCGACCCGATCGCGGTGTCGATGCTGCACGCCGCGGCGGAGACGGAACGACCGTTGGACGCTTTCGTGGTTCGTAAGGCCGGCAAGGCGCACGGTCTGCAGCGGCGGATCGAGGGGCCTGAGGTGGCCGGCCGGCGGGTACTCGCGGTGGAGGACACCTCGACGACGGGGGGCAGTGTGCTGACCGCGGTCGAGGCGCTTCGTGAGGCCGGGGCGGAGGTCGCGGGTGTGGCGGTTATTGTTGATCGAGGAGCCGGGGACGCCGTACGAGCCGCCGGACTCCCGTATCGGGCGGCCTACACGCTGGCTGACCTCGGCCTTGTGGCGTGAAAATTTGCCGATTCAGATCTGCTGATATGCAGGCGGATCGATGCTGCTGGTGGAAGGATGGAATACGTGGGAACTGCGTTGGCTGAAATGACCATGCCTCAGATCTCGCCGCTTGCCGGCGAGCCGATCGAACGTGCCGACGCCGAGCGGCTGGCGGGGGTCCTCAAGGCCCTCGCCGACCCCGCCCGGCTGCGGCTGCTCAGCCTGATCCAGTCGGCCCCCGAGGGCGAGGCGTGCGTCTGTGACCTGACCGCACCCCTCGGCCTCTCGCAGCCGACGGTCAGCCACCACCTGCGTATCCTCACCGAGGCCGGCTTGCTGGAGCGGGAGAAGCGCGGTGTGTGGGCCTACTACCGGCTGGTGCCGTCCGCGATCGCCACGATCGCGGACCTGCTCACCCCGCCGCGCAAGCGGGCCACCAAGAAGGCCCGCTGACCCGGTGTCCGTGCGTCGTCCCGGGTCGGGGCGACGTCCGGTGGCGTACCAGGGGTGGCGTCATCGGGCGGTGACGGCTGTCCGTCACCACTCAGCTCGCTGATCCACCACCGGGTTCCCGGTGGAGTACACGAAGAACGGCCGGTCCCTTCCGGGGCCGGCCGTTCGTCGTACGAGGTGGTCAGCGACCGTGGCCCTGGTCCGGGTACCGCCCGCGGTCCTGCGGCGAGTGCTGCTGGTACGGGTGCTGCTGGTAGGGCTGCTGCGGCTGCTCGTGGTGGTGATGGTGCTCGATGGCCTCCCGGACCGCCTCCACGGCGCCGGCCGCGCTCGCCGCGGCGACCACCGCGACGGCTTCGCCCCGCTTGCGGGCCTTCCGGTCGCGCAGGAACTCGAAGAAGATCGGCAGCACCGAGATCACGATGATCAGGGCGACCACCGGCAGGATGTACCGGTCGATCTTGTCGCCGATGGCGCTGTAGATCTGCTCGGCGAGCAGGTAGCCGATCAGGAGGATGCCGTCGACCCAGAGGATCGCGCCGATCACGTTCCACAGGAAGAACTGCTTGGCCGGCATGCCGAGCACGCCCGCCACCGGGTTCAGGAAGGTCCGCACGATCGGGATGAACCGGGCCAGCACCACGGCCTTCGCCGGGCCGAACTTCTGGAAGTAGAACTCCGCCTTCTCCACGTACTCCTTCTTGAAGAGGCGGGAGTTGGGGCGGTCGAACATCCGCCGGCCGTACTTGGAGCCGAGCCAGTGCCCGAGCTGGGCGCCGACGATCGCGCAGATCGGACCACCGATCAGCAGCCCGATCAGCGAGAGCCGGGTGCCGTTGCCGAAGATCGCGTCCGCCACCGGCGAGGCGGCGACCCCGGCCAGGAACAGCAGCGAGTCGCCGGGGAAGAAGAAACCGACCAGCAGACCGGTCTCGGCGAAGAGGATCACCCAGACGCCGATCAGCCCGAAGGTCTGCAACAGCTCCTTGGGGTCGAGCGGATTCAGCGCGACCGTCTCGACGACGACCCGACTCTTCTCACCTGTGTCCACGGCCACACAGATTACCCACCCACCCCATTCCGCCCCGCCCCACCCGCCCTTCCCCCGCCGATCTCGCGGTGTCGCGCCCCGGACAACGGCTTCTGCGGGGATTTGTCGGGGCGCACCGGCGAGATCGGCGCGGGCGGGGGTCAGAGACGGGGGTCGGTGGGTTCGGATTCGCAGGCGAGGATGGCGAAGACCAGTTCGTGCCGCCGCCAGAGGGGGGCGTGCTCCGCGAAGGCGTCCAGGGCCGCCAGGCCGAGGGCGTGTTCGCGCAGCGCCAGGCCGCGCTTGCGGCCCAGCGAACGGCGACGCAGGGCCGCCAGCTGACCGGGGTCGGTGTAGCCGGGGCCGTAGATGATCCGCAGGTACTCCCGACCCCGGCACTTGATGCCCGGCTGGAGCAGCGAGCCCCGGGTCGAGCGGGCCGCCGGCCCGGCGTACGGCTTGACCACCATGCCCTCGCCGCCGGCACCGGTGAGCGCCAGCCACCAGTCGGTGGCCGCCGCCACCGCCCGCTCGTCGGCCAGGTCGACGACCTGCCGCCGGGTCGGGGTGAAGAACTCCGGGTCGGCCGCGCAGAGCCGGTCGGCCAGGTCCAGGTGCCAGCCGTGGTCCCGCTCGACGAAGCTCACCCCGGCGCCGGCCAGCACCGCGAACGGCGCCAGGGTCACCCCGCGCAGCCCGTCGGTCGGCGCGACGTACGCCCGGTAGGCCGCCGAGTAACCGGCCACCTCGGACTGCCGGTCGGCCATCCGGGCCCGCAGGTCACCGACCGGCAGCCCGCGCGCCACGGCGGCGTCCAGGGTGTCCAGCACCGCCGGCAGCGCCGCCCGCCCGGCCGCGCCGACGCTGGCGTACTGCTCGCGGATCAACCCGCCCGCCTTCGCCGACCAGGGCAGCAGCTCACAGTCGAGCAGCAGCGTGTCGGTGCCCAGCTCCGCCCAGAGCCCCGCGGCGGTGACCGCCGCCCGGACCCGGGACAGCAGCTCCCCGTCGAGCGGCGCGCCGAAGAACGGCCGCCCGGTCCGGGTGTGCACCACCCCGCCGCCGTACGGCCCGCCGGTCTCCTCCCGCTCGACCAGCACCACCGCCCGCGAGCCCATGTGCTTCTCCTCGCACACCACCCGCTCGACGCCGGCGGACCGGTAGTCCTCGAACGCCTGCGCCGGGTGTTCCAGGAAGCCCTCGACGGTCGAGGTGGAGCAGGGCGCCATGGTGGGCGGCAGCCACACCAGCCGGCCCGGGTCGACCGCGAACCGGCTCATCACCTCCAGCGCGGCGGCGGCGTTCTCCGCCGGCACGGTCAGCGTCCCGTACGCGTGCTGGATGTGCCGGCGGCCGGTCACGTCGGCCAGGTCCAGCACCGTGTCCGGCCGGACCGGGGCGTCGACCAGCGGACGCGCCGGGGCGTACCACTCCTTGACCGCCGGGACGCTGACCAGCTCCTTCTCCGGGTAGCGCAGCGCGGTGAGCCGCCCGCCGAAGACGCAGCCGGTGTCGACGCAGATGGTGTTGTTGACCCACTCCGGCACCGGGGTGGGGGTGTGGCCGTACACGACCATGGCCGAGCCCCGGTAGTCGCGCGCCCACGGGTAGCGGACCGGCAGGCCGTACTCGTCGGTCTCGCCGGTGGTCTCCCCGAAGAGCGCGAACGCGCGGACCCGGCCGGACGCGCGGCCCTGGTAGGCCTCCTTGAGCCCGGCGTGCGCGACCACCAGCCGGCCGCCGTCCAGCACGAAGTGGCTGACCAGGCCGTCGACGAAGCTCGCGACCTCCGCGACGAAGTCCGGGGACTCCGACTCCAGCTGCGCCATCGTCTCGGCCAGGCCGTGGGTGAGCCGCACGTCCCGGCCGCGCAGCTTGCGCAGCAGCTTCTGCTCGTGGTTGCCGGGCACGCAGATCGCGTGCCCGGCCGCCACCATGCCCATCACCAGGCGGAGCACGCCGGGGGAGTCCGGGCCGCGGTCCACCAGGTCACCCACGAAGACCGCGGTACGACCAGCCGGGTGCACCGCGTCCACCGGGCGGCCCGCGTCGTCGCGGCGCAGTGCCCAGCCCAGTTGGAGCAGCAGCGCCTCCAGCTCCTCCCGGCAGCCGTGCACGTCCCCGACGATGTCGAAGGGCCCGGTCAGCTCCCGCCGGTCGTTGTAGAGCCGCTCGTAGCGGATCTCGGCGGCGTCGATCTCCTCCGCGCCGCGCAGCACGTGCACCTTCCGGAAGCCCTCGCGGGCCAGCTGCCCGTAGGTCCGGCGCAGGTCGCGCTGCATCCGGGCCAGCACCTGCCGGCCGAAGGTCCGGTCGGCCCGCGCCTCGGTACGCTCCCAGGCCAGCGCCTCCGGCACGTCCAGCACGATCGCCACCGGCAGCACGTCGTGCTCGCGGGCCACCCGCACCAGTCCGGCCCGGGCGTGCGGCTGGAGGTTCGTCGCGTCCACCACGGTCAGCCGGCCGCGCCGCAGCCGGGTGGCGGCGACGTGGTGCAGCGCCTCGAAGGCGTCCGCGGAGGCCGACTGGTCGTTCTCGTCGTCGGCCACCATCGCCCGGAACATGTCCGAGGAGAGCACCTGGCTGGGCGCGAAGTGCCGGCGGGCGAAGGTGGACTTGCCGGAGCCGGAGACCCCGACCAGCGCCACCAGGGCCAGCTCGGGAAGTTCGAGAGTGGTCATCGCTGCTCCTCCTGCCGGGTGTCCCGCCCGGTGCTGGCCTGCCCGCCGGCTGCCGGCCCGGCGGCGGTGAACACGGCGAGCTGGGTGGGGGCGCCGACCTCCGGGTCGTCGTCGCCGATCCCGCCGATGGTGGCGGTGTAGCCGTAGGTGGCCGCCACCTCGCCGACCCAGTCGGCGAACTCGGCGCGGGTCCACTCGAACCGGTGGTCGGCGTGCCGGAACCGCCCGGCCGGCAGCCCCTCGTAGCGGACGTTGTACTCCACGTTCGGAGTGGTCACCACGACCGTGCCCGGCCGGGCGTGGCCGAAGACCGCGTCCGCCAGCGCCGGCAGCCGGGGCGGGTCGAGGTGCTCGATCACTTCCATCAGCACCGCCGCGTCGTAACCGCGCAGCCGGTCGTCCCGGTAGGTCAGCGCGGACTGCCAGAGCCGGACCCGGTCGCGCTGCCGCTGCGGCAACCGGTCCAGCCGCAGCCGGCGGGCGGCCAGGGCCAGCGCGTGGTCGGCGACATCGGTGCCGACGACCTCGGTGTAGCGCCGGTCGGCGACCAGCGCGGTGAGCAGCGCGCCCCCGCCACAGCCCAGGTCCAGCACCCGGGTCGCGCCGCTGGCCGCCAAGGCGGCGAGCACCGCCTCACGACGTCGTGCCGCCAGGGACGCCCGGCGGGGTTCGACGGCCTCGGCCGGCTCCGCCACGACGCTGTCGTCGGCCGGCGGATCGTCCGTCAGCTCCGCCAGGCGGGCCAGGGCCTGACCGGCCAGGGCACGCCGGTGCGCCAGGTAACGCCGGGTGATCAATGCCTTGTCCGGGTGGTCCGCGAGCCAGCCCGCGCCGGCCCGGAGCAGCTTGTCGATCTCGTCCGGGGCCACCCAGTAGTGCTTGGCGTCGTCGAGTACCGGCAGCAGGACGTACAGGTGGTTGAGCGCGTCGGCGACCCGGACGGTGCCGGTGAGCAGCAGGTCCACGTAGCGGCTGTCGCCCCAGTCGGGGTGCCGCTCGTCGAGGGCGATCGGGGTGGCGGTGACCGTCCAGCCGAGCGGGGCGAACATCCGGGTGGCCAGGTCGGCGCCGCCCCGGCAGCGCAGCACCGGCACCCGCACCTCCAGCGGGATCGCGGTGGCGGCCAGCTCCGGCCGGTCCCGGGACACCCCGCGCAGGGCCGAGCGGAACACCGTGGACAGCGCCGAGGAGAGCAGGCTGGACGCGGCGTACGCCCGGTCGTTGACGTACTGCCCGAGGGTGAAGCTTTCCGGGGTGGCGGTCTGCTGCCGCCCGCGCCCCCGACCCGCGCCGAGTCGCTGCGGGTCGACCTCGACCAGCAGGGCGGCGGTGCAGCGGTCCTCGGCCGCCTCCGGGTAGAACATGTGCGCGGCGCCCGCGGGCAGGTCGAAGGCGTGCACCCGATCGGGGTGCTTGACCAGCAGGTACCCGAGGTCGGTCGCCGGCCGGTGGGTGGTGGTCAGGGTGAGCAGCACCCGCCCATGGTGTCAGGGACTTCGATCTTGCGTCGTCCGGTTTTCGGGCGGACGGTCCGGCTGCTCCCCGGGGTGGACAGGACGGTGCCCCGCCGACCGGGTGGTCGACGGGGCACCGGGTGGTGTGGTGGGGAGATCAGGCCACGAAGCGGGTCCCGCGGCGGCGGGCCGCCAGGTAGCCGGCCCCGCCGGCCGCGAGCAGCACGGCGCCGACGCCGGCGACCAGCGCGGTGGAGTCACCGGTGATCGGCAGGGTGCCGCCGTCACCGCCACCCTCGCCCGGCGCGCCGGGGGTCGGCGTGCCGGGGGTCGGCGTGCCCGGGTTGCCGGTGCCGCGCTTGATGACGACCGCGGCCTCGTTGTTCTCCGCCTTCGGGTCGGCGTCCAGGTGGGTGACCACCTTGCCGGAGGTCTCTCCGGTCAGCTCGTCGATCCGCAGGACGAACGGGTACGAGCCGCTGACGCCCGCCTCCGGGTCCCCGGCGGCGAGGCAGCCGTACAGGTCGGCGCCCGGCTCACCGCCGTGCTCCCACGGGTCCCACGCGTCCTTGTCGTCCTTGTCGTACGGGGCGCACTCCTCGGAGACCTCGATCGCCTCGGTGCCCTTGGGGATCTCCACGGTCACGATCGGCCCGGCCAGCCGCCAGGCGTCCACGGTGGCCGGACCCAGGTTGGTCCAGCCGGCGGTCACCTTGACCTTGTCGCCCACCTTGCCGCTGTTGGTGCTGCCGACGGCGGCCAGGTCGGCCGGGTTGTCCCCGCCGACCTTGACGTCGACCACGGTGAAGTTGTTCCACTGGTCCACGTCGGTCTGCGGGACGGACGCCTGCCGGGCCGGGGGCTCCTCGACCAGGGTCAGCTTCTCGCCGGTGCCGGGTTTGCCGGGCGGGAGCGGGAAGTCCGGGTCGCTGACGACGAGCGCCCAGTCGTCCTTGGTCCACCAGTCGACGTAGTTCTCCAGCTCGATGCCGGTGCGAGCGCCCTTGTCGAGCTTCACCGGGAGCTTCTCGGAGAGCCGGTAGCTCTTGTTCGGCTCGAGCTCGGTGTCGAAGGTGCAGATGGTGGCGAGGTACTCGATGTACTCGCAGTTGCTGAAGTTGCCGACGTACGGGCTGAGGTTGTCGTTCTGCAGGCGCAGCACCACGCCGCGGGCGGGGTTGTCGCCGGAGTTGCGGACCACGTCGCCGGTCAGGCCGGCGGTCTCGCCCGGCGCGGCGTCGAGGCTGACCTCCGGGTCGGACTGGAGGTCGACGCCCTCGGCGATGGTGACCGTCACGCTGCGGGTGGCGGTCTGGCCGCCCCCGGTCGCCTTGATCCCCAGCTCGGCCTTCTGGCCGGGCTTCGCGTCCGACTTCGCGGTCAGGTAGTAGTCGAGGCTGGCGACGCCCCACTCGTTCGGCAGCGACTCGCAGTGCAGGGTCTTCTGCTGTGCGGGGGCGCACTCCCAGAGCGCGGTGGCCAGCTCGAAGGTGGCGATGTCGTCGACCTCGGACAGGTCGAGGTCCAGCGTCGCCTTCGCCAGCTCACCCTCGCCCTCGATGTACGGGGCGATGAAGTTGTACGTGCTGTGGTTCGGTGCGATCAGGGTGTCCCAGGCGACGATCACCAGGGGATCGGCCGCGTACGCGGGGGTGGCGGAGGCGGCGACGAACGCGCCTGCGACGCCCAGCCCGGCGAGCCAGCGCCGGGTGGAGTGCTTGAGCATTACCGGGTTCCTCCCATGGGGGATGTCCAGGTGGAGCCTGCGGAGCTTAAGGAACCCTCAAGGCCGGGCGCTGCCCCGACCGGCCGGCGGCGGAGGAAAGGAGCCGAACGGCTGACCGGAACCAGCGCAACGTTCCGGCTGTCCGCCTCCGTCATCAGGGGCAGGAAACCGGGAGGTGCAGTGACGTACGAGGAGTTCGCCGACCTACGGCTGGCCGCGCTGCTGCGGTACGCGGTCATGCTGACCGGCGATCCGCACCAGGCGCAGGATCTGGTGCAGGACACCATGGTGCGGGTCCAGTTGAACTGGCGGCGGGTGGCCCGCGCGGACTCCCCGGAGCGGTACGTCCGCCGGATGCTCACCAACCAGTACGTCGACTGGCGGCGCGGCTCGTGGATGCGCCGGGTGCTGCTGCGTGGCGACCCGGAGGAGTCCGTACCCCTCGCCACCGACCACGCCCAGGACACGGTGGAGCGGGACCAGGTCCGGTCCTGGCTGGCCCGCCTGCCCCGCCGACAGCGGGCCACCCTGGTGCTGCGCTACTACGAGGACCTCCCGGACGCCGAGATCGCCGAGATCCTCGGCTGCGCCGTCGGCACCGTCCGCTCCTCCATCTCCCGAGCCCTCGCCACGCTGCGCGCCGAACATGTGGAGGTCTGCTGATGACCGAGGAAGAACTGCGGGCCGCCTTCGCCCGGCAGGAGCCGTCCATTCCGCCGCTCGGGCCGCTGCGGGCGGCCATCGACCGGATCGCCACCCGGCGTCGCCGGCGCCGTAACCGGCTCCGGGCGGGCGGCGCGGCGTTGGCCGTGCTCGGCCTGCTGGGTGTCGCGGTGCCCCAGGTCGTACCGGTGGCGGGCGAGCGCACCCCCACGGGGAACCTGACGGGTGACCCCGGCGCCCGGGGCGAGGCGCTGAACGTGCTGCTGCTCGGCCTGGACGGCACGCCGACGCGTGCGGCGGGCCCGACTCCCGGCATCGACCCGGTCCCGGCCCGCCGGGCGGACGCGGTGCTGCTGGTGCACGTCCCGGCGGACCGGAGCCGCCTCTGGCTGGTCTCGTTGCCGCGCGACCTGCTGGTGGAGGTCCCCGGCCACGGCACGGAGAAGCTGAACACCGCGTTCCAGCAGGGCGCCGGGGAGCCGCGGCCCGACCTGCGGCGCGGCTACGAGCTGACCGAGCGGACCATCACCGGGGTGACCGGCGTGCCGATCGACGCCGGTTCCGCGCTGACGTACCCGGCGCTGCGCAAGCTCACCGACGGCGTCGGCGGGGTGGAGGTCTGCCTGCCCGGGGTGATCCGCTCGACGCACACCCGGCGCACGTTCCCCGCCGGTTGTCAGCGGCTCGACGGCGCGGGCGCGGTCGACCTGCTCCGGCAGCGCCGCGACCTGCCCAACGGTGCCCGCGACCGGGAACGCAACGTGCAGCGCTACCTCGCCGGGCTGCTGCGGCGACTGGACGAGCGGGAACTCCGCACCAACCCCGCGGCGCTCGGTCGCCTGCTCGCCGGCATCGGTGCGGACCTGACCGTCGACACCGGTGGGCGCTCGCTGCCGGACCTGCTCGCGCTGGCCGGGGCGGCGTCGGCGGCCGACCCGGTCGGCGTGGCCCTGCCGACCGTCGAGGACCGGGAGCGCTGGGGGACGTCGCTGCTCGACCGGCGGGCCGCGCCGGCCTTCCTGGCCGCGCTACGGGAGGACCGGCTGGACGAGTGGGCGGCGGCGAATCCGGACCGGGTGACGCCGCTGGCACCTCAGCGGTAGTCGTCCTCGTCCGCGGTGACCACCCGGGCCTGCTCCATCGCGTCCCAGTCGTCGACCTCCAGGCCGCGGCGCGGCTCGGCGTCGCCGTCGCTGGGGCCGGCGACCACGGACTGCTCGAACGCGTCGGCCGGCTCGGCCTCCGGATCGCGCTCCTCCGGGCTGAGGTGGTCGCTCGGGGTGAAGTCCTCGTGGGGCTGACCCATCGTCCCTCCCTGTTCCGGCGGATTACCACCCACACCGTACGGGCTGGGCGGGGCCGTCGCCCGGTGGGCGCGGGATGCGGAGTCGGTGGATCGTCCCACCGGGGGAGCCCGCCGGTGCCAGGATGAGGGGCGTGGGCTTCCTGATCCGCTTGGCGATCACCGCGGTCGCGCTGTGGGTCACCACGCTGATCGTGCCCGGGGTCGACGTCACCGGTCGCGGCGGCGCCGACACCGCACTCACCCTGCTCGTGGTGGCGCTGATCTTCGGCGTGGTGAACGCGGTGCTCAAGCCGGTCATCAAGGTGGTCGGCTGCGTGTTCTACCTGCTCACGCTGGGCCTCTTCGCGCTGGTGGTGAACGCCCTGCTGTTCCTGCTGACCGACTGGATCGCCCGCGGGTTGGACCTGCCGTTCCGGGTGGACGGTTTCGGCGCCGCCTTCTGGGGAGCCATCGTGATGGCGGTGGTGAGCTGGCTGATCAGCGTGGTCGTACCGGACCACCTGGCGGACCGGTGAGGGGAGGCGGTTGTGCCCGGGGCCACTCCCTACGGGATACTGCCGGCGGTGGACAGCGCGGTCCGGCGCACCCGATGGAAGACAACGGCCGGCTCGGCCGAGAGCGGTAAGTAAGGAGCGTTCGACATGCCCATCGCTTCCCCCGAGGCTTACGCGGAGATGCTGGACCGTGCCAAGGCTGGCCGGTACGCGTACCCCGCGATCAACGTGACCTCCTCGCAGACCCTGAACGCGGCGCTGAAGGGCTTCGCCGACGCGGAGAGCGACGGCATCATCCAGGTGTCCACCGGCGGTGCCGAGTACCTCTCCGGACCGTCGGTCAAGGACATGGTCACCGGCGCGGTCGCGTTCGCCGCGTACGCGCACGAGGTCGCCAAGAAGTACCCGGTCAACATCGCCCTGCACACCGACCACTGCCCGCAGGAGAAGCTGGACAAGTTCGTCCGGCCGCTGATGGCGATCTCGCAGGAGCGGGTGAAGCGCGGCGAGGAGCCGCTGTTCCAGTCGCACATGTGGGACGGTTCGGCCGTGCCGGTGGCGGAGAACCTGCAGATCGCCGCGCAGCTCCTCGACGAGGCCGCCAAGGGCAAGATCGTCCTCGAGATCGAGGTCGGCGTGGTCGGTGGCGAGGAGGACGGCGTCGAGAACGCCATCAACGACAAGCTCTACACCACCGTCGAGGACGGCCTGGCCATGGTCGAGGCGCTGGGCCTGGGCGAGAAGGGCCGCTACATGGCGGCGCTGACCTTCGGCAACGTGCACGGCGTCTACAAGCCGGGCAACGTCAAGCTCCGGCCGGAGATCCTCAACCAGATCCAGGAGGCGGTCGGCGCCAAGTACGGCAAGGACAAGCCGCTCAGCCTGGTCTTCCACGGCGGCTCCGGCTCGCTGCTGTCGGAGATCCGTGAGGCGCTGGACTACGGCGTGGTGAAGATGAACATCGACACCGACACCCAGTACGCCTTCACCCGGCCGGTGGCCGAGCACATGTTCCGCAACTTCGACGGCGTGCTGAAGGTCGACGGCGAGGTCGGCAACAAGAAGCAGTACGACCCGCGGACCTGGGGCAAGCTGGCCGAGGCCGGTCTCGCCGCCCGCGTCGTGGAGGCCTGCGAGCACCTCCGCTCGACCGGCACCCGGATGAAGTAGTCACCCGTGCGGCCCGACGGCCGGCTCCCCGACCGGGGAGCCGGCCGTCGGCGTGTCAGGCGCTGGCGGTGAGCACCTGGACGGCCTCCCGCACGTCGTCGGTCAGGTGCACGGTGGCCGAGAGGTCCCCGAACGGGGACGCGGCGAAGAGCGGCCGCAGCAGCGACTCGATCGGCAGCTCGGTGGTCCAGTACGCCCGGTCCAGGAAGACGTAGGCCCCGCTCGCCCCGTCGGTGCCGTAGTAGGTCTTCGTCGCCGCCTGGAACACCTCCTGGACGGTGCCGGCCCGGCCGGGGGCGAAGACGATCCCGCCCCGGGACAGTCGCAGGATGGTGTCCTCGCGGATGGCGTTGGAGAAGTACTTCGCGATCTTGCCGGCGAAGAGGTTCGCCGGTTCGTGCCCGTACAGCCAGGTGGGGATGGCCAGCCCACCCGAGCGGGCCCAGTCCAGACCCGGCGTGCGCCGCGGCGCGGCCGGTCCGGCCGCGTACCGCTCGCGGACCGTCAGCGCCGCCGCCGTGTACCGGTCGTGGTCGGTGAAGTCGGGCGCCGTGGCGAGCAGGTCGATCGCCGCGGTCAGCTCCTCGGCCGGCCAGGTCGCCAGGAAGGCGCCCAGGTTGGCCGCCTCCATCACCCCGGGGCCGCCACCGGTCACCACCAGCCGGTCGGCCCGGGCCAGCTCCCAGCCGAGCACCGCCGCCATCCGGTACGGCACGCTGCCGCGCGGCACCGCGTGCCCGCCCATCACCCCCACCACCGACTGCGGGCCGTGCGTCGCCAGCCAGGTACGGGTGGCGTCGACCAGGGCGTTGTCCACGCCGTGGTCGTGCAGGCGCTGGCCGAGCGCCTCCCGGACGTCCGGCAGCGCGCCGCCGTGCGCCCGGAAGTGCTCGTACACCCGGGTGTCGTACATCCCGGCGAACCCGCCCTCGGCGAAGCCGGCGGCGAGCTCCTCCGGGGTGTAGAGGTGCGACGGCTGAGTGGGGTACGGCAGGCCGGAGAAGGGCGGCACCACGTTCGCCCCGCGCCGCACCAGGTCGGCGCCGACCTCCCGGGAGGCGAACCGGCAGCCCACGAAGAGGGTGCCGGTGACCACCGTGCCGGTCAGGTCGGGAACGGGTTCGAGGTCGAGGCGCAGCCCCTGCACGGTCAGCCCGGCGAGACTGCCGGTGGCCAGCCGCCGGTCGAAGTCCGCGCGGGTCTCGATCTCGTCGGGGTGGGTGTCGTGCGGCGCGATGACGTCCGCGGGAGGTGGGGTCGGCACCAGGCCATCCTGCCCGCACCGGGCAACCGCCCAAACCCCTCCCGGCCCCGCTCGCGCCGGCCCGGAACGGACAGGAGCCCGGCGGTCGAAACCGTCGGGCTCCTGCGTGATCCGGTCCTGGGGAGGCTCCGGACCAACAGTTGTAACGGAAGTCACCTCGCGGCGGCATGGGCCGCGGGGCCCGGGACCTTGAGCCGCAGGCGTGACGAATGCCTCCACCGTTCAGCCAGCGTGCCGGCCGGACCCCCTCGCGTGTCGCGGGGCGAAGCGGGTTGAATGGGGCGATGCAGAACCTGTTGCCTGAGCCACCGGCTACCTTCCTGCCCGCCCACGAGGAGGCCGACGCCGCCCTGGCCGACGCCGATCAGGCGGGCACCGACGAGGCGTACGCCGAGGTCGCGGCCCGTTTCCCGACCCACAGCGCGGCCTGGGCGGCGCTGGCGACCCGGTCCTTCGACGCCGGTCAGATCATCACGGCGTACGCGTACGCCCGCACCGGATACCACCGGGGCCTGGACCAGCTGCGCCGCAGCGGCTGGAAGGGACACGGCCCGGTGCCCTGGTCGCACACCCCCAACCGGGGCTTCCTGCGCTGCCTGTACGTGCTGTCCCGGGCCGCCGGGGAGATCGGCGAGGCCGACGAGGCGGCCCGCTGCGCCCAGTTCCTGCGCGACTGCGACCCGGCCGCCTGGGACGCCCTCGCCGGCAGCTGACCCGCGCGACGGCCGGCCCGGGCAGTTGCCCGGGCCGGCTCGTCGTACCGGCTCAGAGCCCCTCGGCGACCGCCGCGGCGATCTTCAGCCAGGCGTCCCGGGTGGCCGAGGAGAGCCCGCCGTACCGGATCGGCTCCCCGGTGTCGATCAGACGCTCGTACGGGGCGAGCAGCACCGCCCGGGTGCGGGCGGCGAAGTGCTCCTGGATCGCCGGCAGGTCGATCTCCTTGCGGGACGGCGGCATCGACACCACCGTCACCGCCTGCCGGACCAGCCGGTGCCGGCCGCTCTGCTCGAGATGGTCCAGCATCCGGGCGGCGGTCTCCGCCGAGTCGTTCCGCGCCGACATGGTGACCACCAGTTGGTCGGTGGCGTCCATCGCGGCCTGCCAGTTCTGGGCCCGGACGTTGTTCCCGGTGTCCACGAAGATCAGCTTGTAGAACCGGCTCACCACCTCGCGGATCTCGGCGAACGCCGCCGCGGTCAGCATCTCGCCGCCGGTGGCCGACTCGTCCGAGGCGAGCACGTCGAACATCCCCTCGCCCTGCGAGCGGACGTACTGCGACAGGTCACCGACCCGGCCGTGCGCGCCCTGGAACTGCCCCAGGTCCCGCAGCATGTCCCGGACCGTCCGTGAGTGGAAGTCCTGCTGCGCCCGCATGCCGAGGGTGCCCTGGGTCTCGTTGTTGTCCCAGGCCAGCACGTACCCGCCGCGCTTCTGCCCGAAGGTCATCGCCAGCAGCAGGATGGCCACCGTCTTGCCGGCGCCGCCCTTCGGGTTGACCACGGTCACCTGACGCAGCCCGCCGAAGTTGCGGCGCACCATCTCGATGTCCCGGCGCAGCTCCTGCTCGTGCCGCCCCGGCGGGAGCTTCACCAGACCCATCCGGTTGACCACCGCGCGCAACCCCGTGGTGGCGACCGGGTCCGCCGGGCGCACCTGGCGGCGGCGGGCGAAGTCCTCCGCCGTCGGCGGGACCCCGACCTCTGGCGCCCACGCCGGCTCCGGGTAGCCGGCCGGCGTCGGGGCGGGCTGCTCCGGCCGCGGCTGCCGCGGCATCCCGGCGGGCGGGGTGCCCTGCTGCCAGGACGGCCCGTACCAACCGGCGACCGGCTGCGCCGGGCCCGGGGCGGGCGTGCCCGGCGGCGGGCCGGCGTGCGGGTGGGCCGGCGGGCTGGCGTGCGGGGGCGGCACGGTCAGCGTCGGGCCCGGTGGGTAGCCGGTCGTCGGGTCGGGCGCGGGCGGGGCCAGCGGCGTGCCCGGCGAGGGCGGGAACGGTCCCAGCTTCGGGGGCGCGGGCGCCGGAGGGTCCGGCTCACCGGGGACCGCCGCGGTGCCGACCGCCTCCGCCGCGCCGGCCGAGGCGCGCTGCGGCGGCTGCGCCCACGGGGACTCCCCCGATCCCGGTCCGCCAGCCGCCGCCGGCGTCTCCACGGGTACGACCGGAGTCCCGTACGCGGCGCCCGACCCGCCCGGCTCGGCGGCCGGCCCGCCCCAGGCGGGTCCGACGGCCGTCCCGGCCGGGCTTTGGTGGTCGGCCGGGCCGGCCGGCTGCCGGGGAGCCGGCGGAAAGGCCGGCGGCTGCCCCTGCCCCGGGCCGTGCGGCGCGGCGCCGGCCGTGCCGCCCGTCTCGGGGGCGCCCGGAGCGGGCTGCGGGATCGCCGGGTCCAGGGTGAACGGCAGGTCGAGGTCGACCGGGGCGGCCTGCCCCGGCCGGGGCGCCGGCACGGCGTGCTCCACCGCCCTGGGCTGGGCGGTCGCGTCGGGCGCCGGGGTGGTGCCGCCCGGTACGCCGGGCCGTCCGCCGTCAGCCCCACTCCCGCCACTGAGGTCGCCGCTCGGCGTGCCGGTGGCGGAACCGCCGCCGCCGTCGTAGTAGTAGCCGGGGTGGCCGGGCGTGGCGGCGAGGCCGTCGTGCGCCGCGAGGCCGCCGTGCGGGTCGCCCGGCCCGGCGGGGCGGTCGCTGCCGTCGTGGTAGCCGGGATGGCTCGGCCCGGCGGCGAGGCCGTCGTGCGCCGGGAGGCCGCCGTTCGGGCCGCCCGAGCGACCGTTGCCGTCCGGGAGCCCGTGGTCGCTCGGGTGGACGGCGTCCCAGCCGGGGGCGGCCGGGGCGAGGCGGTCGCCGACCTCCGCGCTCAGGGACGGGTAGGCCGCGGACGGGTGGGCTACCCAGGCCGGCCCGGGCGTGCCCGGATGCGCGGCGTCGGGCGGCCAGAGCGGCTCGATGTCCCGCTCCGGCACCGGCTGCTGGCCGGGCGGCTGGCCCCGGTCGGCGTTCTCGTCCACCACGGTTCCCCCCATTCCTCCCGTTGAGGATAGGCCGTCCCGATCCGGTCACGGACGGTAGCGGAGCCGGTGAGTCAGCTCGTCCAGACCGCCCAGGCGCCCGGCTCGGTCCACCAGGACCGCTTGCGGCTCAGCTCGCCCTCGGCGCCGTCGTCGAGGAAGGGCACCTTCTCGTCGCGGGGGATGACGGCCACGGCGCGCCCCCGAGCCCGGCGGACCTCGAAGCGGATCTTCTTCCGGCCCAACGCGGACCGGGTGACCACGGGGACGGCCACCGCCACCTCGACCACCCCGTCGGTCGGGTCCGGGCCGGCCAGCAGCGGCAGCCCGTCCAGCTGGGCGTACCCGCCGGCGTTGCCGATGGCGCAGGCCAGGATCGGGTCCTCGCCGTCGCTGAGCACCGCGTCGTCCACCTCGACCCGGCCGCGCCAGTGCAGCGGGCGGCCCTGGTCGTCGGCGGCGCCGAGCAACGCGCCGTCCAGGGTCACCGAGCCGCCGTCGTTGCGCAGCAGGTCGAGCCGGCGGGCGGTGCCGTCCAGCACCGCGGCGGCCACCGCCGCCGGATCCCGGGGCAGCCCGAGCTGCGCGGCCAGGTCACGCTGCCCGCCGCTGCGGGCCGGATCGAGCGGGAGTACGCCGATCGTGGGCAGGTCCGGCACCGTACGGTTGCCGGCCAGGTCGGCGGGGCGACGGCTGGGCGGTGGGGCGTACCGCCGGACCAGCCGGCGCACGACGGCGCGCAACTGCGCGTCGCTGGCGGTGGCGACGATCAGGCGGGTCTTGCCGTCCGGGTCCGGCCAGGTCAGGCCGTCGGGGCGGGGCGGGGCGTCGAGCCGGGCCAGCACCTCGTCGATCTCGGCGTCCGAGCGGGCGGTGACCGTCTCCACCCGCGCGCCCCGGGCGGTGAGCGCCTCCGCGCAGGCCAGCACCGGCACGCGCGGCGTCTCGCAGCGCTCCCCGGTCTTCTCCGGGGCGGCCTCGCCGGCGCCGGAGCAGCAGGCACCGCCATCGCCGCAGCCCCCGCCGGGAGCGTCCCGCTCCGAGCCCAGGGTGAGCAGCACCACGTCGTACACGGGAAGGAGCCTCCTGCCTCTCGACGCGACCCCTGCCGGCCGCGCCGTCACTACTTGTTAGCCTGACACCCCGGGCTCGCCAACCGGTCGCCACCTGGCACCCGAGCCTTCTGGAGGCGGAGAAGATGCCAGCGATCGTGCTCCTTGGCGCTCAGTGGGGCGACGAGGGCAAGGGCAAGGTTACCGACCTGCTGGGTGAGCGGGTCGACTACGTCGTGCGCTACTCCGGCGGCAACAACGCCGGTCACACGGTGATCACTCCCGACGGGCAGAAGTACGCGCTGCACCTGATGCCGTCCGGGGCGCTCTCACCGAGCGCGATGATCGTCATTGGCAACGGGGTGGTCGTCGACCCGAAGGTGCTGCTGGCCGAGATCGACGGGCTCGCCGAGCGTGGCGTGGACGTCTCCCGGCTGCGCATCTCCGGCGACGCGCACCTGATCATGCCGCACCACCGGGCGCTGGACCGGGTGGTCGAGCGCTACCTCGGCACCCGCCGGATCGGCACCACCGGCCGGGGCATCGGCCCCGCGTACGGCGACAAGGTCGCCCGGATGGGCATCCGGCTCCAGGACCTGCTCGACCCGGGCATCCTGCGCAAGAAGCTGGAGCTGGCGCTCCGCGAGAAGAACCAGCTGCTCTTCAAGATCTACAACCGCAAGGCGATCGACGTCGACGCGACGATCGAGGAGTACCTGGGGTACGCGGAGCGGCTCAAGCCGTACATCGCGGAGACCCGGGTGATGCTCTGGGACGCGCTGGACCGCGGCGAGACGGTGCTGCTGGAGGGCGCCCAGGCGACCATGCTCGACATGGACCACGGCACGTACCCCTTCGTGACCTCGTCGAACCCGACCGCCGGTGGGGCGTGCGTGGGCGCCGGCATCCCGCCGACCGCGATCACCAAGGTGATCGCGGTCAGCAAGGCGTACACCACCCGAGTGGGTGCCGGCCCGTTCCCGACCGAGCTCTTCGACGACAACGGCCAGCACCTGCGCAAGATCGGCCACGAGTACGGCACGACGACCGGCCGGGAGCGCCGCTGCGGCTGGTTCGACGCCGTCGTCGCCCGGTACGCCTGCCGCCTCAACGGCGTCACCGACCTGGTCATCACGAAGCTGGACGTGCTCACCGGCATGGCCAAGGTGCCGATCTGCGTCGGGTACGAGATCAACGGCGAGCGCTTCGACGACATGCCGATGAGCCAGACCGACTTCCACCACGCCAAGCCGATCTACGAAGAGCTCGACGGCTGGTCGGAGGACATCACCAAGGCCCGGACCGAGGACGAGCTCCCCGAGAACGCCCGCCGCTACATCGCCCGCATCGAGGAACTCTGCAACACCCGCGTCAGCGTCGTAGGCGTAGGCCCCGGCCGCGAAGAAAACGTCCTCCGCCACCCCCTCCTCCCCTAACCCCGGGCAGGTCGCCCCGTTGATCAAGAAGTTTGCGTCCTGATCCGACCCAAATCCTGACGCAAACTTCTTGGTCGACAGCCCAGGAGCGGGTTGTCCACAGGGTGCGAAAGGTTGTCCACAGGGGGTGGTGGACGGTGGGGAGCCCGGCCAGGCTGGTGGGGTGGCCGACTTCGACCTTCTGGCCCGGGTCGCCCGTGAGCAGGATGGCGTGGTGACGGCCGGCCAGGCGCTGGCAGCGGGTTTCAGCCGGGATCAGATCCGACACCTGTGCCGCTCCGGTCGATGGCTCCGAGTGGCGCGGGGCTGCTTCGTGCCGGCTCTGGGGGTGAGCAGGGCGGCGCTGCGTCGGGCCCGCATCCGCGCGGCGGTGACCAGTCTCGGACCTGGGGCGTTCGTGGCCCTCGACACGGCCGCCGAGCTGCACCGGATCGGTGGTCTGCGCCCGACGTCCGCCATCCACGTGTCGGTCCCGACGAGCCGGCCACGACCGCAGCGGCCCGCGCATCCGGATCTCGTGGTGCACCAGCTCACCGTCCAGGCCGGGGATGTCTGCGAGGTTGCCGGCGTTCCCGCCACCACCCCGCTGCGGACCCTGGCCGATGTCATCCTTCGTGCGGAGCGGTATCCGGCGGTCTGCGCGCTGGATTCCGCGCTGAACCGACGGCTCGTTACGGAAGCCGACTTGTCGTTGATCCCGGCCCTCATCGCGGGGCGTCGCGGGGCCGTCGCGGCCCGGGACCGTCTGGCGGAGGCAGACGGACGGG
Source organism: Micromonospora sp. LZ37 (assembly GCF_059359015.1). Taxonomy (NCBI): domain Bacteria; kingdom Bacillati; phylum Actinomycetota; class Actinomycetes; order Micromonosporales; family Micromonosporaceae; genus Micromonospora; species Micromonospora sp. LZ37. Next base: position 169,376 of record NZ_JCADBL010000004.1, on the reverse strand, counting down.
CCCAGTCGCCGCTGCAGACCCGGGCCCGTCTCCGGTGCGTCGACGGCGGTGTCCCGCCCGACGTCCTCCAACTGGAGGTACGCGACGACGACGGTTATCTGCTCGGCGTCGGGGACCTCGGTTGGCGCGCGGCACGGGTGATCGCCGAGGCGGACGGCCAGGCGCCGCACCGAACGCCCCAGGCCGTCTTTGAAGACCGGGTCCGGCAGAACCGTCTAGTCAACGCGGGCTGGAAGGTCCTCCGCTTCACCTGGTCGGACACCCTCCGCCCCGACTACATCCCCCACACGGTGAGGACGGCCCTCCGCCGCCCGCCGTTCTCCACTCGATGATCAAGGAGTTTTGGTCCGCCGGGGACGGGAAATGAGACGCAAACTTCTTGATCAACTAGGCGGGGGGTGGGGGGCAGTAGGATCCCGGGCGTGCGGGTTCTTCTTGTGGGTGGTGGGGGGCGGGAGCATGCGCTCGCGCTCGGGATTGCCGGCGATCCGTCCGTCGAGGCGGTGATCGCGGCGCCGGGGAATCCCGGCATCGCCGCGTTGGCCGAGGTGCGCGCGGTGGATCCGTGCGATCCGGCCGCGGTGGCGGCGCTCGCCGTCGAGGTGTCGGCCGACCTGGTGGTGATCGGGCCGGAGGCGCCGCTGGTGGCAGGGGTGGCCGACGCGGTACGCGCCAAGGGGATCGCGGTCTTCGGGCCGTCCGCCGAGGCGGCCCGCCTGGAGGGGTCGAAGACCTTCGCCAAGGAGATCATGACGGCGGCGGGCGTGCCGACCGCCCGCGCCCACACCTGCACCGACGCGGCCAGCACCGCCGAGGCGCTCGACGACTTCGGGCCGCCGTACGTGGTGAAGGACGACGGGCTGGCCGCCGGCAAGGGCGTGGTCGTCACCGAGGACCGCGCCGCCGCGCTGCGCCACGCGCAGGACTGTGGCCGGGTCGTCATCGAGGAGTACCTCGCCGGCCCGGAGGTCTCTCTCTTCGTGGTCACCGACGGCGAGGCGGCGCTGCCGCTGCTGCCCGCCCAGGACTTCAAGCGCGTGGGTGACGGCGACACCGGCCCGAACACCGGCGGCATGGGGGCGTACACGCCGCTGCCCTGGGCGCCGGCCGGCCTGGTCGACGAGGTGATGGCCGACGTGGTGCACCCGACGCTGGCAAAGATGCGCCGCCGGGGCACCCCGTTCGCCGGGCTGCTCTACGTCGGGCTGGCGCTGACCGCCGCCGGCCCCCGGGTGATCGAGTTCAACGCCCGCTTCGGTGACCCGGAGACGCAGGTGGTCCTGGCGATGCTGGAGACGCCGCTCGCCGGGCTGCTGCACGCCGCCGCGACCGGCACGCTCGCCGCGCACCCGCCGCTGCGCTGGCGCGACGGCGCCGCCGTCACCGTCGTGGTCGCCGCCGACGGCTACCCGGCCGCGCCCCGCACCGGTGACGTGATCACCGGCGCGGACCGGCCGGGCGTCATCCACGCCGGCACCGCGCGCCGGGCCGCCGACGGCGCGTTGCTCTCCGCCGGGGGCCGGGTCCTCTGCGGTACGGCCACCGGCCCGGACCTCGCCGCCGCGCGGGACGCCGCGTACGCCCTGGTGCGTGGGGTCGAACTGGCCGGCTCGCACCACCGCACGGACATCGCCGCCGCGGCGGTCGAGGGTCGGATCACCATTCCGAACTGACGGGCAACCTCCCACCCTGCCGCCTCCGTTTGAGCGGTGAGGGTGAGGAGGTGGCGGGATTGCCTGCCGACATCGAGGGCTACCGCGAGTACGTCGCGGCGCGGCTGGATCCACTGCGTCGCACGGCGTACCTGCTCTACGGCGACTGGCACACGGCCGACGACCTGACGTCGACGGCCCTGGTCAAGCTGCTGCGGCACTGGCGGCGGGTCTCCGCCCTGGAGAACGGACGCGTACGTCCGGCGTACCCTGCTGCGGGTCTGGTTGGACGAGCGGCGCCGTCCGTGGCGGCGGGAGGCCGCCTGGGCGGAGGTGCCGGACCACGCGGTCCGCGCCGGCACCGACGGTACGGCGGACCGGGTCACCCTCCTCACTCTCCTCGCCGAGCTGCCGCCGCGCCGGCGGGCCGTCCTGGTGCTGCGCTACTTCTGCGACCTGTCGGTCGAGGAGACGGCCCGCGAGCTGGGCTGCACCACGGGGACCGTGAAGAGCCAGTCCGCGCGGGCGATCGAGGCGTTGCGGGGCCGCCTCGTCGCCGCGTCCGTCACCCGGGAGGGACGTACCCATGGATGAGATCTCGACCCAGTTGCGCGCCGTCGTCGCGGAGGCGCCACCCACCCGGATCGACGTCGACGGGCTGATCCGGTCGGAGCAGCGGCGGCGTCGCCACCGCACCTGGCTGCTCACCGGTACGACGGCGGCGGCCGCCGTGGCGGCGCTCCTGGTGGTGCCGGCGCTGGCCGCCGCGCCGGGCCCCGCCCCCACTGTCGCCGGACCGCCGTCGGCCGGTCCGTCGACGGCCGCGACGTCGCCGCTCTGCGCCGGGGTGACCCCGAGCCCCACCGGGCCGCAGCCGCCGCTGCAGACCTACGGGACGGTCCGGGCCCGTCCCACGGAGGCGCCCGACGCCGCCGTGGGACGGTTGACCGGGGCGCTCCGGGACGCGCTGCGCACCCGGATGCCGGCCGGGGTGCGGGTCGAACCGGCGGAGCGGGGCTGCACCGAGCCCCAGTTCCAGTACCACCCGAGCTACCGCGAGTACACGGTGGACGCCATCGTCCGGCGGGGCGGCGGCTCCGGCTTCTTCCGGTTCCAGGTGAGCCCGACCGGCACCGACCTGGCCAGGCCGGACTGCCAGCAGGCGTACAACTCGTCGGACTGCGAGATCACCAGGTTTCCCGACGGCTCCGCGGCCGTGCTCAGCAAGTCGGAGGAGGCGCCCGGTGCACGGCAGCTGTGGGTGCATCTGCTCCGGCCGGACGGTACGTCGGTCGCAGTGGTCACCAACAACTACCGGACCGAGGTGGTCTCGAACCGGGCGAAGATCACGCCGACCGCGGACGAGCCGTTGCTGACCATGGACCAGCTGGTCACCCTGGCCCGGTCGCCCGGCCTGACTCTCTACCCCTGACCGGCGGGCGGGGCGCGCCGATCGCGCGCCCCGCCCCACGGGTGCGTCGTCAGAGCATCCCGAGCGCGGCCCCGATCACGGCTTGGGCGGTACGGCTGAGCTCCGCACCCTTGGCGTCGGTCCCGGTGATCGAGTACTCCACCCGGAACCGGCCGTCCCGGGTGGATGCCACGCCGGCCAGGTAGCCGAACCGGGACCCCGTCTTGATCCACAGGATCTCGCCTCCGGGCAGCGGGAACGCGGTGAGCCCGACGCTGTACCGGGCCGGACCGCCGGCGACGTCAGGAACCGCGGGCAGGGTGAACATCTCGGCCAGTTGGGCCGGCGGTACGACCCGGCCGGCGAAGAGCGCGGTCATGAAGGTGTCCAGGTCGGCGAGGCTGGAGATGACGTTGCCGGCGGCCGGGGTGAAGGTCTGACTCCACGTCGTCACGTCCACCAGTTCGGTGGCCCCGTCGCGCGCGACGGCCTGGTATCCGTGTGCGTGCGGTCCGCGGATGCGCGGGTCGTCGCCGGGGGCGTACGTCTCCCGCAGGCCGAGCGGGCCGGCGATCCGCCGGTCCAGCTCGTGCGCGTACGAGTTGCCGGTGACCTTCTCCACCAGCAGGCCCGCGACGATGTAGCCCATGTTCGTGTAGTGCTGCCGCGTCCCGGGCTCGAACTCCCGGGGGTTGCGCAGGCCGAGCCGCACGATCTGCTCCGGCGTCCACCGGTCGTACCGGTGGGCGAGCTGCCACTCGATCCCCTCCGGCATGGTCGGGCTGGGGATGCCGCTGGTGTGGTCGAGCAGCTGGCGGACGGTGACGGTCGGGTAATCGGCGGGCAGCAGACCGGGCAGGTGACGCTGTACCGGATCGGCCAGGTCGATGCGGCCCTCGGCAGCCAGTTGCAGCACCAGCGCGGCGGTGAAGACCTTGGTGACGCTGCCGATCCGGAACCGGGCGTGCGGCGGGACGGGGGCGTGGCCGCGCAGGTCGCGCACGCCGCTGACGCCGGTCCAGCAGCCGTCCGGGGTGGAGACGCGCACCTGCGCGCTGGTCGCGTCGGCGTTCGGTAACCCGCTGATCGACGCGCGCAGCGGGGAGGGGTCGAGGGTGCCGGGACGGCAGGTGGCGCCCGCCCGGCCGGTGGCGGCGCTGCCCGGAGCGGCCGCGGCGGGGGTGGCGACGGTCAGCGTCAGGCCGAGCGCCGCGACGACGAGTGCGGTACGGCTGTTCGTGATTTTCATGCTCCCGAGCCTGCCGTCCCGGTGGACCCGGGAGCATCGGGGAGAATCCCCCGGGGCACCCGGGACGGTGGCTCCGGGGTTACCCGGTCAGCTGTAGTAGCGGCGCAGCTCGCGGGTGAGCACCTTGCCGGTGGCGTTGCGGGGCAGGTACTTCACGAAGACCACGTCCCGGGGGACGGAGAAGCGGGCCAGGTAGTGCCGGACGTACTCGCGGACCGCCTCGGGGTCGAGGGTCTCGCCGGGGTGCAGGCCGAGGAAGGCGGCGAGGCGCTGGCCGTACTCCGGGTCGGGTACGCCGATGACGGCGGCCTCGCGGACCTGGGGCAGGCGGGCGAGGAGATCCTCCACCTCGGACGGGAAGACGTTCTCCCCACCCGAGACGATCATGTCGTCGGCGCGGCCGTCGACGAAGAGCAGCCCATCGGCGTTGATCCGGCCCAGGTCGCCGGTGTCGAGCAGCCCGTCGCGGGTCTCCCGCCGCGCACCGGAGGTGTAGCCCTCGAAGAGCATCTCGTTGCCCACGAAGATCCGCCCGACCCGCCCGGCGGGCACCGGCTGCCCGTCGTCGTCGAGGATCTCCAGCCGGGTGCCGTGCGGCGGCCGGCCGGCGGTGGTGGGGGCCTCGCGCAGGTCGACCGGGGTGGCGATGGACGCCCAGGAGACCTCCGTCGAGCCGTACAGGTTGTAGATCACGTCGCCGTAGACGTCCATGAACCGGGGGGCCAGCCCGCCGGGCAGCGCCGAGCCGCTGACCGCCACCACCTTCAGGGGCGGTCGCGGGTCCGGCGGCGGCGCGTCGAGCAGGCGCTGCAGCATCACCGGCACGGCGAAGAGCGCCTCGCACCGGTGCTCGGCGAGCGCGGCCAGCGTGGCGGTCGGCTCGAAGCGGCGGTGCAGCACGATCGTGGCGCGCAGCGCGAACGCCACCTGGAGGGCGGCGTACCCCCAGGTGTGGAAGAGCGGCGCGGCGATCATCACGGTGTCGCGGGCGTGCAGCGGGATGCGGTCGATGATGGACACCAGCGGGCCGAAACCGTTGGGGGTGGGGCGACGCGCGCCCTTCGGCGTGCCGGTGGTGCCGGAGGTGAGCACGATGGTCCGGCCGTCCCGTTCCGGGGGCTTCAGCTGGTCGCCGGGGAGGGCGCCGGCGATCAGCTCCTCCAGGCCGCGTTCGTCCACCCGGTGCACCTCGGCGGGGAGCCCGAGGACCCGTTCGGCGAACTCGTCGTCGTGCACCAGCACCCGGAGCTGCTGCTCCTCGGCGACGGTGGCGAGTTGCGCGGCGGCGAGGCCGCTGTTGACCAGCACCGCGTCGGCGCCGAGCACGGTGGCGGCGACCACCGCCTCGATCAGGCCGTGGTGGTTGCGGCAGAGCACGCCGACCCGGTCGCCGGCCTGCACGCCGAGCGCCGCGCGCAGCGCCCGGGCCAGCCGCTCGGCCCGGTCCAGCAACTCCTGGTAGGTCAGTTCGGCGCCCTGGTCGTCGACGACGGCGACCCGGCCGGGGTCGCGGGCGGCGGCCTGCCGCAGCTCGCCGGCGAGGCTCCAGCCCCACTTGCGCAGCGCGCCGAGCTGGGAGGCGACCCGGACCGGCCGGCCCGGGGTGAGCAGCCCGCGCCGGGTCAGCGTGGCCACGACGAACGGCAGGTCCATGTCGTGGGCCTCCTTCGGGTGCACGGAAGCGCCCTCGCAGGGGCCCTTCACCGGAGCGTCGTTTTCCGATCATGCACCGGATGCCGCCACCGGCCCAACCGGCGTCGATCGGGTGCCACCTGGTGGGCACCTGCCGTCGCGGAGGCCGCCACCGACGGTGACGGGTCAGCGGATCTGCATGCCGGAGATGGCGCGGGAGATGACCAGCCGTTGGATCTCCGAGGTGCCCTCGAAGATGGTGTAGATCTTCGCGTCGCGGTACCAGCGCTCGACCGGGTGGTCCCGGAGGAACCCGGCGCCGCCGAGCAGCTGCACCGCCTTCTCGGTCACCGCGACGGCCACCTCGCCGGCCTTCAGCTTGGACATCGAGCCCTCACCAGCGGTGAAGGGCCGGTTGTTGCGCCCCATCCAGGAGGCCCGCCAGACCAGCAGCCGGGCGGCGTCGATCTCCATCTTCATGTCGGCCAGCGCGAAGGCGACCGCCTGGTTGGCGATGATCGGCCGGCCGAACTGGACCCGGTCCTTCGCGTAGTCCAGGGCGTACTCGTAGGCGGCCCGGGCCACCCCGAGCGCCTGCGCGCCGACGGTGGGGCGGGACAGCTCGAAGGTGCGCATGGCGGCCTGCCCGGAGGCGCGTTGCCCGGAGCGGGCCCGGTCGAGCCGCTCCAGCAGGGCGTCCCGGCCGCCGAGCAGGCAGCTCCCGGGCACGCGTACGTCGTCGAGGAAGACGTCGGCGGTGTGCGACGCGCGCAGGCCCAGCTTGCGTAGCTTGCGGGTGGCGTGCAGCCCCGCGGTGCCCGGCGGTACGACGAACGCGGCCTGCCCGCGCGAGCCCAGCTCGGGTTCGACCGAGGCGGTGACCACGTGCACCCCGGCGATCCCGCCGTTGGTGGCGTACGCCTTCTGCCCGCGCAGCACCCACTCGTCGGTGGCCTCGTCGTAGACGGCGCGGGTGCGCATGGCGCCGACGTCGGAGCCGGCCTCCGGCTCGCTGGTGCAGAACGCGGCCACGGCGGGCCGGTCGACGTCGCCGAAGCACTGCGGCACCCATTCGACGAGCTGGTCGGGGGTGCCGGCGCCGTAGATGGCGGCGACCGCGAGGGAGGTGCCGAAGATGCTCAAACCGATGCCGGCGTCGCCCCAGAAGAGTTCCTCGCTGGCGATCGGCAGTGACAGGCCGGTGGGGTCGGCCCAGCAGGTGGCGATGAACTCGAACCCGTACAGGCCGACCTTCGCCGCTTCCTGGATGACCGGCCAGGGAGTCTCCTCCCGGGCGTCCCACTCGGCCGCGGCCGGGCGCACGACCTCTGCGGCGAAGCCGTGCACCCAGTCGCGTAGATCCCGCTGTTCCTCGTTCAGGTCGAGCGAGAACTCGGCCATGTCAGGCCTTGGGGATGTCGAACAGGTTGGCGATGTTGGCGGCCAGGCCCAGGTCACCCTTGGCCTTCAGCTTGCCGGTCATGAACATCATCACCGGGTTGGCACCGCCGGAGACGATCTTCAGGAACTCGACCGGGCCCATGGTGAGGCTGAGCTTCGGGTCGCGGGTCGCGGACTCGTTGACCGTGCAGGTGCCGTTCTCGACGATGACCTCGTAGGTGTCGGTGCCACCGTCGGGGCGACCGGTGATGTTCCAGTGGATCACCGCGTTGGTGGAGCCGGCCCGGTCGGCGCGGAACAGCTGCGGCATCCGGCCGAAGACCTCGCTGAGGATCTTGCCGCGCAGGTCGCCGGACATCACCTCGGCGATCTTGTCATCGGGGGTGGACTTGACGAGCTGGGCGAACTCCTTCGGGCCGACGTTCGCGAAGTTGGCCGGGTCGAAGTCAGTCATGAGGGCTGCACCTTCCGGGGGATTTGGCTACTCGCGCGTAACCTTACGCACGAGTAGGTATGCTCGCAAGGGTGTCCACCGCCCCCACGTTCAAGCGCCTGCCCCGGGCCGTCCGCGAGCAGCAGATGCTCGACGCGGCGGTCAAGGTCTTCTCCCGACGCGGCTTCCACGCCGCCAGCATGGACGAGATCGCCGAGGACGCCGGCATCTCCAAGCCGATGGTCTACGCCTACCTCGGCACCAAGGAGGAGCTCTTCATCGCCTGCCTGCACCGCGAGGGCACCCGGATGACGCAGGCCATCGCCGGGGCGGCTGCACCGGACCTGCCCGCTGACGAGCGGCTCTGGCGCGGGCTGCGCGCCTTCTTCGGCTTCGTCGGCGCGCACCGGGACGGCTGGGCGGTGCTCTACCGGCAGGCCCGGGGCACCCAGCCCTTCGCCGGCGAGCTGGCCGCCATGCGCACCCGGCTGGTCGAGGTGGTCGCCGGCATGCTCGACCACGCGCTGCGCGCCGAGGGGCGCGAGGTCGGCGAGACCGAGCTGGAAGTGGTCGCGTACGCCCTGGTCGGGGCGACCGAGTCGCTCGCGGACTGGCTCGCCGACCATCCGGAGGCCGACCCGGAGAAGACCGCCACCCGGATGATGAACGCGGCCTGGCTCGGCGCCGGCCAACTGCTGGGTGGCGCCACCTGGCGACCCCCGGCGAGCTGACGGCCGCGCCCCGACCGTTCGGCTGCGCCCCCGGGCCGGGCGGCGTCCCAGCCGCGGTAGCCCGGGGCGGCTCATGATCGGGTAACGATTTCCGGCAGCTTCGGCGGCGCGTCGTCGCGGATATTGCGACCCGATCATGGGCGGTGCCGGGGAGCGGCGCCGGTCAGCGGTGGACGGCGGGGCGGCGGTGGGCGCGGCGGCGCAGCCAGCGGACGACCTCCAGCAGACCGGTGACCGCGAGCGAGAGCCCGACCCCGAGCAGCAGGGCCTTCAGCGGGTCGCGTTCGAAGGCGAGTCCGCCGAAGTAGCCGAGCAGCGCACAGTAGAGGGCCCAACTGCCGGTCGCGACCGAGTCGAAGAAGAGGAACCGCAGCGGCGGGTAGCGGACCGCCCCCATGGTCAGGGTGACGGCGGTCCGGCCGCCGGGGATGTACCGCGAGGTGGTGAGGATCGACCCGCCACGCCGGTCGACGGCCCGCCGGGCCCACTCCGAGCCGGTCCGGCGCCGGCTGCGCGCGGGCAGCCGGGCCAGCCGGTGCGCGCCGCCGCCCCGACCGATGGCGTACGAGACGTGGTCGCCGGCCAGGGCGCCGAGCGCGGCCACCACGATCACCGCGACCAGGTTGGGCTCGCCGCCCGCCGCGAAGACCCCGGCGGTGATCACCACCGTCTCGCCCGGCACCGCCGGGAAGAACGCGTCGACCGCGGTGACCGCGAAGATCACCAGGAACACCCACGGCGAGGTGACCGTGTGGTGGAGCAGGTCGAGCACGGACTCCATGACCTCATGCTGGGCGCTGGAGCACCGGCCGCGGGCCGAGTCGCCGGATCAGCCCCGGAACCGACGGCCAACCCCTGCGTCGTTAACGGACGGTGCCGACCAGGTGCGGACGGCCGGTCCGCGCGTCGTGCAGGGCGAAGTCCCAGGCCGGGGTCGCGCTGAAGGCCACCGTCGTCGGCAGCGGCACCGGCAGCTTGAACGACACGTCCACCGTGTACGCCTCCGGCAGCCGGCTCTCCAGCGCCGCCAGGCAGCGCGCCTTGCTCCACATGCCGTGCGCGATCGGCCGGGGGAAGCCCAGCAGCCGCGCCCCCAGCCGGGAGGTGTGGATCGGATTGTGGTCGCCGGAGACCCGGGCGTAGTCCGTACCCACCCGGGGGGAGACCCGCCACTGCGCGCTGGCGGCCGGCGGCGCGGGGCGCTCACCCCGGTCGCGCCGGTCGCCACCGCCGGGCGTGCGCTCCTTGCCGAGGTACGTCGAGACGCCGCGCCAGACCTCCTCGCCCCCGACCGACCCGACCAGCACCACGTCGATCTGCCGCCCCCGCTCGTGCGGGCGCAGGTTCTCGGCGTGGGTGGTGAAGTCGAGCGTCTCGCCGGCGTCGACCGGCCGGTGCACGGTGATCCGGTTGCCGACGTGCACCACCCCGGTCAGCGCGATCGGGAACTCCGGCGTGGTCATCAGCCGCAGCGAGAGCGGGAAACCCATGATGTGCGGGTACGTGGCCGGCAGCCGGTCGGCCAGCCGGAACCCGCAGACCCGGTCGTAGTCGGCCAGATGCGCCCGGTCGACGGTGATCCCGGCGACGGCCAGCTCCACCTGCGGCGGCGCGTCCGGCCGGGCGGACCGGCCGATGACGGGCAGCGCGTCCCGCAGCGCCCGCCGGTAGAGCGCCCCCTGCGCCGGCATCCGGTCCAGCTCCACCCGGGCCCGCCCGGCCGGGGCGGCGTGCGCCGACAGGTCCTTCGTGGCGTACGCCGACAGGTCGTGGGTGGCTTCCAGGCTCACGTCGTGCTCCGACGAGGCGGCCCGGACGGCGGCCAGGTCCGCCGCCGAGATCACCTCGGTCGGCCCGTCGATGAGGTCCCCGACGGAGAGGTTCTCCGTCGGGCCGTCCTCCGGTCGTTGTCTCCGCTTCGCCATCACGCCCCCAGCAGGCTCTGGCCGCAGACCCGGACCACGTTGCCGCTGACCGCGCCGGAGGTCGGCCAGGCCAGCCAGCCGATGGTCTCCGCGACGTCCACCGGCAGGCCACCCTGCGCCATGCTGTTCATCCGGCGGCCCGCCTCGCGCAGCCCCAGCGGGACGCGGGCGGTCAACCGGGTCTCGATGAACCCGGGCGCCACGGCGTTGACGCTGATCCCGCGCCCGCGCAGCACCGGGGCGAGGGAGTCGACCAGGCCGATCACCCCGGCCTTGCTGGTGGCGTAGTTGGTCTGCCCCCGGTTGCCGGCGATGCCGGCGATCGAGGAGACCGTGACGATCCGACCGCCGGAGGGGATCAACTCGCGCTCCAGCAGCACGTCGTTGATCCGCTCCTGGCTGGAGAGGTTCACGTCGATCACCTGGTCCCACCGGTCGGCGTCCATCCGGCCGAGGGTCTTGTCCCGGGTGATGCCGGCGTTGTGCACCACCACGTCCACCCGGCCGTGCCGGGTGGCCAGGTGCTCGGCGAGCCGGGCCGGCGCGTCCGGGGTGGTCAGATCGAGCTGCACGGCGGTGCCGCCGATCTCGTTGGCCACCGCGGCCAGCTCATCGCCGGCCGCCGGGATGTCCAGGGCGACGACCTGCGCGCCGTCGCGGGCGAGCACCTTCGCCAGCGCCGCGCCGATGCCCCGGGCCGCCCCGGTGACCAGGACGACCTGACCGTCCAGCGGGCGGTCCCAGTCCGCCGGCTGCTCCGCGTGCCCGGCGCCGACCCGGACCACCTGACCCGAGACGTACGCGGACCGGCCGGACAGGAGGAATCGGAGGGTCGACTCCAGGCCGGTCAGGGTGCCCGCGTCACCCTCCTTCGTGACGTACACGAGCTGGGCGGTGACGCCCCGGCCGAACTCCTTGCCGATGCTGCGGGTCAGGCCCTCCAGGGCGCGCTGGGCGGTGGCCTCGCGCGGCGAGTCGCACTCGGCCGGCGGGGTGCCCAGCACGATCACCCGGCCGCTGGGCAGCACCGAGCGGGCCTGCGGGTGAAAGAAGTCGTACAGCTGGCGGAGCTGGGTGGAGTCGGTGATCCCGGTGGCGTCGTAGACCAGGGCGCCGTACCGCTGGGGGGTGCCGTCGGCGGCGGTGGTGCCGGCCACCGGATCGCGCACCTCGACCCCGGCGAAGGTCAGGATCTTGCCGACCGGCTCGCCGAGCCGGCCGCCGGTGGCCGCGCCGAGCAGCGCCGGCCCGGGCAGGAGCGGGTCGCCGGGCGTGTGCCGGCGCAGTCGCGGCGGGTCGGGCAGCCCGAGGCGCTTGACCAGCGCGCGGCCGGCCCCCGATTGGACGAAGCTCGCGTACCTGTCGGTCATAGGCGTAGCCTACTGGCCAGTAGGTTGTGGGCAAGTCCTGAAACGGAGGCGGGATCGTGCAGAGCATCCGGCGGGTCGCGGTCATCGGCGGCAACCGCATCCCCTTCGCCCGGTCCAACTCGCGGTACGCGAGCGCGTCCAACGCCGACATGCTCGGCGCCGCGCTGGACGGACTCGTCGCCCGCTTCGGCCTGGCCGGCCAGCGGGTCGGTGAGGTGGTCGCCGGCGCGGTGCTCAAGCACGCGAAGGACTTCAACCTCACCCGCGAGGTGGTGCTCGGCTCGAAACTCGACCCGCACACCCCCGCGTACGACATCCAGCAGGCCTGCGGCACCGGCCTGGAGGCGGCCATCCTGGTCGCCAACAAGATCGCCCTCGGGCAGATCGACGTCGGCATCGCCGGCGGCGTCGACACCACCTCCGACGCGCCCCTGGCCGTCAACGAGGACATGCGCCGCACCCTGCTCAAGCTCAACTCGGCCCGCACCCTCGGCGAGCGGCTCAGGATCGCCGCCAAGCTGCGCCCGCACCAGCCGTTCAAGCCGGAGATCCCGCGCAACGCCGAACCCCGCACCGGGCTCTCCATGGGCGAGCACGCCGCCCGTACCGCGCTGCGCTGGCAGATCGACCGGCAGGCCCAGGACGAACTGGCCCTCCGGTCGCACCAGCGGCTCGCCGCCGCGTACGACCAGGGCTTCTTCGACGACCTGATGACGCCCTACCTCGGGCTGACCCGGGACCAGAACCTCCGCCCGGACACCACCCTGGAGAAGCTCGGCTCACTCCGGCCGGTCTTCGGCGCGAAGGGCCCCGACGCCGACCAGGCGACCATGACCGCCGGCAACTCCTCCCCGCTCACCGACGGCGCGTCGACCGTGCTGCTCGCCTCCGAGGAGTGGGCGCGCGAGCACCACCTGCCGGTGCTGGCCTGGTTCAGCTTCAACGAGGTGGCCGCCGTCGACTTCGTGCACGGCGACGAGGGACTGCTGATGGCTCCCGCGTACGCGGTGCCCCGGATGCTGGCCCGGGCCGGGCTGACGCTCCAGGACTTCGACTACTACGAGATCCACGAGGCGTTCGCCTCGCAGGTGCTGGCGACCCTGGCCGCCTGGGAGTCGCCGGAGTTCTGCAAGGACCGGCTGGGGCTGGACGCCCCGCTCGGCTCGATCGACCGGGACCGGCTCAACGTCAACGGCTCCTCGCTCGCCGCCGGGCACCCGTTCGCCGCCACCGGCGGCCGGATCGTCGCCACCCTGGCCAAGCTGCTTGCCACGAAGGGCAGCGGCCGGGGGCTGATCTCCATCTGCGCGGCCGGCGGGCAGGGCGTCACGGCGATCCTGGAGCGCTGAGGGTTGCCTCGTCCGGTGCGGTGCTGACCGGCCCGGGGGACAGCTATTTGATCGTGCCCGCCGGGGCGACCCAGCGCACGGGTTGCCCCGTCACGGCCGCCACCTGGTCGAAGTCGTGGTCGTAGTGCAGGACGGACAGCCCCTGGTACTCGCCGGTCGCGGCGATCAGCAGATCCACCGCGCCGGCTGATCGATGGGTGCCCCGCGCCGTCAACTCCTCCTGGATCTCGGCCGCTCGCTCGTAGCTCCGGTCCGGCATGGTCACCCAGCCGAACGTGGTCCGCAGCAGGTTCGCCAGGCGGGATCGGTCGGCCGCGGACCTCGCGGTGTGCAGGAACTCCAGCTCGATCAGCGGGCAGACCGCGAGCAGACCGGCGGTGATGGTGGGCTCCCAGCGAGCCCGCAGCGCCGGATCCCGGAGCAGTCGCACCAGCGCGCTGGTGTCGACCAGGTAGTCGGCGAGCTTCACGACCGGTAGTTGCCCTTGTCGAGCAACTCGTCGAAGTCTCCCGCTTCTCCGCGCATGCCCAGTTCGGCCAGAGCTCGCGCGCGACGGAGCCGAGCCGCGCCTTCGCGCAGTGCCACGTTCACGGTGTCCTTCTTGGTCTTCGTGCCGAACGCTTCGGCGGCGTCGGCCAGGGCGGCGTCGTCCACGTCCACGAGAATCTTCGTCATCCGCGCTCCTATATACCGAAGGCTTCAGGAGTATATCCGCTTCCGCGGTCGGAGGAGCTGCTGCGGCCGGACGCGGCGACGCCCGCCAGGGTTGACCTGGCGGGCGTCGGACCGGATGCGACGGGCTCAGCCCAGGGTGAACTTCTCCCACGAGCCGATCGAGGTGCGGTTGGCGATCAACGGCTTCGTCCCGGCGCTGTCGGCGGTGACGTAGCGGCCGTTGGCGGCGGCCTTGAAGCTCACGGTGCCGTCGGCGTTGCGGACCAGGGTGAAGCGTTCCCAGGTGCTGACGGCCGCGCGGTTGGCGATCAGCGGCATGGCCCCGCCGCTGGCGGCGGTGACGAAGCGGTTGTTGGCCCGGGCGAAGAGGGCTGCCTGCCCGTTGCCGAGGTCGATCACGTCGTACCGCTCCCAGAGGCCGATGGCGGCGCCCCGCGCGATGAGCGGCTTGGTGCCGGCGCTCTCGGCCGTGACGTACCGGGCGTTCGCGCGGGCCTTCAGCGACCGGAACGCGTCGGTCACGGTGACCCGGTGGAACTTCTCGGCAGTGCCGATGGTGGTCCGGTCGGCGGTCAGCGCGGAGCTGGTCCCGGCCGCGGCCGTGACGTACCGGCCGCTGCCCGCCCTGAGGCTGCTGGTCCCGTCACCGTTGCGGACCAGGGTGAACTTCTCCCGGGTGTCCACGACCTGACTCGTCGCGGTCAGGCTGGTGTCGTGATCTCGGTGACGTACCGCCCGCTGGCCCGCGAGAAGAGGGCCACCTGGCCACCCCCGGCGTCCGCGAGATCGAACTGCGCGGACGCGCTCAACCCGGCCTGGTCGGGCCGGAGAGCGGTGAGGTTGGTGCTCGACCCGACGTAGCGGAGATTGGCGAGGGCGAGCAGACCCACCGTGGCGGTCCGCCGCAGCACGCTCACCTGCTCGGTGCTGGTGCCCGACTGACCGTCGGTCCCGGTGGCCTTGACCGTGACGCGGTAGCTGTCCGGGGTGGCGTACCGGTGCGAGGCGACCGGCGTCGCCTGGGTGACCACGGTGCCGTCGCCGAACTCGAACCGGTAGGACTCGATCGGTACGAAGCCCGGCGTGGAGGCGGAGGCGTCCACGGTGACCTTGCTCGCGCCCAGGTCCAGGGCGACGTCGAAGGACGCGACCGGCGGCGCGACGGTCTCGATCGCGCCCCGGTCGGCGTAGGTGACCGGACCGGCGCCGGTGTTCGGCAGGGCGGGGTTGTCGGCGCGCGACGTGACCTCGGCGTCGTACTCCGGGTAGCCGGGGGCCGCCGAGTTCGCCGAGTCCTGGTTGTCCCTGGTGTTCGGCGTGTCCCGGTCGTGCGCGGCCTGCCCGGAGACGGTACGGAACTGGGCCAGCCCCATCCGGGTCCCGTTCCACGAGTAGCTCGTCGAGGACGGGGACGAGTGGTGGTAGGCGTTGTTGTAGTCGACCACCGTGCCGGCCATGGCCCCGCCGTGGACGCTGATCTCGGCCCCGTCGGTGACCGTGGGGTCGCAGTAGCTCTGGCTGAACGAGCCGTTGCTGATGAGCACGTTGTTCTGCACGGAGACCCCGGCGGAGGCGCCGTCGACCCGGATGCCGTCGAGGCAGCGGTCCCGGACGGTGTTGTTGGTGATGGCCGTGCCGGTGGCCCCGCCGTTGTGGATGCCGTGGCCGCCCCCGCCGTTGATCCGGTTGTTGGCCACCACCGTGTCGGTCGCCCCCGGACCCAGTGCGACGGCTCCGCCGGTGAAGCCGCTGACGATGTTGTCGAGGATGGTGTTACGTGGGCCGTCGACCCGGATCCCCACGCTGTGGTCGTCGTACTTCGGTCCGGTCATGATGGTCCAGTTGGTGACCTGCACGTCGCTGGTGGCGGCGTCCATCGTCAATCCGTCGGTGAGCGCCGTTCCGCTGACGACGAGGTCCCGCAGGATCGCTCCGGCCAGCCCGGTGAGCCGGACGGCGGGTGCCGTCGAGGAGCCGGCCATCGTGAAGTTGCCGCCCACGACCTCGACGTATGAGGAGTTGCGGATGTCGAGGGCGGGCACGGCGGCCGCCCCGTTGATCCGGAAATCCTGGATTCCGATGTTGTGCTGGCCGTCGACGACGAACCCCGCGGTCGGTCCGGTGAGGGTGACCGGACCGTTCGCGACGAAGCCGATCGGCAATTCGTAGGTGCCGGAGGCCGGGATGGTGACCCGCTCGGGGTAGCTGCCGCCGGCGACCCAGACCGTCTGTCCGGCGGTGACCACCGCGGCGGCCGCTCCGATCGTGCAGAACGGCTCCGTCTTGGCGCCCGGGCCCTGGTCGGAGCAGTTGGCGGCGGCCTGGTTGACGTACAGGTTCTCGACGGTGGCCTGGGCGGGTGCCTCGGTGGCCAGCAGGGTGCCGCCGGTCAGCGCGATGGTGGCGAGACCGGCAAGGGAGGTTTTTCGCATGCGTGCCCTCGGGTGAGGAGGAAGGATCCGGCGTTGCCGGAAGTCAGATGGAGATGATGGTCCGTCATCTGCGGATGGCGCACTGTCCGCTACGGCATAACGGTCGATAGGACCCGGCGGACGCGCCGTCGCGCTCGCCGGCTCACGACGGCCGGCCCCGATCGCGGGGCGGGGTGAGGTCGTCGTACGCGCCCGGGCGCCCGGCGTACCGCTCACCGTCGCGGTACGGCATGGCGTTCGCCGTGCAGCCGTGCAGGCCCAGCGACTGCTGCTGCATCACCGGCGCCGGTCGACCCCGTCCCGGGCACCGCTCGTGGCCGTGGCCGAGCCGGTGCCCGACCTCGTGGTTGACCATGTACCGGCGGTAGGTGGCGAGGCTCGCGCCGTAGCCCGGCACACCCTTGACCCAGCGGGCGACGTTGAGCACCACCCGGTCGCCGTTGCGGCAGGAGGTGTAGCCGTCCGGCACGTCCTGGCAGAGCTCGTCGCGGGTGCCGGGCGTGGCGAGGTAGATGGTGAAGTCGGCGGGCTGGCCCGGTCCGACCCGGCGCAGGCGCAGCCTCCCGTCCGCCCTCCAGCCCTGCGGGTCGTTCAACGTCCCGGTGACCTCGGCCGCGAAGGCCGGGACCGACACGCCTCGGATGTCGCGCTCCACGGCGACGCGGTAACGCAGCAACCGACCCTGCCACGCGGGGCCGCCGCCTCGCCGGCGGCGATCTGCCACCGGCTGCCGCCGTCCGCGGGGTAGGTGATCGGGACGGGTCGCGGCGGGACGGTCGCCGACGGCGACGCCGCGGGCGCGGCCGTCATGGTGGCCCGCCCGGCGGTCGGGGCCGCCGGCTGCCCCGCCGCCGGCTGCGCACAGCCGCTGAGCAGCGCAGCCAGCAGCACCGGGACGGCACGGGCGCCCGCGCGGCCCGTAGTCTTCGCTGTCATGTGTCTCCCCTCGCCGCGCACCGCCGCCCGGTGGTGCGTAGCGAGGAGGACGAGCGAACCGGCCGCAAAGTTGATCTCGCGTGGACTCAACCTTCCGCCCGCCCCACTCGTCCTGTCCGGCGTGGGGTGCGGAAAGAGCGGCAATGGCTCGGGGTGACGTCGAGTTCGTCGAGTTCGCCCGGGCCGCGTCGGGGCGGCTGGTACACGCCGCCTACCTCATGACCGGCGACCACCACCAGGCCGAGGACGCGGCGCAGACCGCCCTGGTCCGCACGTACGCCTCGTGGTCCCGGATCCGCGACAACGACGCCTACGGCTACGCCCGCAGGGTGCTGGTCAACCACCTCGTCGACAGTTGGCGGCGGCCGCTGCGCGAGTACCCCACCGACGACCTTCCCGAGCAGCGTCGTGGCGACGTGGCCGACGAGGTCGCCACCCGACGGTGGCTGCTCGCCATCCTCGGCACGCTCAGCCCTCGCGAGCGCGCCATCGTCGTGCTGCGCTACTACTTCGACCTTCCGGAGACGCAGGTGGCCCGCGAACTCGACGTGTCGGTCGGCACGGTCAAGAGCACCAGTTCCCGTGCCCTGGAGAAGCTGCGCACCGCGAGCGCCGGCGCGCCGGAGATCCACGGGACGCGCCGATGAACGAGGTGGAGCAGCTCCGCGAGGCCATGCGGGCGACCGAACGGGGCGACCGTTCCGCCCTCGACCTGAGCACGATCATGCGCGAGGGGCGCCGGCTGCGCCGCCGGCGGCTCGCCGGAACGGGCGCGGTGGGGCTGTCGGTGGCGGTCCTCGTCGTCGGCGTCGCGGTCGGCGTGGAGCGGACCCGCCCACCCGAGCCGACCCGCGCGGGTCCGGCCGTCACCGCACCCGCCACCCGCCCCACGGTGACCACCACCCCGGCGACCACCCCGAGCCCTTCCCAGCCGCGGCCGCAGCCGGTCGGCGACGTGGTGGACAGCGGGATCCGGTACGGCGACGACCAGCGGGTCTTCTACCTGGTCCCCGTCGACGTGCCCCGAGCGCCCCGGGTGAAGATCGGGTTGGTCGCCGGCCGCCGCGCCGCCGACGGGGAGCTGACCTCGGATTTCCTCGTCAACGACGTCGACGGCAGCGACCGGCGGCCGGGGTTCCACGAGATCGGCTACGACCAGTCGGGATCGGTACCGGCCGCCCCTCCCGTGCCCACCTTCGGATACTTCGTCGGGCCGGCCGAGCGGATCATCGGCACGGTCGACGGCCGTCGGATCACCGCCCGGCTGGCGAGGTGGAGCGAGGACCGGCAAGTGGTGATCTTCTGGTTCGACCCGGCGGTGCTCGCCCCCGGCGTACGCCTGGACGGCATCATCGCCCGTGACGCGCAGGGCCGGGAGCTGTGACACCGCCAGTTCGGCCAGGCTCCGGGCCGAGAACGGCAGGCTCCCGGCGTACGAGAGAATGAGGTACGTGACGACGATCCCGAACGTGCTCGCCAACCGGTACGCCTCGCCCGAACTGGTCGCCCTCTGGTCCCCGGAGGAGAAGGTACGGATGGAACGGCGGCTCTGGCTCGCCGTGCTGAAGGCCCAGCGGGACCTCGGCGTGGCCCTGCCGGACGGGGTGGTCGAGGCGTACGAGCGGGTGGTCGACGACGTCGACCTGGCCTCGATCGCGGAGCGGGAGCGGGTCACCCGGCACGACGTGAAGGCCCGGATCGAGGAGTTCAGCGCGCTCGCCGGGCACGAGCACGTGCACAAGGGGATGACCTCCCGGGACCTGACCGAGAACGTCGAGCAGCTCCAGGTCCGCGCCTCGTTGGAGCTGATCCGGGACCGGGTGGTCGCCACGCTGGCCCGGCTGGCCTGGCTCGCCCACGAGCACTCCGGCCTGGTGATGACCGGCCGGTCGCACAACGTCGCCGCGCAGGCCACCACGCTGGGCAAGCGGTTCGCCTCGGCCGCCGAGGAGCTGCTGATCGCGTACGAGCGGCTGGAGGACCTGATCGGCCGCTACCCGCTGCGCGGCATCAAGGGCCCGGTCGGCACCGCCGCCGACCAGCTCGACCTCTTCGACGGCGACGCCGACAAGGTGGCCGAGCTGGAGCGTCGGGTGGCCGGGCACCTCGGGTTCAGCCGGGTGCTGGACAGCGTCGGGCAGGTCTACCCGCGTTCGCTCGACTTCGACGTGCTCTCCGCGCTGGCCCAGGTGGCCGCCGCGCCGTCGTCGCTGGCCACCACGATCCGGCTGATGGTCGGCCAGGAACTGGTGACCGAGGGCTTCAAGCCCGGCCAGGTCGGCTCCAGCGCGATGCCGCACAAGATGAACACCCGCTCGTCGGAGCGGGTGAACGGCTTCGCGGTGATCATCCGGGGTTACCTGTCGATGGTGGGCGAGCTGGCCGGCGACCAGTGGAACGAGGGGGACGTCTCCTGCTCGGTGGTGCGGCGGGTGGCCCTGCCGGACGCCTTCTTCGCCGCCGACGGGCTCTTCCAGACCTTCCTCACCGTGCTGGACGAGTTCGGGGCGTACCCGGCGGTGATCAACCGGGAGCTGGAGCGGTTCCTGCCGTTCCTGGCCACCACGAAGATCCTGGTGGCCGCGGTGCGCCGGGGCGTCGGTCGGGAGGTCGCCCACGAGGTGATCAAGGAGCACGCGGTCGCCGTCGCGCTCGCCATGCGCGAGAAGGGCGCCGCCGAGAACGACCTCTTCGACCGCTTGGCCGCCGACGGCCGCCTGCGCCTCACCCGCGCCGAGATCGACGATCTGGTCGCCGACCGCCAGGCCTTCACCGGCGCCGCCCAGGCCCAGGTCGATGCGATCACCAAGCGCATCACCGCGGTCGTGACTGCCCACCCCGAGGCCGCCGCGTACTCCCCGCCCCCCATCCTCTGACTTCAGCCGCCGAGCGCCTGTCCCGGCCTGCCGCGACCGGGCCGATCGCCTCCGTTTGCGGCGTGTCGCGGTGTCGCTTGGCCGGGACACCGCGACACGCCGCAAACGGGGTGGATCAGGCCCTGGGTCAGGAGTCGCGGGTCGGGGTCTCGGCGGCGGAGGAGAGGTTGGGTGCGCTCGCCGGCTCGGCGATGCCGCCGGGGGAGGACGCGAACCCCGGGTCCTGGGCGGTCGCCGCGGCGACCTCCGGCTGGTCGCTCGGCATGACGTCGGGAACCTTGGGTACGACGATCACCGCCGTGCCGTACGCGCAGATCTCCATCCACATCTCGCCGCAGTCCCGGCTGTCGAAGCGCATGCCGATCACGGCGTTCGCGCCGAGCCGGAGCGCCTCCTCGCCGAGACGGGCCACCGAGTCGGTGCGCCACCGGGTGAGGTTGTCCGGTGCCATCGGGTCGTACGCACCGCCCCGCAGGTTCTTGACCCCCTCGCGGTAGGGGTTGCGTGTCCGCGCCATCGACGACACCACTTCGCCGAGGATCTGGCGGATCTCGTAGCCGGGCAGTTGATCTGTCGTCACTACCAGCACGGTTCCGATGCTGTCAGCCGCCGGCGGGTGCGTATGCGAGCCCTGTTCACCTGATCGGATGCTGCAAAACGGCGCGGCGCGGACGGTCGGCGCTGCGCCGACCATCCGCGCCGCGGTGGCGCTAACCGTCAGACACCGGCCACCGAGGTGATCCAGGCCCGGTTGTACGCGAGGCTGCCGTAGTTCTGGATGCTGTAACCGTCGGCCGTCGAGGCGACGCCGACCTGCCGGCCGTTGTAGAACTGCGGTCCGCCGGAGTCGCCGCGCCAGGCGTTGCCGCTGATCTCGGTGCTCCGGATCGCCTGCCCGTTGTAGGCGTCGACGGCGCTGTTGCTGGTCACCCGCACGGTGGCGGTCTTGAGCTGGCTGGACGCGGAGCAGCCGCTGTAGCAGGTCTGGCCCCAGCCGTAGATGCTGTTGGTCGAGCCGATCGGCGGGTTGCTGTCGGCCAGGGTCACCGCACCGGTGGTGACCGGGCTGGACAGGCGCATCAGGGCCAGGTCGTAGCGGCTGTAGGTGGCGCTGACGGTGCGGGTGACTCCACCGGAGGAGCGGTAGACGCTGCCCACCCGGACCGACATCGTCCCGCCGAGGCAGTGCCGGGCGGTGAGCACCCACTGCGCCGAGATGACGCTGCCGGAGCAGGTGAACGAGCCGTTGCTGAAGACGGCGGCGGCCCACGGCGCGGAACTGACGGTGGAGCCGCCGATGATCGGCTGCGGGCCGGCGGGGGCGGCGGTCGCGGCGGTGGTGGTGGCGAGGACGCCGGCGAGGGCGGTGCTGAGCACCGCGAGCAGGGGGCGGAGGCGCATGTCCGGGGACTCCTTCAGGGGGGCGACCGGGGTGACCGGGCGGGGATCGACCCGTGGCGGGCGGGGGTGGCCCGTCGGGGAACACCGACACAACATCGGCATCTGTCGATGTAGGCTAGGTTCCGTGGCCCCCGTTCACAAGAGTGTCATCGGGATTCACGAATGTGACAGGAGCTCCGCACGGGTCGTCCGCCCCTGTTTGTCGGAAACTGGTCTCCACCGGGCGGACCTGATCGGGTTTCCGCAGGCGGGAGAGGTGTCGCAACGGTTGCCTCGCGATTACAGGCAACGAAATCGCATCGGAGCCGCAACAAACGCATATCGCCCCACCGATCCGTAGGGCCGGTTATGTCGATCACTGCCTGAACTGCCCCCGGCCGGTGCGTCCGCGACGAAATCTGCCAGGTACGCTGGCTGCGCTCGCCCGTAGTGGGCCGGCACCCAACTGCGTACACAGTCAGGAGTGCCCAGTGCCTCGCGTCGTCGTCGACGTCATGCTCAAGCCCGAGATCCTCGATCCTCAGGGGCAGGCCGTCGCAAACGCGCTGCCGCGGCTCGGCGTCAGTGACGTCGCCTCCGTCCGGATCGGCAGGCGGATCGAGATCGAGTTCACCGGTGAACCGGACCTGGACCGGGCCCGGGAGATCGCCGACAAGCTGCTCGCCAACCCGGTCATCGAGGACTTCACCGTCCGCGTGGTCGAGGCCGACGAGACCGTGGACGCGCACCCGTGACCGCGCGCGTCGGTGTGGTGACCTTCCCCGGCTCGCTCGACGACGGGGACGCGGCCCGGGCCGTCCGGATCGCCGGTGGCGAGCCGGTCCGGCTCTGGCACGGTGACGCGGAGCTGCACGGGGTGGACGCCGTCGTCCTGCCCGGTGGCTTCTCCTACGGCGACTACCTGCGCTGCGGCGCCATCGCCCGGTTCGCGCCGGTGATGGAGACGATCGTGGACGCGGCCCGCGGCGGCCTGCCGGTGCTCGGCATCTGCAACGGCTTCCAGATCCTCTGCGAGGCGCACCTGCTGCCCGGCGCGCTCACCCGCAACCAGCACCTGCACTTCCGCAACCGGGACCAGGTCCTGCGGGTCGAGTCCGCGGGCACCGCCTGGACGAACACCTTCCAGCCGGGTCAGGAGATCCTCATCCCGGTCAAGAACGGTGAGGGTTGCTACGTCGCGGACACCGCGACCCTGGACGAGCTGGAGGCCGAGGGTCGGGTCGTCGCCCGCTACGTCGGCGGCAACCCCAACGGGTCGCAGCGCGACATCGCCGCGATCACCAACCCCGCCGGCAACGTGGTCGGCATCATGCCCCACCCGGAGCACGCGGTCGAGGCGCTCACCGGCCCCTCCCTGGACGGCCTCGGCTTCTTCACCTCGGTGCTCAAGCACCTGGTGGGGACGCCGGCGTGACGGTGCGCGGCAGGATCATCGGTCGGCTCGGTGACGAGCGCAGCGAGGAGAGGTCATGACCACCCATCAGGACCCGGCCGTACGGGAGACACCGGGCGCCTTCCCGGCCGCCCCGGCCGAGGCGCCCGCAGCCGGCGTGGTGCCGCAGGGCGGCCCGGTCGACGCGGGGCGGCACGCCGACCCGGCGCCGACCGCCGACTGGACCGGCACCGTGGACACCGTGCAGCAGGCCACCGGCACCCCGGAGGAGCTCCAGCCGTACGCCGAGCTCGGCCTCCGCGACGACGAGTACGACCGGATCCGGGACATCCTCGGCCGGCGCCCCACCCAGGCCGAGCTGGCCATGTACTCGATCATGTGGAGCGAGCACTGCTCCTACAAGTCCAGCAAGGTGCACCTGCGCCAGTTCGGCGAGAAGGCCCCGCCCAGCGACCGGCTGCTCGCCGGCATCGGTGAGAACGCCGGCGTGGTCCAGGTCTCCGACGAGCTGGCCGTCACCTTCAAGGTCGAGTCGCACAACCACCCGAGCTTCGTCGAGCCGTACCAGGGCGCGGCGACCGGCGTCGGCGGCATCGTCCGCGACATCCTCGCCATGGGCGCCCGGCCGATCGCGGTGATGGACCCGCTGCGCTTCGGCGCCGCGGACCACCCGGACACCGCGCGGGTGCTGCCCGGCGTGGTCGCCGGCGTCGGCGGCTACGGCAACTGCCTGGGCCTGCCCAACATCGGCGGCGAGGTCGTCTTCGACCCCTGCTACCAGGGCAACCCGCTGGTCAACGCGCTCTGCCTCGGCGTGCTGCCGGTCGACCGGCTGCAGAAGAAGGACGCCACCGGTCCGGGCAACATCGTGGTGCTGATGGGCGCCAAGACCGGCCGGGACGGCATCGGCGGCGTGTCGGTGCTGGCCAGCGCCACCTTCGACGAGGGCAGCGAGCAGCGCCGCCCGTCGGTGCAGGTCGGCGACCCGTTCACCGAGAAGCTGCTGATCGAGGCCTGCCTGGAGCTGTACGACGCCGAACTGGTCGTCGGCATCCAGGACCTCGGCGGCGCCGGCCTGACCTGCGCGCTGACCGAGACCGCCGCCTCGGCCGGCACCGGCATGCGGGTCTGGCTGGAGCGAGTGCCGCTGCGCGAGCCCTCGATGGAGCCGCACGAGATCCTGGCCAGCGAGTCCCAGGAGCGGATGCTGCTGGTCGTCACCCCGGACAAGCTGGAGGCGGTGCTCAAGACCGCCGACAAGTGGGGCGTGCTCGCCACCGCGATCGGCGAGGTCACCGCGCCGTCGGCCGACGGTCAGCCGGGCCGGCTGCTGGTCACCTGGAACGACCACGTCGTGGTGGACGTGCCGCCGGGTTCGCTGGTCGACGACGGTCCGGTCTACGCCCGCCCGATGCGCGAGCCGGCCGACCTGATCCTGCTCCAGGCCGACCGGGCCGAAACGCTGCCCCGGCCGAGCACGCCGGAGGCGCTGCGGGAGACCCTGCTGCGCATGATCGCGTCGCCGAACCTGGCCGACAAGACCTGGATCACCGAGCAGTACGACCGGTACGTGCTGGGCAACACGGTGCTCGCCCAGCCGGAGGACTCCGGCGTGATCCGGATCGACGAGAAGAGCGGCCTCGGCGTCGCCCTCTCCGTCGACGGCAACGGCCGGTACGCCCGGCTCGACCCGTACCACGGCACCAAGCTGGCGCTCGCCGAGGCGTACCGGAACGTGGCGGTGACCGGCGCGAAGCCGATCGCGGTGACCAACTGCCTCAACTTCGGCTCGCCGGAGGACCCGGGCGTGATGTGGCAGTTCGCCGAGGCCGTGCGCGGCCTCGCGGACGGCTGCCTGGAGCTGGGCATCCCGGTGACCGGCGGCAACGTCAGCTTCTACAACCAGACCGGAGCCGCGGCGATCCACCCCACCCCGGTGGTCGGGGTGCTGGGCACGCTGGACGACGTCGCCAACCGGGTGCCGATGGGCTTCGTCCCGCGCGGCGGTGGCGACCACGACCAGCTCTTCCTGCTCGGTGACACGCACGTGGAGCTCTCCGGCTCCGAGTGGGCGTGGGTGACCCACGAGCACCTCGGTGGCATGCCGCCGCAGGTCGACCTGGCCCGCGAGCGGGTGCTGGCCGAGCTGATGGCGGAGGCGGCCCGGGTGGGTCACCTCAGCTCCGCGCACGACCTCTCCGACGGTGGCCTCGCCCAGAGCCTGGTCGAGTCCTGCCTGCGGCGCGGCGTCGGTGCCCGGATCGGCGTGCCGGACCGGTTCGCCGACGGTTCGCTGCCGTTCGTCTTCCTCTTCAGCGAGTCGGCCGGCCGGGTGCTGGTGTCGGTGCCGCGCGGGCACGAGAAGGCGTTCACCGCCCTCTGCACCGAGCGCGGCGTGCCGTGGGAGCGGATCGGCGTGACCGACCCGGCGGGCGGCGCCCTGGAGGTGCAGGGCCAGTTCCGGATCGGGCTGGACGAGCTGCGGGCCGCGCACACCGCGACCCTGCCCCGGCTCTTCGGCGGGCCGGAGGCGGCCCAGGTCCAGGTCGAGTCGACCCGGACCGGCACCACCACCGTCGCGCCGGCCACCGCCGCGCAGCCGGTGGACGTGCCGGTGGTGGAGCCGGCTGCCGCGGACGGGTCGGGGGAGGCCGCTCCGGTCGCCGCCCAGCCGGCCGACGGTGCCGGGCCGGCGCCGGTCGTGGCCGTCGAGGACGCCCCGGCGGGGGAGCAGGAGCGGCCGGCCACGGAGGTCACCGGAGATGTGGCTCCCGACGCGCCGTCGGCCCCGACCGTCACCGGTGACGACGAGCAGCCCTCGACGCCCGATAAGCGCTGAGGCGTTGGCCGCGGCCGTACACGTCCAACCCGGATCGGGTGCCCGCTTCGACTGGGGGTTGACCGGGGCGGCGGAGCTGGGCCGGGTCTGCGCCGTGCTGGTGGTGGTGGACGTGCTCTCGTTCACCACCACCGTCGAGGTCGCGGTGGGCCGCGGCATGCGGGTCCACCCGTTCCCCTGGGGCGAGCAGGCGGCCGACTACGCGCTGCGGGTCGGCGCGGTCGCCGCGGTGGGCCGCCGGCAGATGACCGCGGAGCACCCGTGGTCGCTCTCGCCGGCGGCGCTGGCCACCGCGCCGGCCGTCGCCGACCTGGTGCTGCCGTCGCCGAACGGTTCCGCGATCAGCGCCGCCGCCAGCGCCACCGGCCTGCCGGTGGTCGCGGCCTGCCTGCGCAACGCCCGCGCCGTCGGGCGTTGGCTGCGCCGCCAGGGGTACGGCTCGAAGGACGCCCCGGTGGGCGTCGTCGCCGCCGGCGAGCGCTGGCCGGACGGCTCACTGCGCCCCTCCGTCGAGGACCAGCTCGGGGCGGCCAGCGTGCTGGACGCACTCTCCGGCGTACCGGGTGGTCTCTCCGTCGAGGCGGCGATGGCGCTCGCCGCGCTGGCCAGTACCCCGGACGTGCCGGCGGCGGTCCGCGGCTGCGTCTCCGGCCGCGAGCTGATCGAGGGTGGCTTCGCCGCTGACGTCGAGGTCGCCGTGCAGGTCGGCGCCTCCAACGTGGTGCCGCTGCTGCGCCAGGGCGTCTTCTCCGCAGCCTGATCCCGCCCGCGCCCGGCCTGCCCGTCCCGTCCCGTCCCGGCCATGGCGGGTGGCGGTCGTGCGGCGCGGGTCTGCTGGCACGGGCGCACAGGCGAAGGGCCGCCCGGAGATCCGGGCGGCCCTTCGTCGTTGCCTGGTGGCCGGGGCGCTTCGGCCCCGGTGGTCAGTCGTCCAGCCAGTCCAGCCGGCGACCGCCGCGCTCCGCGCCCGGCGCCTCCGGCCGCGCCCGACCCGGCTGGGCCTGGTCCCCGTGGTAGCCGCCGCCCTGCTGCTGGTCGTAGCCGTGGGCGTCGTAGCCACCCTCGCGCTGCTGCGGTGGCTCCTGGCCGTAGCCGCCCTGCTGGCCGTACCCGCCGGCCTGCTGCTGGCCGCCGTAGCCGCCGCCGGCCTGCTGGTCGTACCCGCCGCGCTGGTCGTAGCCGTTGGGCTGGTTGTAGCCGCCGCCCTCGTAGCCCTGCTGCGCGCCGGCGTTGTAGCCGCCCTCCGGCTGGCCGTAGCCGTTGCCGGCGCCGTAGCCGCCGGTCGGCTCGGGAGCCCGGCCGTAGGAGCCCGGCTCGGGCTGCCCGTAGCCGTGCCCCTGCTCGGGCTGGTAGGTGCTGGTCGGGTACGGGTCGGCCGCCGGGGCGTACGTGCCGGTCGCCTCGCCGGTGTACCGGCCGGTCGGCTCGTCGAACCGCTCGCCGTAGCCGCCACCCTGGTCCTGCGGGGCGTAGCCGGCGGCGCCCGCCGGGGCGCCGTACTCGCGGTTGCCGTAGCCGCCACCGGAAGCCGGCGCGTCACCGTAACCGCCCGCGGGTGCGCCGGTGGCGCCGTAACCGCCACCGGAGGCCGGGGCGTTGCCGTAGCCGCCACCCGACGCGGGGGCGTTGCCGTAGGCACCCGCCGCGGCGCCGGCGGCACCGGCGGCGCCGTAGCCGCCACCAGAGGCCGGGGCGTTGCCGTAGCCGCCCGGCTGGCCGTAACCGCCCGGTGCCGGCTCGTCGCCGTAGCCGCTGCCGGCCCAGTTGCCCTGCCCACCCGCGCCGTACGGCTCCGGCGG
This sequence comes from Micromonospora sp. LZ37, assembly GCF_059359015.1. Taxonomy (NCBI): domain Bacteria; kingdom Bacillati; phylum Actinomycetota; class Actinomycetes; order Micromonosporales; family Micromonosporaceae; genus Micromonospora; species Micromonospora sp. LZ37. The sequence continues at coordinate 141,872 of NZ_JCADBL010000004.1, read as the reverse complement.
AGCCCCGTACGGGTCCGGCGGGACGTCGTCGACGATCGGGCGGTGCATCATCGTCGGCGCGTCGCTCAGCGCCGAGCTGCCGACCATGTTCGGGTCGGCGCCGACCCGGTTGACCACCCGGGTCTGGTCGTCGGTGCCGCGGTAGCCGCCCCGCGCCCCGGCCGCCGCACCCGCCGCGGCGGCACCGCCCGGAGCGTCGTCCTCCTCGGCGTTCTTGCGGCGCATCCAGAGCAGCACGATCGTGCCCACGCCGGCCGCCACCAGCAGGCCGCCGAGCAGGATGATCAGGAAGGAGCCGAAGCCGCCGGAGTCCTCGTCGCTCGTCGGGACCTGCGCCGCCTGGGTCGCCTCGGCGGTCTCCTCGGTGACCTCCTCGGTGGCCTCCTCGGTCGGCACGGCCTCCGCGGAGGCCGACGGCGTCGCGGACGGGGTGACCTCGGTCTTGATCGCCAGGCTGATCCCCTGGCCGGTCAGGCTCTGACCGGCGCTCGCGTTGATCGTCTTGGAGTTGACGATGTTTTCCTTGCTGGCGCCGATGACGATCCGACCGGGCGCGATCGGCTCCGAGCTGGAGCCGGTGAAGCGGTAGTTGCCGCTGTCGTTGCTCGTGGTGCTCCGCTTGCGCCCGGTGGAGTCCTCCAGCATCACGGTGGCGTTCGGCACCGGTTCGCCGTTGGCGGCCACCGTCACCTTGCCGGAGATCAACTTGACCGTCTGGGATTCCGGCGGGGCGGTGGTGGGCGCAGGCGACTTGGGCTTCACGGTCACGCTGAGCCGCTTGGAGTCACCCTCGACCCGCACGCTCGCCTGAGTCCCGTTGGCCCCGGGCGCGTCCGCGGACGCCGCGAGGGTCACGGTCACCGACTTCGGCCCCGGGATCAGGCCGTCGAAGTTCACCTCCCCGCAGCCGCGGGTGCAGCTGACGCCGTCGGGAAGGCCGGTGACGCTGAGGTTCGCCTTCTTCTCGTCGCCGTCGGGCGCGACCACGACATTGATGCTGCTGCTACGGCCGGCGTCGATGGTGACCGAGCCGTCAGAGGAGGTGATCTTGGCCGCGTGGGCGGGTGTGGCGGGGACGGTGAGCAGGGCGCCGACAACCAGCGCTACGACCACACCGGCCCGCTGCTTCCAGGCACGTCGGTGTGTTGACACGTCCACCGCCTTCCGGGCTGACTTCCCCGGTCCAGCGGGCCAGGGCTCATCACGGTACGAATACGCCGTCGGCAACTATGCCTTGTCTGACCGGATCGGCGCGACCCAGGGCCAGCGTCGGAGCCGCCGTCATCGAGTCGTATCGTCCCGTCGTGTCCTCTCCGCACATTAAGTCCGCCGCGGTCGCGGCGGCGTTGGCAGCGCTCGACGAGGGGCGTACGCCCGAACGGCCGGTGTACCGGGAGGCGGTCCGTACCCTTCTGACCGCCCTCGCGGAGCGCGCCCCCGGCCGATCGGTGGAGGTGCGTGTCCCACCTTACGGTGCAGTTCAGTGCGTTCCGGGTCCGCGACACACCCGCGGCACCCCGCCGAACGTGGTGGAGACCGACCCGGCGACCTGGCTGGAGTTGGCGACCGGGCGGCTCCGGTGGGCGGACGCGGTCACCGAGGGTCGCGTACGGGTGAGCGGGAACCGGGCGGATCTCTCCGCGCATCTGCCGCTCGAGCTGGGCTGACCCGGCCGCTCCGGTGACACGGCGGAGCCAAATCGTGACTATCTGTATCGACAGCGATTCGCGTACACTGTCAGGCGACGACAGTGGTCCCGGCCGGTGGCGCGTGGTCAACCGCCCGCCCGGCCAGTCCAGACCAGCATGAGGGAGCAGCAGGTGCCCCGAGGCGACGGCCGGCTGAGCCACGACCTTGATCCCCAACGACCCGGCCCGCAGGACGCGTGTGGCGTCTTCGGCGTGTGGGCGCCCGGGGAGGAGGTCGCCAATCTGACCTACTTCGGGCTCTACGCGCTCCAGCACCGTGGCCAGGAGGCCGCCGGCATCGCGGTCAGCGACGGCTCCGGCGTGGTGGTCTACAAGGACCTCGGCCTGGTCGCCCAGGTCTTCGACGAGCCGACCCTGGCCAGCCTGCGCGGGCACGTGGCGATCGGGCACGCGCGCTACTCCACCACCGGTGGCTCGACCTGGGAGAACGCCCAGCCGACCATCCGCTCCACCAGCTCGGGCATCACCATCGCCCTGGCCCACAACGGCAACCTGGTCAACACCGCCGACCTCCAGAAGGAGGTCGCCGAGCGGGGTCTGGTCGCCGACGGCGCCACCAACGACACCTCGCTGGTGACGATGCTGCTGGCCAGCCGCCCCGACCTGTCGGTCGAGGGGGCCGCGCTGGAGGTGCTGCCGCAGCTCAAGGGCGCCTTCAGCTTCGTCTTCATGGACGAGTCGACGCTCTACGCCGCCCGCGACCCGCACGGCGTGCGCCCGCTGGTGCTCGGCCGGCTGGAGCGCGGCTGGGTGGTCGCCAGCGAGACCGCCGCGCTGGACATCGTCGGCGCCAGCGTGGTCCGCGAGGTCGAGCCGGGCGAGCTGATCGCGATCGACGAGGACGGCCTGCGCTCCACCCGGTTCGCCTCGCCGGAGCCGAAGGGCTGCCTCTTCGAGTACGTCTACATCGCCCGTCCGGACGCCACCATCGCCGGGCGCAACGTGCACTCCGCCCGGGTGCAGATCGGCCGGCAACTGGCCAAGGAGCACCCGGTCGAGGCCGACCTGGTGATCCCGGTGCCGGAGTCGGGCACCCCGGCCGCGATCGGCTACGCCGAGGCGTCCGGCATCACCTACGGCGCGGGCCTGATGAAGAACCCGTACGTCGGTCGTACCTTCATCCAGCCCTCGCAGACGCTGCGCCAGCTCGGCATCCGGCTCAAGCTCAACCCGCTGCGGGAGAACGTCCGGGGCAAGCGGCTGGTCGTGGTCGACGACTCGATCGTGCGCGGCAACACCCAGCGGGCGATCGTGCGGATGCTGCGCGAGGCCGGCGCGCTGGAGGTCCACGTACGGATCTCCTCGCCGCCGGTCAACTGGCCCTGCTTCTACGGCATCGACTTCGCCACCCGCGCCGAACTGCTGGCCAACGGGTTGGACAACGAGGGCATCCGGCGCTCGATCGGCGCCGACACGCTCGGCTACGTCTCGCTGTCGGGTCTCATCGCCGCCACCGAGCAGCCCAAGACGCGGCTCTGCCGGGCCTGCTTCGACGGGGAGTACCCGATCGACCTGCCGGCCGGGAACCTGATCGGCAAGCACGTGCTCGAAGGAGTGGGACGTCGGGTCGCCCACGCGACGGCCGACATCCCGGAGCACACCGCCCCACCGCTCGTCGCCACTCCGGGCGGCGCGACCGTCCACCCGTAGCACCACCCGGTGCCGCCCGGACTCCGCCGACGCGGCACCGAGAACCACAAAGGGGAGAACCGTGACGCACGTGTCCGAGCGCAGCGGCGCAGGAAGCAGCCCGACGGGCGCCGGCGGCGACCGCCAGCCCTGGACGGCCGGCACCGGCCGCGCGCCGCGCAAACGCTCGGTCTCGTACGCGGACGCCGGAGTGTCGATCGAGGCGGGCGACCGCGCGGTCGAGCTGCTGAAGTCGAAGGTCAAGCAGACCCGCCGGCCGGAGGTCATGGGCGACCTCGGCGGCTTCGCCGGCCTGTTCCGGCTGGACACCAAGAAGTACAAGAACCCGATCCTGGCCTCCTCCACCGACGGTGTGGGCACCAAGCTGGTGATCGCGCAGCAGATGGACATCCACGACACGGTCGGCATCGACCTGGTCGCGATGGTCGTCGACGACCTGGTGGCCTGCGGCGCGGAGCCGCTGTTCCTGCTGGACTACATCGCCACCGGTGAGGTCGTGCCGGACAAGGTCGCCGAGATCGGCGCCGGCATCGCCGACGGCTGCCGGTACGCCGGCTGCGCCCTGCTCGGCGGGGAGACCGCCGAGCACCCGGGTGTGCTGCGCCCCGACGAGTACGACATCTCCGCCACCGGTGTCGGCGTGGTGGAGGAGAGCGAGATCCTCAGCCCGGAGCGGGTCGAGGTGGGCGACGTCGTGATCGCGATGCGCTCCTCGGGTCTGCACTCCAACGGCTACTCCCTGGTGCGGCACGTGCTGCTGGGCGCCGGCCGGATGCGGCTGGACGTGGTGATCGACGACTTCGGCCGGCAGCGCACCCTCGGCGAGGAGCTGCTCACCCCGACCAAGATCTACGCGCAGGACTGCCTGAAGCTGATCGCCGAGACCGAGGTGCGGGCGTTCGCCCACGTCACCGGCGGCGGCATCCCCGGCAACCTGGTCCGGGTCCTGCCCGAGCACGTCGACGCGGTGGTCAACCGCTCCACCTGGAAGCCGCAGCCGGTCTTCGACCTGATCCAGTCCAAGGGGCGGATCGACGACCCGGAGATGGAGGCGACCTTCAACATGGGCGTCGGCATGTTCGCGATCGTCTCGGCCGAGGACGCCGACCGCGCGCTGGCCACCCTGACCGGGCGTGGCGTGGACGCCTGGCAGGCCGGCGAGATCATCGAGGGCTCCGGCAACGTCCAGATGATCGGCCAGCACACCCGGGGCTGATCACGCTCTGTTGATCATCCGCGCACCTGATCAGGGCTTCACCCGAGTGGCCATCGCCGCCTAGCCTGAAGGCCACCTCAGGCTTGACGGGAGGAGGGCCGATGGCTGCTCGGGCACAGCGGGTGACGGGGATGAGCGGCATCGCCCCCGTCCCGTCGTACGTGGTGATGCAGCCGACCACCCTGTGCAACCTGGACTGCGTCTACTGCTACCTGCCGCACCGCTCCGCCGACCGGCGGATGCCGGTGGCGGTCGCCGAGGCGGTCGCCGCCGCGGTGGCTCCGTGGGCGACGGCGGGCCGGTTCTCCGTCGTGTGGCACGGCGGGGAGCCGCTCGCCGCCGGCCGGGAGCACCTGGCCGCGTTGATCGCGCCCTTCGGGCCGGAGGTCGAGCACCACGTCCAGACCAACGCGACCCTGATCGACGACGCCTGGTGCGCGTTCTTCGCCGAGCGCCGGGTGCGGGTCAGCGTGAGCGTCGACGGCCCCCGGGATCGCAACGACGAGCGGGTGACCCGGGCGGGCCGGCCGGCGTACGACCGGATCCGGCGCGGGATCGAGGCGCTGCGCCGGCACGGGCTGCCCTTCTCGGCGCTGGCGGTGGTGAGCCGTCCCGCCCCGGGGCTCGCCACCGAGCTGTACGACTACTTCCTCGAACTCGGCGCCGAGGTGCTCGGCGTCAACATCGAGGAGACCGAGGGGGTGAACACCCGGACCAACGCCCGGGACGCGGCCGCCGTGACCGCCTTCTGGGCCGAACTGGTCGCGGCCTGGCGCCGGGCGCCCCGGATCCACCTGCGGGAGGTGGAGTGGTCGCTGCGGTACGCCGCCGCGGTACTGGACGGCACCGCCGACGAGCTGCTGCCCCGGCGGCTCGACCCGATCCCCACGGTCGGTCACGACGGGTCGGTGGTCGTGCTCTCGCCGGAGCTGGCCGGCTTCACCGACGCCCGCTACGGCGACTTCAGCAGCGGCAACGTGCTGACCACCCCGCTGGGCGAGATCCTCGCCGGGGCGGCGCGGACGCCGTGGGTGGGCGAGTTCCTCGCCGGCGTCGAGGCCTGCCGCTCCACCTGCCCCTACTTCGGCTTCTGCGGCGGCGGCCACGCCGCGAACCGCTACTTCGAGCAGGGGCGGTTCGACGGCACGGAGACCGAGCACTGCCGCAACAGCAAGATCCGCCTATTGGAGGGAGTGTTGGAGCATGCCCGAGACCACCAGTCACCGGCAGCCTGAGCGCGTCGGGGGAGGTGCCACCGACCCGGTCGTGGACCGGGTCCGGGCGGCCACCACGGGTCTGACCGCCCTGCTCCACGAGGCGGAGGCAGCGCGTCGCGCACGGGCGGAGGTGTCGGGTGGCGACGGCGCCGGCGCGGTCTGCGCCTGGAACCACTTCGAGAACATCCCGACGTTCTACAACTGGAACAACCGCCCGCGCTGAGCGCGGAGGCCGCGGTCAGGGACCTGCCGAGAGGCGCGGCGAGGTCCCTGACCGTCGGTCGTTGGCGCTGCTTCGATGGGCACATGCGTGAGCACGCGGGGGAGTTACCGCGTGCTCAGATGCGACCGGAGGTCAGCGGGTCGGAGGAACCCAGGTGTCCGGGTCGTCGTCCGCGTGATCCTCATCATCGTCGTCGACATACTCTTTGTAGTCGTCGTCGAAGTTGTGCTCAGACTTACCAGCACCCGCCAGTTCGCGCTGCAAGGCGGTGAGGTCGGTGTTCGGGGAGTGGTACTTCAACTCCCGGGCCACCTTCGTCTGCTTGGCCTTAGCACGGCCGCGCCCCATGGCTCGACCCCCTCGCACAGAATGCGGGGCAGCCCGAAGGCGGGCCCCGATGACGTCAGGCATCTCTCGTGGCTCTTACGGTACATGGGGATGCCGTCCTTCGGCACCTCGGGTTACCGTCGGCCGGTCCTGCGCGTCGCAGTCATCCGGCCGTCACCGAGTGTACCCGGTAAGGGGCGGTCGCCGGGACCGGCCGTGACACCGGACAAACCTCCCCGAAGCATCCCGAACAAAGCCTACTTCGCCGACCGCCGTAAACCCCGCCAGAGTCCCGCGAGCCGCCCGGAGATGTGGCGGGTGCCCCGGGGCGCGGGCGGGTGCCCGCACCCCGGGTCGGGTTCAGCGCAGGTGGATCGAGCGCAGCCGGCCCACGTCGGCCATCCGCCGCTCGGCCAGCCGGTCGGCCGCCACCGCCGGAGGTACGCCCTCGTCGTCGGCGAGCCGGAGGATCTCCCGGGTGGTGTCGTAGATCTTCGTGGCGCGCAGCTTGGCCCGCTCGAAGTTGAAGCCGTTGATCTCGTCCGCGACCTGGATCACGCCGCCGGCGTTCACCACGTAGTCGGGGGCGTAGAGGATGCCCCGGTCGGCGAGGAGCTTCTCGATGCCCGGGTGGGCGAGCTGGTTGTTCGCCGCGCCGGCGACCACCTTGGCGCGCAGCGCCGGCACGGTGTCGTCGTTGAGCGCGCCGCCCAGCGCGCACGGGGCGTACACGTCGATGTCGGCGGCGACCAGCGCGGCGGCGTCGTCGACCAGCTCGACCTGCGGGTGGTTGGCGACCACCCACTCGACGGCCTTGGCGTTGACGTCGGTGGCCACCACCTCGGCCCCGTCGGACAGCAGGTGCCCGGTGAGGTACTTGCCGACCTTGCCCAGGCCGGCCACGCCGACCCGGCGGCCGGCCAGCGTCGGGCTGCCCCAGACGTGCTCGGCGGCGGCCCGCATGCCCTGGTAGACGCCCCAGGCGGTGAGGACGGAGGAGTCGCCGGCGCCGCCGTGCTCCACGCTGCGGCCGGTGACGTAGCTGGTCTCCCGGGCGATCACGTCCATGTCGGCGACGTAGGTGCCGACGTCGCAGGCGGTGTAGTAGCGGCCGGCCAGCGACTCCACGAAGCGGCCGTACGCGCGCAGCAGCGCCTCGCTCTTGATCTGCTCCGGGTCACCCCAGATGACCGCCTTGCCGCCGCCCAGGTCCAGCCCGGCCAGCGCGTTCTTGTACGCCATGCCGCGGGACAGGTCGAGCACGTCCGCCAGCGCCGCCTCCTCGCTGGCGTACGGGTAGAACCGGGTGCCGCCGAGCGCGGGGCCCAGCGCGGTCGAGTAGATGCCGATGATCGCCTTCAGGCCGCTCTGCTTGTCCTGGCAGAACACGACCTGTTCGTGGCCGGTCGATCCCGGGTCGTCGGTGCTCGCGAATACGCCCATGGCTTGCTCCTGTGTCGGTGGCCGTCCTTGTGGGACGCGGACCTGGTGGTGCGCCGGCGGGATGGTGCCGGTGCCGCTGAGCCTAATATCGGTCCAGGCCGCACTGCCGTCCACGGCAGGACCCACGGGACGCCGACGGCGGTGGACCCCCGATTCGTGGGAGGATCGCGCCGTGCCGTCGCTCTTCGCTTCTTACCTGCGCGTGTACGAGCCGCTGACCGCCTTCGACCGGGACCGCCAGTCGTACTGGCGGCGTTACGTGCGCGAGGGGCGGGCGGTGGCGCCGCTGGAGGGGCCCGGGCGGCAACGCACCTCGGTGATCGAGGCGCTCGGGGCCGGCTGGACCCGACTGCCCGACCTGCCGGACGAGGCGTACGTCCTGGAGGCCGACGACACCCTGCTGGTCTGCCCGTGGAACCTGCGGATCCGGGTGGCCGAGGCGGCGTTGAGCGCCCGCGACGGCGTCCCCTCGGTGATCGCCGACGCGTTCGTCCCGCCGATCCTCGCCGGCCAGGCCAAGGCCGTGGTGGAGGACTGGCGCAGCGGTGCGCGGGTGCTGGAGCACGGCGTCCCCCGCCTGCACGAGCAGATCGCCACCTGGGGTGTGCCGCTGCGCTGGTTCGTGCTCTTCGAGCCGGCGGAGCGGGACCTGGTCACCGCGCCGGGGCGGCGGGCGCTGCGCTACCGCACCGAGATCTCCAAGGCCCGGCGGCGGGCCTCCCGGGCGCTGTCGGTGCTGCGCAAGTCGGTCGGCGAGGTGCCGATCACCGAGGCGGTCGAGGAGGCCGCCCGCTGGCTGGAGGAGTTCCACCCGCGCTCGGTGGTGGAGCTGGACTACGGCGGCCTGGTGCAGCTGCTCTCCGACGAGACGCTGGCCGCGGACGACTCGACCGAGCTGGTCGCGGCGGGGCTGGCCGGCCTCTCCCGGGGCGAGGCCGAGGAGGCGTCGAGCGCGTACGACCGGCTGGTCGCCCGGTGGCGGGCGGTCCAACTGCTGGAGCGGTGCAATTGACCACGAAACGCCCGTCCAGGGTGTCGGAGATGAGCCAGCCTCGTAGTTGACGCATCACGAACCGTGATCATCAGTCCGAATAAGGTAGTTTCTGCCGTGTAAAAGTCAGATAAATCGGGCATGGTTCATCCGTCCGTCTAGGGACCTTCGGCCGTTCGGCCCATGTCGGACATCGGGGACTAGCCGGACCATGGGAGACGCGTCGGCCGGCGGGACCCCGGCCGATGTCTATACATGTGGAGGAGTGACCGATGGCATCGCGAACGCACGAACCAGAGCCGCTACTCACGCCGGCCGAGGTGGCGTCGATGTTCCGTGTCGACCCGAAGACGGTGACCCGGTGGGCCAAGGCGGGCAAGCTCAGCGCGATCCGGACTCTGGGTGGCCACCGTCGGTACCGCGAGTCGGAGGTGCGGGCCCTGCTGCAGGGGCAGATTCCCCAGCAGCGTCAGGGGGACTGACCACCGGCAGCGCCGAGAGACGTTCCGGTCTCAGGGGCGGGCGGACGTCGCGACAGCGACGATCCACCGCCCCTGAACCATGTCCGGGCCCTACTCCCGCACCGTGACCCGGATGCCCACGGTGCCGCCGCGACCCCGGCGCAGCCGGCTGCCGAGCAGGGTCAGCCGGCCGACGAGACGGTACTTGCGCTTGATCAGGCCGCGTATCCGGTCGGTGTCCTCCGGGCTGCTGAGCACGGCGTGGCCGGGCACCGCCTCGCCGTGCGGCCGGCCGCGCACGTCGCAGGGCGCCACGGTCACCGTGCCGTCCCGGCGGATCCGCTTGACCTTCCCGGAGTCGGCCGCCGTCCAGACCGCCAGGGTGTCACCGTCGCGGACCGCCCAGACCGGGGTCGGCACCGCCCGACCGTCCTTGCGGAACGTCGTCAGCAGGACGTACTTCTCCGCCGACAGGCGGTCCAGCTCCGTCACGCGCCCAGGATACGACCGCGGCGGCCGGTTAGCGTGTACCTCGTGACCGGCGAACCCAGGATCGGCGACGTGTTCGGCGAGATGCTGCGCGACGCGTACGCGGTGAAGACCGGCGTCGGCCCCCGTCCGCTCGCCGGCGGGCGGCTGCCCCGACCGGTCATCGAGATCATCGAGCGGGACGACGGACTGATCAACGGCGCGCCCGCCGCGCACTACCTGGACGAACCCGAACACTGGCAGCCGTACGACCACCGCGCCGTGGACCGGGTCCGCGGCGCGACGCTGGACATCGGCACCGGCGGCGGCCGGATCGCGCTGGCGCTCCAGGAGCGGGGCGTACCCGTGACCGGGCTGGACATCTCCCCCGGGGCGCTGCGGGTGAGCCGGCACCGGGGCGTACGGAACCTCGTGCTCGGCACGGTCGACGAGCACGCCGCGGACGACCGGCGCTACGACACGTTCCTGCTGCTCGGCAACAACCTCGGGCTGATCGAGGGGCGGCAGCGGGCGCCCACGTTCCTCGCCGCGCTCGCCGCGCTGGCCCGGCCGGGCGCCCAGGTCATCGCCCACGGCACCGACCCGTACGGCACGAGGGACCCGGTGCACACCGCCTACCACGAGCTGAACCGCCGCCGGGGCCGGCTCGGCGGCCAGCTCCGGCTGCGGCTGCGCTACCGGGAACTGGGCACCCACTGGTTCGACTACCTGGTCTGCTCCGCCGCGGAGCTGGCCGAGCTGGTCCGGGGCACCGGCTGGACACTGGCCGACGTGGACGACCGGGACGCCCCGTACTACCTGGCGACGCTGCGCCGGGCGCCCTGATCACGCCCTGGGCGGGCCGGGGCCGCGTCCGGCGGGGGCGGTCAGGGGAGGGGCCCCTGCCCCGCCCAGGCGAGGACAGGGGCCGCCCCGATCGGCTCAGAGCTGGACGGTCGGGGGGAGTTGCTCGGGCGGGAGGCCGCCGTCGCCGTCCACCACCTCGTCCGGGGTGCCGTCCTCGTCGATGTCGACCATCGTGATGTCCACCTTGCCGTCGCCGTCGGTGTCGAACTGGAACAGGTCGGCCTTGCCGTCGCCGTCGGTGTCCACCACCCACACGTCGGTCCTGCCGTCGTTGTTGGTGTCGGCGCGGAGCAGGTCGACGCGCTCGTCGCCGCGCGTCTCCACGATCTCCCCACCCTCGGTGCCGTCCACGGTCTCCGGTGCCTGGCTCATGTGGCCACGTCCTTCCCTTGACGTTGAGGGCCGTCTGTACCCGTTCCGGTGATCCCCCACGCATGCCGCCCGGAGCGGTGCTGCATAGGGTCGCACCCAGGAGCGGCGGCACGGCGCGACGGAGACCCCGCGCGTCGCCGCGCGCAGCGAGGGAGCGTCATGAGTGGTCGTTTGGTCGTCGTCGGTGCCGGCACGATGGGGCTCGGGATCGCCTACGTCGCCGCCGGGGCGGGCTACGCCGTGGAACTCGTGGAGGTCGACCGGGACCGGTCGGAAGCCGCCGCCGCCCGCCTGGGCGAGCTGTGGGACCGGGCGGTCCAGCGCGGGAAGCTCCGCGCCGAGGAGGCCGCCGACAACCGGGCGCGGCTGACCCTGCGCGCGGCGTTGGGCGAGGTCGCACCGGAGCCGGACGTGATCGTGGAGGCCGTCCCCGAGCGGCCCGACCTCAAGCGGACGGTGCTGCGCGAGGCCGAGGGGCTGCGGCCCGCGCTGCTCGGCAGCAACACCTCCAGCATCCCCATCGCCGAGCTCGCCGAACCGCTGGCCCGGCCGGGAAGCTTCGTCGGGCTGCACTTCTTCAACCCGGTCTGGGCGATGGCCCTGCTGGAGGTCGTGGTCGGCCCGGCCACCGACGCGGAGACCACCGACGCGGCCGTCGCGCTCGCCGGCCGGCTGGGCAAGGACCCCGTCGTCGTACGGGACATGCCCGGCTTCGCCACCTCCCGGCTCGGGGTCACCCTCGGCCTGGAGGCGATCCGGATGGTCGCCGACGGGGTGGCCTCCCCGGCCGACATCGACAAGGCGATGGTGCTCGGCTACCGGCACCCGGTCGGCCCGCTGGAGCTCACCGACCTGGTCGGGCTGGACGTCCGGCTGGACATCGCGCGCACCCTCCAGGCCGCGTACGGGGACCGCTTCGCGCCGCCGCCGCTGCTGCTGGAGCTGGTGGCCGCCGGGAAGCTGGGCAAGAAGTCCGGCCAGGGCTTCTACCGCTGGGTGGACGGCCGCAAGACTGAGGAGACGCCGTGAGCGTGAGGAGTGAGCCGGTCTTGCGAGCCCCGCAGTCGCGAACTGAGGTGACGCCGTGAGCGGACTGCGGATCGAGGAGCTGCCCGACCGGCTGGTGGTGACGCTGGACCGGCCGGAGAAGCGCAACGCCATCGACGCCGACCTGATCGACGACCTGCACCAGGTCTGCGCCGAGCTGGAGGCCCGGCCCCGGCTGCTGCTGCTCACCGGTGGCGCGGCCGGCATCTTCGCCGCCGGGGCGGACATCGGCCAGCTGCGCGAGCGGGGACGCTCCGACGCCCTCGCCGCGATCAACCAGGGGGCCTTCGCCCGGATCCGGGCGTTGCCGATGCCGACCGTGGCCGCCGTGGACGGTCCGGCGCTGGGCGGCGGCGCCGAGCTGGCGTACGCCTGCGACCTGCGGGTCTGCACGGCCCGCGCGTTCTTCGGCCAGCCCGAGGTGCGGTTGGGCATCCTGGCCGGCGCGGGCGCGACCTACCGGCTGCCGGCGCTGATCGGCGAGGCCCGGGCCAAGGAGCTGCTCTTCACCGGCCGGCGGGTCGACGCCGCGGAGGCGCTGCGGATCGGCCTGGTCAACCGGGTCGTCGACGAGCCGGAGCAGTTGCTGCCGGCCGCGCACGAGCTGCTGGACGCGATCGCCAAGGGCTCCGCGCTGGCGCTGCGGCTGACCAAGCTGGCGATCGACGCGCCCCCGGCCGCCCACCCCCACCTCGACCTGGTCAGCCAGGCGGTGCTCTTCGAGGACGAGGAGAAGCGGCGGCGGATGACCGAGTTCCTGGAGCGGCGCGGCTCCCGCTGACCCCCCGTACGCGACGACGGCCGCACCGGGGAACCGGTGCGGCCGTCGACGTCTGCGCTCAGTGCCGGATCGACACCTTCGCGTCGTCCAGCGCCCGGATCAGCCCGGCGGACTCGGCGAAGCCGATGATCAGGACGGCCTCGGGGCGGTAGTCCTTGATCTCCCGGGCCAGGCCGCTGAAGTCCACCGGGGCCGCCTTGGCGTCCGCCGGGGGCTCGTAGGTCAGCAGCTTCACCCGGTCGCTGCCGAGACCGGCCCGCTCGAGCTCGGCGCGGACCGTCTCCTGGAGACCCTCGCCGTAGGAGTCCTTGCGGGCCACCACCACGACCTTGCCCGGTCCGTCGCGCAGGACCACGTCGGCCAGGGCCCGCCCCTGGAGGCTGTCCGGCGGGGCGGTGCGGAAGTAGAGACCCTTGTCGTCCACGGTGGTCAGGCCCGCGTCGGTGTTGGACGGGGAGAACAGGATCCGTCCCGCGGCCACCACGTCGGGCAGCACCGAGCTGGAGATGCCCGAGCCGCCGGCGCCGATGATGACCTGGACGTCCTTGCTGATGTGCGACGCCACGGTGGCCTTGGCCACCTGCTCGCTGGTGCCGTCGTCGCCGTCGATCCACTTCACCGGCTCGCCGAGCACGCCGCCCGCCGCGTTGACCTCCTTGACCGCCAGCGCCGCGCCGGCGGCCAGCGACGGATTGGCCAGGGACAGGTCACCGGTCTTCGGCAGCAGGCCGCCGAGGATCAGCGGAGAGCCGTCGCTACGGTCGCTCCCGCCGCCCTTCTGCTTCTTCGGCTTCGGCGGGGTCTTCGTGCTCACCCCGGTCTCGTCCCCGGCGCCGACGAACTCCGTCTTGACGTCGTTGATCTTCTGGTCGTCGAAGTGCAGCGTGGCGTAGCTGGCCGTGGCGGGCTCACCGGCGTCGGTGAAGCCGGCCCGGGTCAGCGACGGCCCCCGGTACTCGATGTCCTGCCCGTCCCGCGCCAGCGCCAGGCAGGACGCCGCGTCCCCGCAGCGCTGCCCGTTGGTGGTCACCCCGACTATCTGCCGGGAGATGGCCGCCGGGTCGGTGCTGCCGGCCAGCTGCGCGGCCAGCGCGCTGATCATCACGGCGTCGTACGCCTCGGCCGCGTAGAGGAAGTCGGCGAGCTTCGGGTCGATGGCGAGCAGCCGCTCCTTGAAGTCGTCCGTCAACGGCGTCAGGGGTGTGGTGCCCTTCATGCCGTCGACCAGGTTGGCCCGCTCCTTCAGCTCGGTGGCGAAGGAGTTGAGCATGTTGCCGTCGGTGCCGTACAGGCGCACCTGTGGGGCGCTCGACTCCTCGGGCTTGTCGGTCGTCCCGCAGGCGCTTGTGACGAGCAGGAACGCCGCACCGGCGGCCAGGATGGCAGCGCGCGGGCCGCGTGTTACGTACATGGTCGTCCTTCCAACGGGGAGGTCCGCTGGGGCACCATAGCGTGCCCGTGTGGTCCATAACAGCGTGGTGCCGGCCGCCGTCGGCGGCCCGACATCTCCGCGTACGCTCCGTCACCGGGACACTGTCGCGGGTCACCGCTTGACCTGCGGTCCTACCGTGCCGCAGGTGACCGACGAACCGGACCAGACGATCGCCGACGCGACCGCCGTGCTCCGCTCGGCGCTGGCCGGGGACGGTGACGCGGTGGTGGGCACCTTCGACGCCGTGGTCGACCGGTCCGGCCTGGCCGGGGCGTACGGGGTCGCCTGGTGCCTCGCCGCCACCATGGTCGGCGACGCGCCACCGCCGGGAGCCTGCGCGCTCGACTTCCCCGGCATCGACGAGGCCGGGTACGACGCCCGCTGGGTGGCGCGCTTCGTCAGCGCGTACGCCAACCACGACGCGGACACCGGCGAGGCGCTCTTCGGGGCGGCGGCCGCCGACGGGCTGCTGCCCGACTGCCTGCTCACCCTCGCCGGCTCGACCGTGGCCACCCTGCGCAGTCGGGCCGGCTGACGGCGCCGCGCCCGACCTCCGGGGCCGGGCGCCGCGCCGTCGCCGCTCAGAACGCGTGGTACGCGATCAGCGGTTCGTACTCGTAGCGCAGCGTCTCGAAGCGGACCTGGAACCGGACTCCGTCACGCACGTTGGTCGCGACCGTGGTGAAGTCGGACTTCGACGGCAGGTAGGTCCGGTAGTTGCAGCTGTCCGTCCGGTCGATGAAGATCACGCACGCCTCGACGCCGAACTGGCTGGCGTTACGGACGTTGATGTCGCGGCACCGCGTGCTGGTGCGGTAGGGCCCGGCGTCGCCGCCGGAGCGGGCCACCTCGAAGTACGAGCGGACCGCGCCGCCGTAGCAGCTGGCGGCGGACGCGGCGAGATTGGTCTCGGGGGCGGCCTGGGCGGGGGAACCGAGGGCGAGCAGGGAGAGCGCCGCCGTGGTGGCCGTCAGGCCGGCGACCGGGGATGCCATGGGTGCTGCCTCCAGGGGGTAGGGGGTGGACCCTGCGTTGCGGTCAGGGCGCTGAGCGTGGTCATGGTATCGGCCGCTCCGTCCGACGTGGACCATCCCGCCGATGTGATAGCTCTGGTGGCATGTCCGAGGCGATGCTCAGCAAGGTGCGCAAGCTGTTGGCGAAGGCGGAGGACCCGGCCTGCACGCCCGCCGAGTCCGCGGCCTTCACCGCCAAGGCCACCGAGCTGATCGCCCGGTACGGCGTCGACCGGGCGCTGCTGGCCGCCCGGGACCCGGCCACCGACCCGGTCGGCGACCGGGTGGTCGAGGTGCTCGCCCCGTACGCCCGGGACAAGGCGGGGCTGCTCGCGGCCGTCGCCGACCCGCTGCGCTGCCGCTGCGTACGCCGCCGCGAGGGCAGCGGCTTCGCGATGCACCTGTTCGGCTTCGCCAGCGACCTGGAACGGGTGGACCTGCTCTTCACCTCGCTGCTGGTGCAGGCCGCGCACGGGCTGGCCGGGACGGCGGTGCCCGCCGGTGAGCACCCGGCCGCCTTCCGCCGTTCCTGGCTGGCCGGGTTCGCCCGGGTGGTCGGGGAGCGGCTGCGGGCGGCGGAGGCGGGTGCGGTGGCGCGCACCGGAGCGGCGACGGGGGTGGCGCTGGTCCTCGCCGACCGCTCCGACCGGGTGGCCAGCCGGCTGTCGGAGATCTACCCGCGGCTGCGTACCGCCGCGCCCCGCCGGTTGGCCGGCTCCGGCTTCACCGCCGGAGCGGTGGCGGGCCGCCGGGCGGACCTGGGCGGTCGTGGGGTGGCCGACGGTGTCGGCCCGGAGCGGGGCATCGCCGGGTGAACGCTCAGCCCGACGTCGTGCCCCGGGTGACCGTGGCCAGGTAGCGGCTGAGCAGCTCGTGCCAGCCGGCGGTGAGCGCCTTGCGGTAGCCCTCGGCGGCCTCACCGTGCCGGTCGAAGTACCGGTGCTCCACCTCGACCCGGGTCTGCGAACCGTCGGGCAGGAAGAGCACCTCCACCTCGCTGGCCCGGGCGGGGTCCGGCACCGGCACCCGGTCCGGGCCGATCTGCCAGGTGAAGACGAGCCGCCGGGGCGGATCCCAGGTGAGCACCCGGCCCCAGTCGCCGCGGAAGCCGTACGGGCCGATCTCGTAGAGCATGCCGCCGGGCCTCGGCTCGATGCCCAGGTCGGCCAGCGCCGCCGGACCGGACCAGGTGTATTCCCGCACCCACCACTCGGCCAGCGCCCCGGTGAACACGGCGTACGCCTGCTCGGCGGTGGCCGGGACGAGGAGCGAGCTGCGGAGCGCGTACCGCTCGACGTCCTGCCGGATGTTCTCCGGATCCGCCATCCCCTGTCCCATAGGTCCGGACCATACCGGCTGATGCCTCGCTGTGCAGCTTCGCGCCCTGCCCCCTATCGGACAGTGGAACCGGCCCGGCGGGACCGTGCGAAGCGCTCGCGGATGGCCGCCGGCAAAGCGGGTAACCGCGGCTGACGCGGCTCGGCGGCCGGGCCCGGGGTGGGAGCGGGAGCATGAGTCAGAGTGGGGCGGAACGACGGGAACCGGACCGGGCCGGTGCGGGCCGCGAGGCCGAGCCGGACGTCCTGCTCGACGTCCCGCGGTTGTCGGTGGACTCGATCCGGCTCGCGGTGGACGGGCTCGACGCGGACCTGTCACTGCGCGCCCGGCTGGCGAACCTGCTCCAGCTGGACGCCGGCGTCCGGGTCCACCTCGAGGGCGTCGAGCTGGACATCGAGGGCGTACGCGCCGAGGCGTTGCTGAAGGTCCGGCTGGAGAAGCTGATCCAGATCCTGGACCGCGCGTTGACCACGATCGACCGCAACCCGGAGGTCATCCAGGCCCTGGCCAGCTCCGCGAACACCTCGCTGAACGACGTGAACCGGTCGGCCGACCGGCCCTCCGACGTGGCCGCCGCACCGGTCGCCGACCAGGCGGGTGCACCGGGCGGTCAGGCGGCGGGCCAGCAGGTCGGGTCGGTCGGCGCGGTGGCCGACCGGCTGCCCCGCGGGGGCGGCGCCTCGTCACCGGGCACCGGCGGAGCTGAGCGGCCCGCCGGCCCCCGCCAGGAGCCCTCGGTCCGGACCGAACGGCCCGTCGGCCCGCGTCCGGAGTCACCGGCCGGCTCGC
Source organism: Micromonospora sp. LZ37 (assembly GCF_059359015.1). NCBI lineage: Bacteria > Bacillati > Actinomycetota > Actinomycetes > Micromonosporales > Micromonosporaceae > Micromonospora > Micromonospora sp. LZ37. The sequence continues at coordinate 124,528 of NZ_JCADBL010000004.1, read as the reverse complement.
CGGTGGGATCGCCGCCGGAGCCGCCGCTCGGCACCCCGCACGCCGGCCCGACGGAGCAGCCCGAGACCGAGGGGGACCGCCCGGCGGACCGGGGTGCGACCGCCGGTGACCGGGAGTCGCGCGCCGCGACCGGGGGCGGCCCCGGGCAGCCGCAGGGCGACCGGACGGGGCAGGGACAGCCCGGGGCGGGCGACCAGCCGGGCGAGGGTGGTGCGGCTCAGGCGTCCCAGTTCGCCGAGCAGGCGGGTGAGACGCTCCGGCAGGCCGGACGCAGCGTCTGGGAGGCGATCCAGGGCGGGATGGCCCAGCGACGCCAGGCCCAGTCGCGCCGCGACGGTTGAGGGTGGGGTCAGGTCTTCCGTTCGGCGCAGCAGCCGTCGGCGCAGTCCGAGCCCGGCTCGGCGGTCGCGCCGGCCGGCAGGGGCCCGCAGTCGGCGCAGTGTTCACCGCGCCAGGCCTCGACGCCTTCCTTGACCGCCACGCCGGCGATGACCAGCGCGGCGACCGGGTCGGCCCAGGACCAGCCCCAGGCGGCGTTGAGGACCAGGCCGACGAGCAGCACCGCGGACAGCCAGGTGCAGAGCATGGTCTGGGTCGAGTCGGCCATGACGGTGGCCGAGCCGAGTTCCCGGCCGGTGCGCCGCTTGGCCCGCACGAGCAGCGGCATCACGAGCAGCGACGCGACCGCCAGGCCGATCCCCACCGGGCTGGCGTCGGCGTCGCCGCCGGCCAGCAGCGACCGCGCGGCGTCGAAGGTCACCCAGGCGGCCAGGGCGAAGAACGACGCGCCGATGAGCCGCAGCGCCAGCCGTTCCCGCTCCTCCGGCACGCGGGAGCGGAACTGCCAGATCAGCACCGCGGCGCTGGACACCTCGACGAACGAGTCCAGGCCGAAGCCGATCAACGCCGTCGAGGAGGCCGCCGCGCCCGCGGCGATCGCCACCAGGCCCTCCAGCAGGTTGTAGCCGGCGGTGGCGTAGGCCAGCCACAGGCTGCGCCGGGACAGCACCGCCCGCCGCTCGGGGGTCAGCAGTGACGTGCTCATCCGGCCATCTCCGCCGAGGAGTCAGACGGCGTCCCGTAGACCGGGCAGAGCGCGACCGCCTCGCCCGTGGCGGCGAGGACCTGTTCGGCCGAGCGCAGCAGGTCCAGCAGCTCCGGCCGGGTCAGGGCGTAGAACGACTGGCGCCCCTGCACCCGGTAGTCGATCAGGCCGCAGTCACGCAGGCACGCCAGGTGCTTCGACACCGTCGACTGCGCCAACCCCAACTCGCCGGTCAGGTCCACCACCCGCGCCTCGCCGGTCGCGAGCCGGCGCAGGACGGCCAGCCGGGTCGGGTCGCCGAGAGACCGGAACAGCGCCACCGCGGGGGCGAGTCCGGGCGCACAATCAATCGCCACAGCGTGATGATAGCCGGATTAGACGATCTGTGCTCCGGTAGCCCGGGCCGCGCCCGTCGGCGGCAGACGCCCCGAAAGGGGTTGCCCGTGGGATCAGGGGCTCAGGTGTCGTAGCAGCCGTCCCAGGGCGGGTCGAAACCGAGATCGTCGGGCAGGAACTCCGCGTGGTCCTCGCCGTCGTAAAGCTCCGATCCGTCGACGAGTCCGAAGATGTGCCCGTCGGTCTCGACCTGGAAGAGCCGGATGGCGATGTCGTCGAAGACCCGGCCGGGCAGCGCGTCGAGCCACTCGGCGAGGCGAGCTTCGGCCCGGCCGATGGAAGCGTCCTCATCTTCACTGGTGCCGGCGAACCAGATGTCCGAACGGGTGTGGGTGCCCTCGAAGTCGAAACAGTGCAGGACGGCGTACCACCGCTTGCCCCGGTACCAGTCGGGCCTGCTGCCGCTGCCCTCCGCCACGGTGGCGGTGACGGAGGCGAAGAACTGCCCCTCGTCGTACCGGCCGATGGTGTCGGTGCGGTAGTCAGGCTCGTACGAGATGGGCACGAGATCGGGAATCGCCACGGCCCGGGACCCTAGAGCGTTGGTGCGACAGCGAACACGAACCCTGCCCGTAAGGGGCTGCGCTCCGCACCATCGGCCGTCCCGGGACTGTCGCAGATCGTGCAGATGAGGCCGGTCCGGTCCGACCGTCGCGCGAAATTGCTCAGAGTCGATGTGCCGAGGACGTCATGCTCCCTGACCAAGCTCGGAGGCGTGGATCACTCGGATCGTGGGGTCGGCGCTCTCGCGCGTCCGGAGCCGATCGGTCATGAGGAAATCGGGCAAGGTGAACCCAGCCGCGTGCTCGTGCTCGGACAGCACGAACGTTCCGCCCTGCCCCTCGGGCTGCCATCCGTGCTCCAAGGCGTAGCTGATGACGGCCCGAACGTCGGCCGGCGTCGGGTACGCGCCGTCGGTGGCGCATGCTCCCCATGGCGCCGGCCAGGCGACCGAGAGTAGATCCGTCTGGAGTGCCTGGCTCGTCTTCCCGGCGCCCCACACCCGCAGCCGAACGCACCGGTGGCAGTCACCGCTGCCACGCACGTGCCGGATCTGCGCGCGCCACACGAAGGTCCGCGCACCAATGCGCATCTGCCGCAGTCGCGTCCGCACTCGGGTCACCTCACGTGCGATCTTTCCGGCTCCGCCGCGACCCGCCAAGGCATTTCCTGACCGGGGCAGGCGCAGCGAGGTCCACCGTGCAGTCCCTCGGCGCAGAGCAGAGCGTCGAGTGCGGCAGCGTAGGGATCTTGGCAGCCGGGAATTGAGGCCGCATGAGCCTGAGTGGCGAGGAGTCGGTGCTAGCCGCCGTTCGCCTGGTGGTGGGATTCATCAGCCTGGCGTTACTCATCTTCGGTGTCCGCGTCGCCGTGACGCGCCAGTTGCCCCGAGGACGGCTCGGGTTTGGACGTTCGGCCCCGGAGTCGCGTCCCCAGCCGGTCCGAATCGGGGGCGGTGTTGCGCTTCTAGGCGCAGGCCTCTTCATCCAGCAAGTTGCGTCGCTCGTATCCATGCCCACCGCGGCCAGACTCGCCCTGCTCGGGGTGGCGTTGATCCTTTTCGTTACTGCGGCGGGATGGCTCGCTCTGCGGCGGGACTAGCTCTCGTGGGCCGACGGAGCGAGGCCAAGGTGCCAGTATCGTTCCCCAGCGATCAACCGATCGAGAGCGGGCTCTGGTGACGACCGACGACTTCCTCGGCTCTTTCTGCGCATCCGTACAGCACGGGCTACTGATCTTCCGCGACGTCGAATCGGTGGACACGCACGAGGGCTGGGACAGCCGCGACGGCGTGCACGCGGTGACTGACTCCCTCTATCTGCGCGTCCAGTCCTCAGTGGAGGGGCCGGTCACGGCGGAGGTGTTCGCCTCGGAGCAGCTGACACACGAAGGCCTCACTCTCTACGACGGCACCATTTCGTCTGAGTACGGCGAGTTCATCCTGCACGACCCGAACGACTGGATCTCCATGCGGGTGATCACTGACGAACCCGGAACCGCCCGGCTCCGCATTTCGGGCGATCACGCGCTGACGCCGTCCCTCGTCCGACTTCAGATCTGGTAGGCCATCCCGCCAGCCACCGACCCGGGCAAGCCGCGCAGACCAGGGCCAGGGTGTGTGGTCGGAGGCAGCCGGAGGGCTGAGGCGGGCCGTCCAGACGCCGCCGATCGAGGTGTGGCCGGCCAGGGATGCGCCGGGCCAGAACAACACGAGGAGATTTGCGACCAGGCGTGCGAGTAGTGGCGGTGATCACAGGCCAGGAGCGGTCAATCACGGGCAGCGGCGATCGGTCCGGCTCGGGCGCAAACAGCAAGATCCCCACCGGCGTTTCCGCTGGCGGGGATCTCTGTAGCCCGGCGAAAGGCTATGTGGCCAGGGGCGGGGTCGAACCGCCGACCTTCCGATTTTCAGTCGGACGCTCGTACCAACTGAGCTACCTGGCCGTGGTGCTTCGAACCATGTTACCCGAGGGCGGGGCAACCGCCGAAAGGGTCACATGCTCCGATACGCAGAACGCCGCGCAATGGTTCACGCGGCGTCAGCGCTGGCGGTCCTGACGGGACTTGAACCCGCGACCTCCGCCTTGACAGGGCGGCGAGCACTCCAACTGCTCCACAGGACCTGGCTGGTGTTGCTGGTGTTGCATCCGGCCGAAGCCGGACCGTGCCCCCAACGGGATTCGAACCCGTGCTACCGCCTTGAAAGGGCGGCGTCCTGGGCCGCTAGACGATGAGGGCGGCCCCGCCATCATTGCACACTCGCAACTTCAAGCGGACTTGCTCCCATCCGGCCCCGCCGGAGGCATGAGAAGCATATGCCATGCCGTCCCGGTCGACCAAACCGGTATGGAAAACGGCGCGCCGAACCACGAAAGGGGTGCTCAGACGGGGTGTCACCGGAGTCGGACGATGCCGAACCGGCGGTCGATGTGGCGGATCAGGCGCGGGGATGCGGCCAGGGTGGGGCCCCGGTCGCCCCCGGCGTCGTGCAGCAGCACGATCGCGCCGGGGCGTACCGCGCCCTCGACCCGCTTGATGATGGTCGGCGCGGTCGGCTTCGACCAGTCCTGCGGGTCGACGCTCCAGTGCAGCGACCGCATGCCGAGCTGTCGCGCCACCGCCACCACCTCCGGCGTCCACCGCCCGCCCGGTTGCCGGTAGAACGGCACCTTGGCCTCCGGCACGGCGGCCCGGATCTCCTTGTTGGTCCGGACCAGGTCGGCCCGGATCTCGGCCACCGGACGGCGGCCCAGGTCCAGGTCGTGCCCCCAGGTGTGGTTGCAGAGCTGGTGGCCCTCGCGGACGATCCGGGCCAGCAACTGAGGATGGCGGCGGACCTGGCTGCCGACCACGCAGAACGTCGCGGTCACCCGGGCCGCCCGGAGCTGGTCGAGGACCTTCGGCGTCCAGACCGGGTCCGGGCCGTCGTCGAAGGTCAACGCCACCCCGCGTACGCCGGTCGCGCGGTGCAGCCCGGCGGGCAGGGTGGTGGGCTTCGGCCGTAGCCGGGGCCGGGGCTTGCTGGTCGGCGGCGGCGGCGCCGTCGGCGGCGTGGACAGCTGCGGTGCCGCCGACGGCCCGGGGGCGTCCGCCCGGTCCCTCGCCGGCTGCGCATCGCCGCAGCCGGCGGGTAGCAGCAGGACCAGGCCGAGGACGACTGTCATGACAGAGCGTGCACGCATCGCCACTCCGAGGGGGGATTCGGGTACGCGGACGCCCCGACGGTAGTGGACGGCGCTCCGATCCGGCAGTGCCGTCAGCTCCCGGGCGACTGGTCCAACGAGTCCCGTACGGCCAGCGCGAGCGAGACCGCCTCGGCCAGGTCCACCGGCCGGACCACCCCGGCGGGCAGGGTGTCGGCCCGCCAGCCCGGCCCGGCGGCCAACACCAGCAGCGGCCGGCGAGGCACGCCGAGCAGGGCGGAGAGCTGCCCGGGATCGGCGGTGGCGCGGGTGTGCGACCAGATCGCCACCGCCGCCGGCCCGGTCCGGTTGACCGCCTCGATCAGCGCCGCCACCGGCACCCGGGCGCCGAGCATCCGGTACGCGACCCCGGCCTCGGTGAGCGCGGCGGCCAACGCCTCCAGCGGGAGGGTGTGCTGCTCCTCGTCGGCGCAGGAGAGCAGGATCCGGGCGGGGCCGGTGGGCGTACCGGCCCGGCCGACGGTGGCGAACGCCTCGGAGACGCACCGGGACATCAGGTGCTCGACCTCGATCAGGCCGGCGGTGGCGGCGTGCCGCTCGCCGATGCCGGCCAGCACCGGGCGCAGCAGACCGTCCCAGGTGGCGACCACCCCGTTGGCGGCCAGCGTGCGCCCGATCGTGTCGCTGATCGCCGCGGCGTCCAGCCGCATGGCGGCCCGGGCCAGGCCCCGGGCCGCCGGGCCGGCCCGGCCCACCGGGATGGTCTGCCCGCCGCCGTCGCGCCCGGTGCCGGCGCGCAGCCGTGCCTCCGCGCCGGGGCTGACCGTCGGGCTCTGTTTCGCCCAGCGCGCCGCCTCAGCCGGGGCGACCCCCTCGGCGGTGAGCTTGCGCATGATCTCCAGGCGCGCGAGATCCGCCGGCGTGTAGCGCCGGTGGTGGCCGGGGACGTGCTGGCTCGGACCGAGGCCGTAGCGCTGGTGCCAGGTGCGGAGCGTGGTGACCGCCACGCCCAGTCGGCGTGCGACAGCCCCCGCGCTCAGCGGCTCATCGGCCACCCGACCGCTCCGACGCGTCATCCGCCGGAACGCCGGGCGGGACCACCGGGCCGGCGGGGTCACCCGCGGCCGACCCCGTCGGCCGCAGCAGCCGACTCACCACCCCGCCCAGCCAGGGGGCGTACGACCGGGGGTTGGCGTCGATCTCGGTCAGCAGTCCGGCCGGGTCGGTCCAGCGCAGCTCGGACACCTCGTCGGGGTCCGGCCGGACGGTGACGTCGGCCGGTACGTCGGCCCGCAGCACGTGGTCGTACTCGAACTCGACCCGGCCGGTGGCCGGGTCCTCGGCGTAGTAGAGGTAGACCCCCACCTCGGTCAGCGCGACCGGTCCGGCGCCGAGCTCCTCGGCGAGCCGCCGGTTGGCGGCCTCGGCCAGTGCCTCGCCGGGCTGCGGGTGACCGCAGCAGGAGTTGGCCCACCGCTCGGGGAACCGGGTCTTCACCGCGGCCCGGCGCTGGAGCAGCACCCGCCCCGCCGGGTCGACCAGCAGGACGGAGAAGGCGCGGTGCAGCTGCCCCGGCGCCTGGTGGGCATCGGCCACGGTGGCCGCGCCGAGCGGCCGGCCGCTGTCGTCGACCAGCTCGACCTGGTGTGCTTCCCGTGCGCTCATCGCAGTTTCTCCCCACTCATCGGCCGGCACCGGTGATCCGGTTGGCGGCGAGTTTGCCGGAGATCAGCACCATCGGTACACCCACCCCGGGCTGAGTGCCGGAGCCGGTGAAGACCACGTTGGAGAGCGTCCGGTGCAGGTTCGACGGGCGGAACGGGCCGGTCTGGAAGAGGCTGTGCGCGGCGGCGAACGGCGTGCCAGCGGCCATGCCCTGCTCCTCCCATTCGGCGGGGGTGATCGTACGGAGCACCTCGATGCCGTCACCGAAGCCGACGTACCCGCGCTGCTCCAGCGTCTGGACGAGCTGGTCGGTGTAGCGCTGGCCGAGGCCGCCGCGCCAGTCGAACGGGGCCCGGTCGAGGTTCGGCACCGGGGCGAGCACGTAGTAGGTGTGCCGCCCGGTCGGCGCGACCGACGGGTCGGTCCGGCTCGGGTTGGTCACCAGCAACGACGGGTCGGTCATCAGCTCGCCGCGCCGGATCACCTCGTCGAAGGTGCCCTTCCACTTCCGTCCGAAGTGGATGTTGTGGTGGGCGATCTTCTCATATCCCTGCCGGGAGCCGATGTGCAGGACCACGCAGGAGGGTGAGTAGGTCAGCCTCCGCTGGCGGCCCTCGGGCAGCAGGTCACGGTAGGCGACGGGCAGGTCGGGGTTGAGCACCACCACGTCGGCCGGGATCACTTCGCCGTCGGCGGTGACCACCCCGGTGGCCCGACCGTTGGCGGTCTCCACCCGGCTCACCGTGGTGCCGTACCGGATCTGCACGCCGTGCTTCTCGGCGGCGCCGGCCATGCCGCGGGAGACCGCGTGGATACCGCCGCGCGGGAAGTAGACCCCGGCCACCGAGTCGAGGTACGCGATGACGCTGTAGATGGCGAGCGCGTCGTGCGGGGCGAGCCCGGCGTACATCGCCTGGAAGGAGAAGATGCGCTGGGTGCGGGGGTCGGAGAAGAACTCGCCGATCTTGGTCTGGAGTCGCCGGAACGCGCCGTTGGCCAGCAGCTTCACCAGGTTGGCGGTGAGCAGGTCGGTCGGGGCGTCCAGGTTGCGGTCGATGAAGTCGGCCCGCTCCCAGTTCCACAGGTTGCGCGCGTAGTCCACGAAACGCAGGTAGCCGTCGGCCTCGCGGGGCCCGCAGACCCGGGAGATCTCGGCCGCCATCCGGGTGGTGTCGGTGATGACGTCCAGCGTCGAACCGTCCGGGTAGTAGGCCCGGTAGGCGGGGTCGAGCGGGGTCAGGTCGAGCCAGTCGTCCAGCTCCTCGCCGACCGCGCCGAGCGCCTCGGCGATCAGGTCGGGCATGGTGAGCACGGTGGGGCCGGTGTCGAACTCGTACCCGTCGACGCTGAGCCGGCCGGCCCGGCCGCCGGGCACCGGCTCGCGTTCCAGCACGGTCACCTGCCGGCCGCTGCCGGCCAGGTGCAGCGCGCAGGCCAGCCCGCCCAGGCCCGCGCCCACGACCACCACCCGGTCCGTACGCCCCTTCACGGTCCGCATGTGACCCCCTCCTCCGCAAATTCGCTCATCATGCCCGCCGCGTCGTGGCGGCGGTGGCGAGACCGGTCAGCGCGGTGCGCGCCGTCTCGTCGATCGACGCGGTGGCCAGCGCGGTCAGCGCCTCGGACACCCGGTCGGAGATCATGCGCTCGACCCGGGCCACCGCCCCGGTGTCGGCGACCAGCTCGGCCAGCCGAGCCACCTCGCGGGCGCCGGTGACCCTGCCCGCCCGCTCCAGCGTCCGCCGCTGGCCGGGGGTGGCCAGCTGCCGGGCCAGCATCAGCAGGGCGGTCGGCTTGCCGGTGCGCAGGTCGTCGCCGGCCGGTTTCCCGGTGGTCGCCGGGTCGCCGTAGACGCCGAGCAGGTCGTCGCGGAGCTGGAACGCCTCGCCGACGGCCAGGCCGTAGCGGGTGTACGCGGCGATCAGCGGCGCCTCGGCGGCGACGCCGGCCAGGCAGGCGCCGAAGAGCAGCGGACGCTGGACGGTGTAGCTGGCGGTCTTGTAGCGGGCCACCCGCAGCGCCCGGTCGACCGACCAGTTCGCCGCGTCGTTCTCGCCGAGCACGTCGAGGTACTGCCCGGCGACCGTCTCGACCCGCATCTGGTCGTAGCAGCGTCGCACCTCGAAGAGGCGGGCGGGCGGGAGCGTGGCGTGGCTGAGCAGCCGGTCGGCCCAGACCATGCAGAGGTCGCCGATGAGCACGGCCACCGCCTCGCCGAAGCGGTCCGGGTCGCCGTCGTGGCCGGCGGCCCGGTGCCGGGCGGCGGCGGCGCGGTGCGCGGTGGGCAGGCCGCGCCGGGTGTCCGAGCCGTCCATCACGTCGTCGTGCACCAGGGCGAAGGTGTGCAGCAGCTCCAGGGCGGCGAGCGCCGGCAGCACCGACGGCAGCGGTCCGTCGCCGCCGACCACGCCCCGCCACCCCCAGTACGCGAAGATCGGCCGGACCCGCTTGCCGCCGGCCAGCACGTTGTCGCGCGCCGTCGCGGCGAAACCACCCATGGCTGCGTCGATCTCGGTGAGCGAGTCGACCTCGGCGGCCAGGAAGGCCGCGAGGGTCTCGTCCACCCCCTTGACCAGGTCCGTGGTGAACGCGGCCAGTACGCCGCGGACCGGATCGTCCGTCGCTCCCGGCTGTGCCGGCGCGACGCGGAGCGCGTTACCCGCAACTGCGTCGTTGGCCATGCGAGCGAGCGTACCCTAGGGTTACGAGTTGCGTCGATTGCTGCGTCGAATTCTGAGGAGGGCCGGTGGACACCGATCTCACCGCTGCCTATGCCCGCTGCCGTGAGCTGCACCGGCACCACGGGCGTACCTACTATCTCGCCACTCGGCTGCTGCCCGCCTGGAAACGGCGACACGTGCACGCCCTGTACGGATTCACGCGCTACGCCGACGAGATCGTGGACCGCACCGAGGACCTGCCGCCGGCCGAGCGCGCCGCCCGGCTCGACGAGTGGGCGGCCCGCTTCGTCGCCGGGCTGCACGGCGAACCGGTCGACGACCCGCTGCTCCCGGCCGTGCTGCACACAATCGCCATCTTCGACCTCGACCGCGGTGACTTTGCGTCGTTTCTCCGCAGCATGGCGATGGACCTGACGGTCATGTCGTACCCGACCTACGACGACCTGCTCGACTACATGGAGGGCTCGGCGGCGGTCATCGGCACCATGATGCTGCCGATCCTCGGCAGCTCCGACCCCGCGGCGGCCCGCGAACCGGCCCGGCAGCTCGGGTTCGCCTTCCAGCTCACCAACTTCATCCGGGACGTCGCCGAGGACCTCGACCGGGGCCGCACCTACCTGCCCGACGAGGACCTGGCCAAGTTCGGCGTAACCCGGGACGACCTGCTCGCGGCCAAGGCCCGGGGCCGCACCACGCCGAAGATCCGCGAGCTGATCGAGTACGAGGTGAGCCGCGCCCAGGCCCACTACGAGGCCGCCGCGCCGGGCATCACCCTGCTCGCCCCCGCCTCGCAGGCCTGCATGCGCACCGCGTACGCGCTCTATGGCGGCATCCTCGACGAGGTCGCCGCCCAGGACTACGACGTCTTCAGGCGGCGTGCCCTCGTACCCCGGCGACGCCGGATGGCGGTGGCCGCGCGGTCGCTGCTCACCCCGGCCGGCACGCCGGTCGTGGTGCCCGGGCCCGTCCTGCCGTGAGCGCCGGCACGGCGATCGTGCTCTTCACCCGCGACCTGCGGGTGCACGACCACCCGGCGCTCACCCAACCGCACCCGGTTCCTGCACCAGAGCCTCGCCGAGCTGCGCGAGACGCTGCGCGGGCTCGGTGGCGACCTGGTGGTGCGCCGCGGCGACCCGGTGGCCGAGACGATCCGGCTGGCCCGGGAGGTCGGCGCCGAAGGGATCGGCCTCTCCGCCGACGTCAGCCGGTACGCGCGGCGCCGGGAACGCCGGCTCCGCGAGGAGTGCCAGCGGCACCGGCTCTTCCTGCGGCTCTTCCCCGGCCTCACCGTCGTCGAGCCCGGGGCACTGCGCCCCACCGGCGGCGACCACTACAGGGTCTTCAGCCCGTACTTCCGCAGCTGGGCGCGGGCCGAGCGGCGGGCCGAACTCGCCGCGCCCCGGCGCGTCACGCTGCCCGACGGCCTCCAGGTCGGCCGGCTGCCGGCCCTGCCGAAGGGCGGGTCCCCGGACGCGGCGGTGGGCGGTGAACGCGTCGCCCAGCGCCGGCTGAGGGAGTGGCTGCCGACGCTGGACCGGTACGACGACATCCACGACGACCTGGCCGGCAACGAGACCTCCCGGCTCAGCCCGTACCTGCGGTGGGGTTGCCTCTCCCCGCTGGCCGTCGCCGAGCGGGCCGGCGACCGGGAGGGACCGTTCGTCCGGCAGCTCTGCTGGCGGGACTTCTACTACCAGGTCACCGCCGCCTTCCCGGAGATCTCCACCGCCGCCTACCGTCGCGGCGCGAAGGAAAAGTGGCGGTACGACGCCGAGGCGATGGCCGCGTGGACCGAGGGGCGCACCGGCATGCCGATCGTGGACGCCGGCATGCGGCAACTGCGCGCCGAGGGGTGGATGCACAACCGGGCCCGACTGATCGCCGCCGGCTACCTGACCAAGGTGCTCGGGCTGGACTGGCGGCCCGGCGTCGAGGTCTTCTCCCACTGGCTGCTCGACGGGGACGTCGCCAACAACTCCGGCAACTGGCAGTGGGTGGCCGGCACCGGCAACGACAGCCGCCCGTACCGGAGCCTCAACCCCGTCCGGCAGGCCGAGCGGTACGACCCCGACGGCGGGTACGTCCGCCGGTGGGTTCCGGAGCTGGCCTCCGTCCAGGGCAGGGCCGTGCACCAGCCCTGGCGGCTGCCCGACGAGGTACGCCGGAAGCTGGACTATCCGCCGCCGCTGGAGGTGCCCGGCTCCGATCCGGTCTGGCTGCGCTGACCGACCCGCCCGCGCCAACGGCTGGCCCGGCCGCCCGTGCGGCTGGCGGTTGCCTCGGCGCTGGCGCTGACCTGGTCGGCCGGGGCGTCGGCGGGCTGTACCCGCCGGGCGAGCCCGGAGAGCAACTGACCGTGACTTCCCCGCTGGTGTCGGGACGTTCGCTCGCCTCCTTTGCTCTGCTGCCCCCCACGCAACAGCTACTCACGGTTGCCGGGACCGGCTGTCACTGGTAGACGGGTGAAAAGGCTGCGGTCCAGGTCGGACCAGGTGTTGCGCGGGCGGCAGCAGAGCAAAGGACGGGAGGAGGTGATCCGGCCTGAGGGCTGTCGTGACGGAGAGTCACCCGCTCGGGTGCGCTACCACGCCCGCCTCGACACCTGACCCGTCACAGGCAGGAGTGCAGGACCTCGACCAGCTCGTCCACCCGGTCGTGCCCGGCCAGCCGGGAGGTCGCGTACGCGAAGGTGTATCCGCGCTCCGGATCGGCCCAGGCGCTGCTGCCGCCGATCCCGCCCATGCCCCAGCTGCCGTCCGGCTCCCGCTGCATGCCCAGCGTCCAGCACGCCCGCCGGTCCAGGACCAGGTCCGGCCCGTCGTACTGCACCCGGGTGGCCTCGGCGACCAGCTCCGGGCTGAACAGGCGCACCCCGTCGAGGGTGCCACCGGCGAGCAGGCCGGCGTAGAGCCGGGCCAGGCCCGACGCGGTGGCGTGCAGGTTGACCGCCGGGACCTCCGCGCCCCGCCACAGCGGGCTGTTCACCACCGCCAGGTCCAGTCCGCCGGCCGGGTTGCCGACCGCCCGGGCGCGCAGCGAACCCGGCTCACCGAGCATCCGCTGCGGCCAGTCCGGCTCGCCGTACGACAGGTCGGCGCAGCGCCGCTGGTCGGCCGCGTCCAGCCCGTAGCCCAGGTCGAGGCGCCACGGGCCGGCGATCTCCTCGGCCAGGAACCGCCCCAGCGGCCGTCCGTCCATCCGCCGGACCAGCTCGCCCACCAGGTGTCCGTACGTCCAGGCGTGCTCGCCGGCGACGCTGCCCGGCGCCCACTCGGGCTCGGCGGCGGCCAGGTCGGCGCAGAGCAGCGGCCAGTCGGCGACCGCCTCGGCGGGCCGGGGCACCGGGAAGGCCGGCAGCCCCGCGGTGTGGCTGAGCACCTGCCGCACCGTGGCCGGCGCCCGGAACCCCGGCCAGTACGTCGCCACCGACGCGTCCAGGTCGACCCGTCCCCGGTCGACCAGCATCAGCAGGCAGAGCGCGACCACCGGCTTGCCGACGGAGTAGACGCCGACCAGGGTGTCCGGCCGCCACCCCGACCCGGCGACGAGGTCGACCACCGGTGCGCCGTCGTACCGGACGGTCAGGCCGGCGCCGGTCTCCCGACCGGTGGCGAGCAGGTCGTGGAAGCAGTCCCGGACCGGGGCGAAGCGTGCGTGCATCCGGCCACCGTAGGCGGTGGCGATGATTACGGGCGCGGGAATTCCGGTTGCTTTCGTGGTCCGGTCCCGACCGTTGGGGGATGCTGGCGGCATGGCGGAGCCGGAACTGGTGGACGTGGTCGTTATCGGGCTGGGCGTCGGTGGCGAGGAGGTGGCCGGGCGACTCGCCGAGGCCGGCCTCAGCGTGGTCGGTGTGGAACGGGACCTGGTCGGCGGGGAGTGCCCCTACTGGGGGTGCATCCCCAGCAAGATGATGATCAGAGCGGGGAACGCGCTGGCCGAGGCGCACCGGGTCAACGAGCTGGCCGGTTCGGCGCAGGTGCAGCCCGACTGGGCGCCGGTGGCGAAGCGGATCCGTGAGGAGGCCACCGACAACTGGAACGACCAGGTCGCGGTGGACCGGTTCATCGGACGGGGTGGCCGCTTCGTGCGCGGCAGCGGCCGGCTCGACGGCCCCGGTCGGGTGCGCGTCGGTGAGCAGGTCTTCCAGGCCCGGCACGCCATCGTCTTCGGCACCGGCACCCGGCCCTCGATCCCGCCGATCGACGGGCTCGCCGACACGCCGTACTGGACCAACCACCAGGCGACCGAGGTCGACGAGCTGCCGGAGTCGCTGCTGATCCTGGGGGGCGGGGCGATCGGGCTGGAGCTGGCGCAGGCCTTCGCCCGGTTCGGTGTCCGGGTGACCGTGCTGGAGGCCCTGGACCGGGTGCTCGCCATCGAGGAGCCGGAGGCGTCCGAGGTGACCGCCGCCGCGCTGCGCGCCGACGGGGTGGAGATCCGCACCGGCGTCAAGGCCGAGCGGGTCAGCCACGACGGGTCGACGTTCACGGTGCGATCCGGGGACGACACGTTCACCGCCGCGCGACTGCTCGTGGTGACCGGCCGCAAGGCGCAGCTCGACGAGTTGGGCCTGGAGACGGTCGGCCTGGACGCCTCCCACCGCTACCTGCCGGTCGACGACCGGATGGTGGTGGCGGACGGGATCTGGGCGGTCGGCGACGTGACCGGCGAGGGCGCCTTCACCCACATCGCCATGTACCAGGCGGCCATCGTGATCGCCGACGTGCTCGACCACGCCCGGCACGCCAAGGGCACCGTGGACGCCAGCGGCACCGCCAGCGTGGTGGGTGGCGCGATGGGCGCGGCCAGCGCGGTCGGCGGTGCGACGGCCGCGGCCGGGTCAGGTGGCGCGGCCGGCACCGTCCCGCGCGCCGACTACCGGGCGTTGCCCCGGGTCACCTTCACCGACCCGGAGGTGGGCGCGGTCGGCCTCACCGAGTTCCAGGCCCGGCAGCGGGGCATCAACGTGCAGGTCGGGTTCGCGCCGCTGACGACGTCCGCCCGGGGCTGGATCCACAAGGCGGGCAACGAGGGCTTCATCAAGCTGATCGCCGACGCCGACCAGGGCGTGCTGGTCGGCGCCACGTCGGCCGGTCCGGCCGGCGGTGAGGTGCTGTCCGGGCTGGTGGTGGCGGTGCACGCGGCCGTCCCGCTCAGCCAGCTCCGGCACATGATCTACGCGTACCCGACCTTCCACCGGGCCATCGAGGACGCCCTGCGCAACCTGCGCTGACGGCGCCGCTCAGCTGCCGTGGCGGCCGGCGCCCGCCGCGAACCGGGCCGCGCCGGCCGCCGCGTCCGCCGCCAGGGAGTCCATCCCGTACGCCAGCTCGGTGGCGAGTGCCTCCGGCTCGGTGCGGCCGGCGGCCGCCAGCACCGAGGCGCGGTCGTTGCGCAGGCAGGTCTGCGGGTGCCGGGCGATCTCGGCGGCCAGCCGCTCGGCCGCCGTCCGGGCCTCACCCGGCGGGACCAGCCGGTTGACCAGACCCATCGCGTACGCCTCCTCGGCGGGGACCGGACGGCCGGTGAGGATCAGGTCCATCGCCCGGCTCTGCCCGATCAGCCGGGGCAGGCGCACCGTTCCGCCGTCGATCAGCGGTACGCCCCAGCGCCGGCAGAACACCCCGAACGTCGCGTCGGTTTCGGCGACCCGCAGGTCGCACCAGAGCGCCAGCTCCAGGCCGCCGGCCACGGCGTACCCGGAGATCGCGGCGATGACCGGCTTGGAGAGCGCCATCCGGGTGGGGCCCATCGGGCCGTCGCCGTCCGGTTCGACGCGGTTGCCGCTGGCGGTGCCGATCGCCTTGAGGTCGGCGCCGGAGCAGAACGTCCCGCCGGCGCCCCAGAGCACGGCGACCGCGGCGTCCGGGTCCGCGTCGAAGGCGCGGAACGCGTCGGCGAGGGCCCGCGCGGTCGGCCCGTCGACGGCGTTGCGAGACGCCGCCCGGTCGAGGATGACCGTGGTCACCGGTCCGTCGTGCGCGACGTGTACGGCCATCGGGACAGCATGCCCTCCGGCGGCGCCGGCACGCCAGGGGCGGCCGGCGCCGTCCGGGTCACCGGCCGCAGGCGGTGTCCAGTGCCTTGAGGGTCGGGTCCAGGTCCGGCGCCTCCACCTTGGTGGCGTCCGGGCCGGTCAGTCGCTTCTCGATCGCGCCGGCCAGGTTCTCCACCGCCCCGCGCACCTGCGGGTCGGCGGCCCGGGCGGCCTCCTTGCGCAGCCCCTCCGCCAGCTCGGTGTAGTGGGCGCGGACCTTGGCGCCGGCCTCCTTGGCGCTGACCGGCTTGTCGATGGCCGCGATGGCGTCGTCCGCCATCCCGACGAAGTGCTCCTTGGACACCGCGAGCGCGGCGTCGCAGACCTGCTTGCTGTTCGCGGCGACGTCGACCGTGGGGCTGGGCGCGGTGCTCGCCGACGACGCGGCGGCAGCGGGCTTCTTCTCCTCCGTCGGCTGGCAGCCGGCCACGACGCCGGCGGCGACGACCAGCGTCAGGACGGTACGGACGACGCGGGCACGGTTGTTCATGGTGGTTCCCCCGTGTTGGTGTGCGACCCCGGCGGTCGGATCGGCCTCGGGGTCCCGCCACTGTAGGGGGTGGTAGCCCCGGTGCGCATGCCCGTTCCGCCGTGCCGGGCCGCTAGCATCGCCGATGGCAATGATCATGCGAGGTGCCCCGCGGGCGCGGGGAGAATCGGGAAGCCGGTGCGAATCCGGCACGGGCCCGCCGCGGTGACCGGGGAGCCACCGTCCACGCGCGAGCAGCGCAGCCACTGGCCGTACGGCTGGGAAGGCGGACGGTCAGGCGTCGATCCGGGAGTCCGAAGACCGGCCTCGCGTCGACCGCCCACCCCGCCGGGAGTGGGCCGAGCGCAGCGGGAGCCTGCCATGGACCTGTACACCGCAATCCACCGTCGCCGGGACGTCCGGGCCCAGTTCACCGGGGAACCGGTGCCGGACGAGACCCTGCACCGCGTCCTCGACGCCGCGCACGCCGCGCCCAGCGTCGGCTACTCCCAGCCGTGGGACTTCATCCTGGTCCGGGACGCGGGGCTCCGCCGCCGCTTCCACGCGCACGTGCGGGACGAGCGGGACGTCTTCGCCGCCACCCTCTCCGGCGAGGCCGCCGACCGGTTCGCCCGCATCAAGATCGACGGGGTGCTGGAGTCGACCCTGTCGATCGTGGTGACCTACGACCCGACCCGGGGCGGCCCGGCCGTGCTCGGTCGGCACGCCATCGCCGACGCCGGCCTCTACTCGGTCTGCCTGGCCATCCAGAACCTCTGGCTCGCGGCCACCGCCGAAGGGCTCGGCGTCGGCTGGGTCTCCTTCTACCGGGAGCCGTTCCTGGCCGGGCTGCTCGGCATTCCCCCGGGCATCCGGCCGGTGGCCTGGCTCTGCGTCGGCCCGGTGACGCACCTGGAGGAGGTGCCGGACCTGGCCCGGCACGGCTGGCGGCAGAAGCGCCCCCTGGCCGAGGCCCTGCACACCGACCGGTGGTCGGGCGGTCGCTGACCCACGCTGCCGGGGCCGCGCCGTCGGCCCCGGGTCGGGGCGTCGGCGAAATGGTTCGCGCCGGCTACAACCTGGACGGCGGCCGACCCCGTCAGTGGGGTGGAATCGTTTACGGACGGGGTGGGTGGATGCGGGCTGACCTGGAACAGGAGTACGTCGAGTACGTCACGTCGCGGCTGCCGGCGCTGCGCCGCATCGCCTGTCAGCTGACCGGGGACGCGCACCGTGGCGACGACCTGGTCCAGACGGCCGTCACCCGGCTCTACGTCGGCTGGCGGCGGGCCCGCGAGGCGGACAACGTCGACGCGTACGTCCGCACCGTGCTGGTCCGGGTCTTCCTCGACGAGAAGCGCCGGCTCTGGTCCCGGGTCCGCCTGGTCGGCACGCCACCCGAGCCGGCGCCCGCCCCGACCGCCGACGCGGTGGAGGACCGGGAGCTGCTGCACGCCGCGCTCGCCCAGGTGCCGCCCCGGCAGCGGGCCGTGCTGGTCCTGCGCTTCCTGCACGACCGGCCGGTGGACGAGGTGGCCGCCACCCTCGGCTGCACCGCCGGCACGGTCAAGAGCCAGACCTCGCACGGCCTGGCGAGCCTGCGCCGGCTGCTCGGCACGGCCACCTACGCGACCACCGGAGAGGGGAAGTGATGGAGGAGAAGCTGCTGGCACCGCTGCGGGACGTGCCGCTCCCGCCGACCGCCGTGGACCTGCACCGGGCCGTACGCGACGGGCGCCGGCAGGTGCGACGGCGGCGGATCGCCGTCGCGGCCGCCGCCGGGCTGGCCGTGGTCGCCGTCCTGGCCGCCGCCCCCGCGCTCCTCGGCGGGACCGGCCGGCCGGAACCCGTCGGGCCCGCCGTCACGCCGCCGTCCACCCCGTCCGCCGTGCCCATGCCGGCCCGCGCCCCGGCCGCCTTCACCCCTTCCCGGCAGTACGCCGAGTTCGGCTGGCTCCCCGCCGGCCTGACCGAACGGACCGTCCGGACCGGCACCGACCAGCTCGCGCTGCTCGCCTCAGCGCCCCAGACGTCACCCCGGCCGGCCCGGGCTGCGGCTACGGCCGAACTGCGGATCGTTTCAGCCGGCCGGGACATCACTCTCGGCGCCGACCAGCAGATCGCGGTGGCCGCCGGCCGGGCGGGCACCGCCGGGCTGACGCAGGCCGAGCCGGTCAACGGCCGGACCGCCCGGTGGAACGCCAACGCCACCGTCGAGCCCCGGTCCGCCGCGCTGCGCTGGGAGTACGCCCCGGGAGCCTGGGCCGAGGTGATTGTGCGGCACCTGCCGGAGAGCGCCGGCGACCCGCACGCCGCCGCCCGGCGGATCGCCCTCGACGTCCGCTACGCCGTGGACCGGCCGATCCGGCTGCCGGTGCGGTTCGACGCGCCGCCCGCCGGCCTGAAGCCGATGGCGTATGTGGTCAGCGTGCGGTCGAGCGGGAGTTGGAACGTCGAGCTGTCCTACGGCGCCGGCAGGCGGACGAAGTACGGGGACTGGCCGCTCGCCGTGCTGATCCTGCCCCGCAAGTCGACGACCGGCGACAAAGGGGTGATCGGTGACCCCACCTCCCGGATCGACGGCCACCCCGCCCGCCGGAGCTCCTCTCTGGACGGCGGCGCGAGCCTCCAGGTCTACGGGGTCCAGGGCCTCTACGTCGAGATGAGCGCGCACGACAAGGCGACCCTGCGCCGGCTCGGCGGCAACCTGGACGGCTTGTTCCGCAGCGCCACGTTCCAGCCCAGGGTGGCGGACTGGCGCTGAGTGGACCGGGCGGCGGAATTCGTACCCGCCGCCCGGTTTGCGACCGGAGCTGCCGGGAAGTCGGGGAAGGTGCGAGCGCTGATGAACAAGATCGAGCAGAACGCCGCGCTGGACCCGGCCGGTGACCGGCTCCAGCGGGCCGTCCAGTCGACGCTGCGCGGGCAGCGGGTCCGCGACCTGCTGCACGGGGTCTGGCTGGGCCATCCGCTGCACCCGGCGATGGTGCAGGTGCCGGTGGGCGCGTGGATCAGCGCCGCCGTGCTGGATCTGCTGCCCGGTCAGCGGCGGGCGGCGACCACCCTGGTCGGCCTCGGTACGGTGAGCGCACTCCCGGCCGCCGTCGCCGGGCTGAACGACTGGGCCGCCCTGGCCCGGGACCAGCGCCGGGTGGGGCTGGTGCACGCCGCCTCCAACTCGGTCGCGCTGGTGTTCTACGCCAGCTCGCTCGCCGCCCGGCTGCGCGGCCGGCACGGCATCGGGCGGGCGCTGGCGTACCTGGGGTTGAGCGCCGCCAGCGCCGGGGCGTACATCGGCGGGCACCTGGCGTACAAGCAGGGCGCGCAGGTCAGCCAGAGCATCTCCGAGCTGCACCGGATGTCCGACGAGTGGAAGGCGATCGCCGACCTGGCGACGCTGCCGCAGCGCGAGCTGCTCACCCGCGAGGTGGACGACGTCTCGGTGATCCTCTACCGGCACGGTGACGAGGTCACCGTGATGCTGGAGCGCTGCCCGCACCAGAGCGGCCCGCTCGGCGAGGGCGAGGTCCAGGAGATCGGCGGGCACGCGTGCGTGGTCTGCCCGTGGCACGGCTCCGCGTTCCGCCTCAACGGCGGCGAGGTCGTGCACGGCCCGTCCGCCAACGACCAGCAGATCCTGCCCACCCGCGTGGTCGACGGGGTGCTCCAGACCAAGCTGCCCTGACCGGCTCCCGGCGCCCCGGGCCCGACACCAAGATCACGCTCGAACCAGGAAAGAGTGGCCTCCACGCGACGGGAGGCCACTCTTTCCTGGCAACAGCACGATCATGAACGAGGCGTGCGGGCGTCAGTCGCGCCGGTGGCGGCCGGTGATCAACTCGCGGGCGGCGGTGACCCGGGCCGGGCGGCGCCGCAGCCCGAGCACCGCGCCGATCTGCGCCCCGACGATGCTGGCGACGGCGAGCACGGCCGAGACGGCCAGCGGTCGGTTCATCCCGTCCTCGCCGCCGGCCCGGGCCGCCCCGGCGCTCATCGCCGGGGGCTGACCCGCCGGTCGTTCCACCCGCGGCTTGACCGTCTGCGGCGCGGGCTGCTGCCCGGCGTCGGTCGGTCCGGCCTTGCCAGGAGTGGACGGGCCGGCCTTCCCCGGGGTGGACGGGCCCGCCTTCCCGGGCGTTGCCGGGCCGGCCGGCGCCTTGCCCGGCGTGGTCGGGGTGACCGTCCGGGGGTGCGGGGACGGCTTGCGAGGCGTCTCGGGCCGGATCACCAGCCGGCCGGCCGCGTGCTCCCGGGCACCCCCGTCCCGCGCCTGCGGGGGCAGCTTCAGCAGCTGACCCGGACGGATCTCGTCCGCGTCACGCAGCCGGTTCAGCTTCGCCACGTCCCGGTAGCGGTCGAAGTCGTCGAGGTACCGCTCGGCCACCTCGCCCAGGTAGTCACCCTTGGCGACCCGGTAGACCGGGGGGGCGGTCGCCGGCTGCGGCCGGCCCGTCTCTGCGGTGGTGGCGGCCCCCGGCAGAGCCGTCCCGGCGGTGGTGGCGACCTGCGGCAGGGCCGCCGCCGGCCGCGCGTTCGCCGCCGCCGCGCTGGCCGAGGCGGGCTGGATCATCGCCGCCGCGCCGGCCGGGGCGGGCTGGGCCACCGCCGCCGCAGCGCTCGCCGCCGGGCTGACGGCGAGGATCAGCGCGACCGAACCGACCAGTGCCGCCGCCGCCCGCTGCTGCCGGCGCATCCCGGGCAGCCGCGGCGCGGGCCGCCGCGCCGCCTGCGCCCCCAGCTCCACGAGTACGGAGAAGGCGAACGTCGCCCAGCCGACCCAGCCGACCACCGCCAGCGCCCGCAGGAAGAGCTGCCCGTCGTCCCGGCTGGTCAGCGCGGTGCCGACCTCGGACAGGGTGGGTAGCTGGTCCGGCAGCGGATTGCCGGCGAAGGCGAGCAGCGCCACCGGCGCCCCGGCCAGCAGCGCGACCAGGACGACCAGCGAGCCGAAGCCGGTGAGCAGCTGTCCGGTGCGCCGGGCGGCGGAACCCCGCGGTGTGGTCATGGCGGCCTTCCCTTCCTACGGTCTGTCGGTCAGTGCGCGTGCGGTGGCCGTACCGGAGACGGTGACGGTGCGGTCCATGCCGAAGAGGCCGAGCATGTGCCGGCGGTAGACGACGGTCACCCGGACGGTGATCTGCTTCTCGTCGGCCACCACGGGGAAGGTCACCCGGTAGCCGGTGACGTCGGCGTTGTCGTCGAGGTACTGGGCGACGGCGGCGCGGGCGCCCGACTCGTCGATCACCTTGGGGCGGCCCTCGATCGCCGCCGCCCGGTCGATCACCTGGCCGCCGCTGCGGGCCGCCTCGGCGGCGAGGTCGTCGGCCCGTTGGAGGGTGCGCAGCTGACCCGCCCCGTCGTACGCGACGCCGATGATCATCAGCACGCCGAGCATGGTGACGGCCAGGAAGAGACTGACCCGGCCCTCGTCACGAGGGCGGCGGGCGGTCATCGCCGGCTCCGGTAGCGGTCCAGCGGGGAGGCGAAGGTCGCCTCGACGCGCTTCGTCCCCGACCAGCCCGACAGCCCCGGGAAGCGGATGTCGTTCAGGGAGACCGCGCAGCTCACCCTGACCCAGACGCTGACCGGCTCACCCAGCGGCCGGCGGAACGCGGCGGCCACCGACACCCGGTCGTCGGTGGCGGTCGACCCCCAGACGGAGACCTGCGGGGCACCCGTGCAGTTCAGGCCCCGCCAGTCGAGCTGCCGGCGGGCGGCGTTCCGGGCGGCACGCTCCGCGGCACCGGCGCTGCGGGAGATCGACGCGGCCCGGGCGGCGTCGTGGGCCGCGGCCTCGACCGCCTCGTCGGCCACCGCCACCCGGCCGGTCACCCCGGCCAGCACCATCAGGGCGATGAACGCCGGGGCCAGCACGGCCACCTCCACCGAGACCGAACCCCGGGTACGACCCGGCGCGGCGCTCACGGGTTGGTCCACCGTTCGGCGGTGCCGTGCGCGGTCTGCCGTACCCGGAAACTGACGCCCGGGACGACGGACAGGGACCGGCCGGTGACCGTGCAGGTCACCTCGGTGTCGCCGGCGACGCACCGGGACCTCCCGTCGACCAGCCAGTCGCCGGCGGTCCGCAGGAACCGGTCGGCGCGGTCCTCGCCGGCGCCGGGGGGCGCCTCGAGCACCCGCTGCGCGTTCACCCCGCTCTGTGCGGCGTTCAGCGCGGTGGACCGGGCCACGAACCAGACCGCGACCTGGACCGAGGCGAAGAGCAGCACCAGCACCGCCGGCATGACGACGGCCAGCTCGACGGGGTTCGCGCCCCGGTCCGTACCCGCGTCGGTGAGCCGGCGGCGGACGGCCCGGACGGCGGCGCGCAGCCCGCGCCCGGCGCGGGCCGCCACCCGACGCGGCGTGGCCGGGCCCGGTGGCGGTGCGTCCCCGCGCGCACGCCGGGGCCGGGCGATGGGGGTCGCCCGGTCCCGGCGCGCAGCCTGCGGGAGGGTGCGGATCACTTGTTCGGGATGCCGTTCATCCAGGTCTCGGCCTTCGTCTTGACCAGGACGGTGACGGCGATCCCCGCCGCCACCAGGCCAGCGATGATCACCGCGGTCGGCACCGGGCTGTCCCCCCGCTCCGCCTCGCGGCGCAACTCGGAGAGACGGGCGACCGTGGCGACGTAGAGGAACGTGACGAGTTGCATGGCGGAACTCCTTTTCGGGGTTGGTGGATCACAGGCGGGCGACGAACGGATAGAGGACGAAGCCGAGCAGGACGAAGACCAGCAGCGAGCCGGGAATGTCGAGCCGGCTGGTGATCCCCTCGGCGCGGCTCAGGTTGTCGGTGCGGATCTGGTCGCGCAGCGAGTCGGCGCGGCTGCGCAGGGTCTCGTGCACCTGCGCGCCCTCGCTGCCGGAGGAGCGCATGATCGCGCCCACGTCGCCCAGTTCATGGATGCCGATCCGCTCGGCCAGCTCCTGCAGCTCGTCCCACGGCGAGTGCATCTGCATCTGGGCGATCCGCAGCGACTCGCGGATCCGGTCGAAGACCCAGCCGTCGCAGACCGCCGCGGCCCGCTCCAGCGACTGCACCGGGCCGTGCGCGGCCGACAACTGCAACGCCACCAGGTCCAGGTAGGTGCAGATCGCCTGGCGGAACTCCTCCCGGGCGGCGTCCGCCCTGGTCAGCACCGCGCGGTGAGCCAGCAGCGCGCAGACCAGCGCCATCCCGACGCTGCCCAGCACGGGTACGGCCAGCGGCAGCGGCACCCCGGCCAGGAAGAGCACCGCCGAGAGCACGGTCGGGACGGCCAGCCCCAGCAGGGCGGAGAGCAGCACCGAGAGGGCGTACTGCTCGGGGGTCCGGTCGATCAGGGCGAGCTGTCGGTGCGGCGGGCGCAGCCAGCGGGAGAACCCGCCCAGCCAGTCGGCGCTCCGGCCGCCCGCCACGGCGGTGCCGGGCGGCTGGTGCAGCCGGCGAAGGGCGGGGGCGAGCGCCGGCGCGGCCGGCAGCGCCTCCCGGACCGCCAGGAACAGGCCGAGGCCCACCGCCGCCCCGCCGAGCACGGCCATCGCGAGCTGCCAGTTGAGGATCACGCGACCGCCTCCTCGGGGTCGGGGGCGGGCAGGAAACGGGCCGGCGGCGGAGGCTGGCTCATCGACCGCACCCAGACCAGCAGCCCGACGAAGGCCACGCCGAGCACCGCCATCACCAACTGTCCGAAGGCGGTCCCGTACGGCCGGATGTACTCGGTGTTGACCAGCCCGTACGCCAGCACGGCCAGGGTCATCCCGGTGAGGAAGCGGACCGCGAACCGGGGCTGGGTACGCTTCGCCTCCACCTCGCGCCGGGTGGCCACCTCGGCGGCGGCGGCCGAGGCGATCGAGCCGAGCACGTCGCCGAGCCGTTCACCCCGGTCGGTCAGGTGCAGGATCAGCGCGGCCACCACCTGGTCGCAGACCGGGTCGCCGATCTCGTCAGCGAAGGCGAGCAGCGCGGTACGGGCCGTCCAGCCGGCCTGGAGGCGGGCGGCCAGCAGCCGCACCTCCTCCTCGATCTCCTCCGGGACGCTGGTGATGGTGCCGACGATCGCCTGCTGGAGGCCCTGGCCGGTGGCCGAGACGTCCTTCAACCGGCGGGTCCACTCGCCGACCGCCTCGATCCGGGCGATCGCCCGCTCCTCGGCCCGGCCCACCGAGAAGAGCCACGGGGTGCCCGGCACCGCGACCGCCACGATCAACCCCACCACCGGCAGCCCGGTGAGCAGGAACGCCAGTGCGCCCGCGACCACCGCCGCGCCGAGCAGCAGTTGGTGGCTGCGCTGCTCACGGCGGCTGGTCCCGGCGCCGAGCCAGAGCCGGCGCAGCCCCTTCCCGCTGGACGCGGCCGGCCGGGCGGGGGTGCCGGTGCCGGCCAGCGCGGCCACCGCCAGCACCAACCCGGCGACGCAGGCCGCCCCGGAGACGAGGGCGATCAGTTCGAGATCGGTCACGGGACCATCTCCGTTCGCGGCTGCGGGGCTCGCAGGGTCGGCTCACTCCTCGCGCTCACGGGGCCATCTCCGTTCGCGGCTGCGGGGCTCGCAGGATCGGCTCACTCCTCGCGCTCACCGGCGCACCGCCGGGCTGAGGCGCGTGTGCCGGGGGCGGCGCCAGGCGCCGGCGCCGGCCTCGATGAACCGGGTGAGCAGCCGGGCGTCGTAGCCGACCCGCAGCAGTTGGGCGCGGATGCGTTCCGGCAGGTGGCGGGGGACCGCCCGGCCGTCCGGGCCGGGACCGAAGACGCTGGTGGTGACGATCCGGTTGCCCTCACCCACCCCGATCACCTCCTCCACGTGGGAGACGAACCGGTGCTTGCGGCCGCCGATCGCGGTCTCGTCCTCGACGGTGACGTAGACGATCAGGTCGAGCGCGTTGCCGGCCATCCGGCGGGCCTGGTCGACCGTCATCTCCCGGCCGTGGGCCAGGGCCAGCTCGATGATGCGTTCGCTCACCCCGGCCGGGGTGCGGGCGTGGATGGTGCACATCGACCCACGGCTGGTGGTCATCGCCTGGAGCATCGGCACGATCTCCCGGGACCGCACCTCGCCGACGATGATCCGCAGCACGCCCATCCGCAGCGACACCGGGATCAGGTCGGCGATGCTCACCTCGCCCGCCGGTCGCCCGTCCAGGCCACGTTCGCCGTGCCCCTCCCGGGACTCGAA
This sequence comes from Micromonospora sp. LZ37, assembly GCF_059359015.1. Lineage (NCBI taxonomy): Bacteria > Bacillati > Actinomycetota > Actinomycetes > Micromonosporales > Micromonosporaceae > Micromonospora > Micromonospora sp. LZ37. The sequence goes on along the minus strand of NZ_JCADBL010000004.1, from coordinate 99,431 downwards.
GCTCATCACCGCCCGGTGCTTGCGTCCGCGCCGGGCCGGCAGCAGCTCCCGGCTCTCCTCCAGCAGCACGTACGGCTCGTCGGCGGGGATCTCGTCCATCAGCGCCCGGATGACCGTGGTCTTCCCGGCCCCGGCCAGCCCGGCGACCATGATGTTCAGCCCCGCCCGCATGGAGGCGCGGAGGAAGTCCCGCAGCAGCGGGTCGATCATCTCGTCCAGGTCCGGCCGGGAACCGGTGATGTCCTCGAGGCTCACGTCCAACGTGTTGTGCTTGCGGATCACCGCGTACGGGCGGTGGCTGACCAGGAAGACCGCGGCGAGGCGACTGCCGTCCGGCAGTTGCAGGTCGAGCGTCGGCTTCGAGGTGGAGAGCGAGCGTTCGGTGGCGCCGGCCCGGCGGGCGGCGGCCTGGAGGATCTCCACCAGCTCGTCGTCGCTGTCGGCGATGGGTTCGATCCAGTCGACGCCCCCGCCGTGCCGGGTCACGCGCACCTGGTCGCAGCCGAGGATGTGCACCTCCTCGATGGTGTCGTCGACCAGCAGCGTCTGGAGCCGTCCCAGGCCGACCAGCTCGGCGGTCACCTGGTCCAGCAGGAGGCGTTCCTCCTCGGCGGTGAGCGGCGTGCCGGCGCGGCGCACCGAGTCGGCGTACCTGGAGACGACGGCGACGGCGAGCCGGGCCCGCTCGACCTCCTCGGCGTCCGCGTCGAACTCCCGGCCGCGCTGCCACTGGGTGAGCCGTTCGCTCAGCTCCCGGCGCAGCTCGCGGACCACCGCGAAGTCCACCCGGGGTCGGGGCGGCGGGGCGGGCGCCGGTGGCGTGGCCGGCGGCGGCGCCGGCACGTGGTGCCGCCCGTTCGGCGGGGCCAGCGGTGGCATCGTCGAGGTGGCGCCCGGGTGCTGGCCGCGCGGATCGTGGTGGACCGGCTCAAAGCGCATGGTGGGCCTCCGTGGGCTGTTCAGACCGCATCCGGCACCTCCTGCGCCGCCGGCCAGGCCAGCCGGGCCCGACGGCGGTCCAGCAGCGCCCGGACCGGCACCTCCAGCGCGCCGGCCGCGCGCATCAGCGGCCGTCCGGCGCGCACGGTGCCGCCCAGGCTGAGCACCTCCGCGGTACGCCGGTCCTCCGGCAACTTGGCGATCACCGGCACCCGCAGCGCCTTGCTGATCTCGCCCTTGCCGTGACCGTCCCCGACCACCAGCAACCGCAGCGTGCCGGGCGGCACCCGGTGCTCGACGAAGTCCCGCTCGATGGCGCGGATCATCGACCGGGTCGCGGAGAGGTCGGGCAGTTGGGCCCGGGTGACCAGCAGCACCACCGCGGCGGCGCGCAGCACCGGCCACGGTGGGCCGGCCACCTGGAGCCGTCCGCAGTCGACGATCACGTCGTACGGTGGTTGGCCCTTCTCCAGGTCGCCGAAGAAGTCGGCGAACCGCTGCCACAGCGGGGTGACGCTGCCCGCCTGGGCCGGGTCGACCACGCCGGGCAGCAGCAGCCGCTCCCGCTTCGGCGCGTCCAGGTCGACCAGTTGGGACCAGAACGTCGACTCCAGGCTGCCGTCGCGCAGCTCGCCGACGGCCAGCTCGCCGAGCCCGCGGGGCCCGTCGAGCGCACCGCCCAGGTAGCCGGCGAGGATCGTGCCGCCGGACGGGTCGCACTCGGCGAGCACCAGTCGCCGGTGCCAGGTCAGCGCGCAGGCCAGCGCGGTCGTGGTGACGCCGGGGGAGCCCTTGGCCGAGACCAGCGCGATGATCGCCATGCTCAGGCCGCCTCGGTGAGGACGAGGGCGATCCGTTCCTGCGCGGCCAGCACCACCACGGCCGGCACGTCCCGTACGGGCAGTGCCAGGTAGACCACCACGTCGTCGTTCTCCGGGGTGGCCGTGTCGATCACGGTGCCGGTGAACCGGGTGCTCGGCGTCGGGTCGTCGGTGTCGTCACCGGGGGTGCTCACCAGCAGCACCTTGTCGCCGGGGTGCAGTTTGCGGGCGGGCACCTGGGCCGGCGTGAGGCCCAGCGCGATCTGCTGCTGCCCCGGGCCGAGCAGCGGCGCGTCGGTGAGCTGCGCCATGGTCAGCAGGGTGCCGGGGGTGAGCGAGACGGCGGCCCGCTTGCCGACCACCTCGTCGAGCCGCTTCGCCGGCACCGGGGCCAACCCCCGACCGCCGGAGACCTGCACGGTGACCAGGTCGTCGGCGCTGAGCTGCCGGCCCACCTCGACCGGGCGGGCGACCGCCAGGTAGCTGCCGGTGGCCTTGACGGAGGTGACCGCGAAGGCCGCGCCGAGCCCGCCCAGCGCGATCAGCAGCACTGCCAGGCCGAGCAGGCCGGGCCGGGTCCGGCGCTGCCGGACCACCCGGGGCGGGGCGACGGGCGCGTCGATCGGGGTTCCGTTGCGTGTGGCCAGGCTCATCGGGCAACCACCTGTAGCTCGTCGATGTCGATCGGGACGGTTCCGCTGGTCCGGGTCTGCGGGATGACGCCGCTCTCACCGCCGCCGGACCAGGTCACCGACCAGTACGTGGTGGCGCTGACCCGATAGGTGTCGGCCCGGTCGTAGCCCCGGTCGTAGCCGCAGTCCGGCGAGGTCTTCCCGGCGCGGGGCCCCTTCGGGTCGTACGGGGTGCCCTCGTCGGTGCAGGTGACCTTGACGCCGTTGCCCATGGTCCAGACGATCCGGTCGACCTTGGCGGTGATGTCCACCCGCAGGCCGCGGTCGGAGTCCCAGGCGTGGATCGGGCCGAAGTAGTTCCGGCCCGGGCTGGCCCACATCCAGACCGGCAGGCCGACCAGGCCGGGGCCCTTGCTGCGCCGGGGCGCCACCGCCACCCGGGGCGGGAGCAGCTTGATCGAGGCGAGCGCGCGGCGGGCCAGCTCCTCCGGGTCGGGCGGGGCGCCGAACCCGGCGGGCGGGCCGTCGAGCAGCACGAGTACCTGGGTGCCCAGGTCGCCGCCGTTGCAGGTCTGGACGTACCACTGCTTGCCCTCGGGGGCGTCGCGCTGCGGTTCGGCGAGCTTGTAGTAGCAGCCGTCACCGTTGTTGAACCAGCCGAGGAACTCGTTGTAGCAGGGCAGCGGCTTGCCGTTCCACTGGCACTTGGGTGCCGCGCCCGGGCCGCCCGGCCCACCGGGGCCGTCGTCGCCGCCCGGGTCGCCGGGGATGCCCGGGTCCTCGTCCCAGACGTTGCAGTCCTCCTGCCCGATCGGGCAGTTGCGGCCCGGGTCGGCGGCCGAGGCGGGCAGCGGCGCGACGACGGCGACCAGCAGAGCCAGCAGCGTCCCGGCGAGCAGCCGGCGGGGCGTCCCGGGCCGGGCCGGCACGCGCCCTCCTCCCCGGGTCAGCACGGCTGGTCCTCGTGCCCGGCGCCGGTGCTGATCAGCCAGCGGCCGTCCGGATACCGGGTCGCGGTGGCGGTGGCCAGGTGGCGGCTGCCGCCGGAACCGGGCACGACCCGCTGGTCCTTGGCGTAGACCAGCCGGTAGGCCGTGGCGTCCAGGCAGTCCTGGATCTGCACGGTCGGTGGGACGGAGTCCAGGCTGACCGAGGTCACCGCCGGGTCCGAGCGCAGCGTCCCGGTCCGCATCGCACCGTGCCGCCGGGTCTCGTTGATCGCCATCCGTACCCGGGTGAGCAACGGATCGGCCAGGAAACGGGTCAGCGCGGGATGCCGGGGATCGCTTTTCCGGCTCGCCTCGCGGGATGCCTCCAGATAGCCGGAGTACGCGGCGAGCGCCGCTTTCTCCGCCTTTCGCTCGGCCTCGCTCGGCCGCTGCCCGGCAGCGTCCGCGCGGGGCGCCACGGCCGGGGTGGACGTCTCCGCGGCGCTGCCACAGCCGGCGGCGGAGCCGACCGTCACAGCGATGACCAGGCAGGTTGTCCATCGGCGGGATTGCCGTGTACGCACGCCGTGCCCTCCTCGGTGTTACCCGGGGGTCACCGGCGCGGCGACCTCCGGGCATGCGACAGCGCGCCCGGATGATGATGTCCGGGCCTGAATGTGGTGCTGGCGCATTTACCTGTGCGGATCTTTGACGAAATGTGGAACCCGATGTCTGTGATGGCCTCCGACGCGTCATGGCGGGGGTTGCGTCGTACCCAAGGGGCGAGCATAGGCTGACGTCCGCCGATGCAACAGAGGCAATTCAACCGAACACTCTCAGTGATGAGTGGAGGTGGCCGGGCGTGGTTGACGTCCCGAGCGGCGGGCCGGTGCCCCTGGCGGCGCCCGCGCCGCAGGCCGGTACCGCCGATCGGCCGGACCCGGGTGCCGGTCCGGCCGCCTCAGGAGGCGAAATGGGGTCCGTCGATGCGGCTCGCCCGATCCGTCCCCCTGGGCCGAAGACCCGGGGGGGGCGCGGGTCGGCCACCGCGGGGTCGGCCGAAGGGCACCCGACCGACGTCGACGCGACGCGGGATGATCACACCACGATGATCGGAAAATCACCCTCCGTGTTCCTGCTGACCCGCCTCCTGGCCGTCGTGATCGTCGCCCCGCTGCTCCGGCTCGCCGTCGCCCGGTACGCCGTACCCCCGGGTGCGGCGCCCCGGACCGCCTGCGACGGCTGCGGTACGCCGATCGGCCTCGGCCACCCGGGGCTCGGACCGGCGGCCCGCTGCCCGGCGTGCGGGGCGCGGATCGGGGCACCGCCCGCCACCGTCGAGTTGGCCCTGCTCGCGGCGCTGGCGGTGCTGCTGTTCGTCGGCGGCGGCCTCGCGGAACGGGCCGCGCTGGCCTGGTGGCTGGGCTGGGCGGTCCCGCTCGGGTTGGTGGACGTGGCCGTGCACCGGCTACCCGACCGGTTCACCTGGCCGGCCGCGCTCGGCACCTGGGCGCTGCTCGGGATCGCCGCGCTGACCGGGGCGGGCAGCGGCCCCTGGCTGCGCGCGTTGGTGGCCGGGGTGGCGCTCGGCGCGGCGTTCGCGGCCACCACCCTGCTGCTGGGGCGGCGCGGCTTCGGGCTGGGCGACGCGAAGCTGGCGCTGGGCGTCGGCGCGCTGCTCGGCTGGTACGGCTGGCCGGTGCTGCTGGCCGGGCTGGTGCTCACCTTCGCGCTGTCGGCGGTGGTGAGCCTGGGACTGCTGGCGGCCCGCCGGGTCAGCTGGACCAGCCACCTCCCCTTCGGCCCCTTCCTGATCGTCGGCACCGCCGCCACCCTCGTCCTCGCCACCTGACCCTCGCCCGCCCTGACCCTCGCCCGCCCTGGCCCGGGCCCGCCGTGGCCCGGGCCCGCCCTCGCGCCGGCCCGGCCCGCCGGGCACCTTCCCGGGATGCGGCGTGTCGGGGTGTCTCCAGGCCGGGACACCCCGACACGCCGCAAACGGGGTCGATCTTCAGCGCTGGGCGGCGTTGGACGGCGGCGGGCGGCGTCGGGTCGACGACCAGGGGGACGGGTCGGTGGCGGTCGGCGCCGAGGGGGACGGGGTGGAGTGGGCCGCTTTCCAGCGGCGCAGCGGCTCGGCGAGCGGCCGGGCGGCCAGCGGGGTGGCGACCGCCGCGACCAGGGCGCCGAGGAGCAGGCCGGCGCCGACGTCGTGCGGGTAGTGCACCCCGACGAAGACCCGGGAGAGCGCGGCGACCAGCGCCAGGACCGCCGCGACCAGCCCGAGCCGGCGGGAGAGGAGCAGGGTGGCGGCGGCGAGCGCCCCGGCGATGGTGGCGTGGTTGCTGGGGAAGGACCAGTCGCCCGGGGGTGGGCACCGGGCGGCGACGATGTCGATCGCGCCCCGGCACGGCCGGTCCTGGTCGAAGACCAGTTTCAGCCCCTCGCTGGAGGCGTACGCCAGGACGACGGTGACGGGCGCGACCAGCGCCACCGCCCGTTGCCGCGCGCCGCCGTGGCGCAGCCGGGGCGCGGCGGCGAGCAGGAACAGCGCACCGAGCAGCAGGATCGCCCCCTCGGTGAAGTGCCCCGCGAACCACTGCACCGGGCCGGGTGCGGAGTCGGCCACCTCGACGAAGTCGCGGTACCACTGCTCGCTGATGTCGGGAACGTCCGTCGTGCCGGTATGCACCATCACTCACCTCACCAAATGTTCATACCCCGTTCACCTGCAACGGACGGTACGAATCACCGAAATGGACGGCAGCGTGCGATGGTGAGGGTTTGCCTACGACCTTCGTCGGGGCGTGGACGGAAGCCGCTAGGGTGGCGCGATGCCCGACCTGCAACGGCTGACGTCCCACCACGCCGCCGCGCTGCTGAGCTTCGAGCAGGAGAACCGCGTCTACTTCGCGCGGAGCGTGCCGGATCGGGGCGACGACTACTTCGCCGCGTTCGACGCCCGGCACGCGGCGCTCCTCGCCGAGCAGGACACCGGCCGGTGCCGGTTCCACGTCCTGGTCGACGACGACGGGTCGGTGCTCGGCCGGTTCAACCTGGTCGACGTCGAGGACGGCCGCGCCGAGCTGGGCTACCGGGTCGCCGAGCGGGTCGCCGGGCGCGGCCTCGCCACCGCCGGCGTACGGCAGGTCTGCGCGCTCGCCCGGGACGAGTACGGCCTGATCCGGCTGACCGCCGCCACCACCCGGGACAACCCGGGATCACTGGCCGTGCTGCGGCGTACCGGGTTCACGCCCGTCGGCGAGGTGCTGCTCGACGACCGTCCCGGGCTGCGCCACGTCAGGGAGTTGATCCCCGGCTGACCCCGCCGTCCATTTGTTCCAGCACCGCCTCCAGCGCCTCGAAGGCGTACGCCCAGTTGTGGCACTTGAAGCTGCGCAGCCCCTCGATCGGGGTGTGGCAGTCCACGCAGTGCACCCCGGCGATGGCGTCCGGGACCTCGGTGTTGACGTACTTGCGGTCGCCGAGGATCACCGTGGCGATCATCGCCGGGTCGTGCACGCCCTTCAGCGCCGACGAGACGATGTCCAGCCAGCTCTGCCGGCGGCCGCACGTCGGGCAGTCCGGCTCGTCGCCGCTGACCCACAACGGCGCGCCGATGCTGCGCGCCGGCATCCCGAGCAGCTTCTCGATCCGGCGTACGTCGTGCTCGGAGGTGGTCCAGCGGTGCCGCCCGGGCAGCGACGCGGGCGAGTCGTAGACCGCTCGGAACACGACCGGATCGACCTCCACGGTCTCCCGCTGACTGCTCATGGCGTACCTCCTCGGCGACGCGGCCGCCGTCCGGGCACGGCTGCTCGCGACGGTTGCTGCTCCCGTCCTACCCGGGTGGGCGGCCGGCCGCAGCCGGATCGCCGACACCGCGGGTCAGCGTGGCGTCGCCGTGAGTGCTAGACATCGAGGTGCGACGACGTCCCGCCGACGGAGGGAGGGCCGGTGACCGTGCCGACCGACGCCGAGCAGAGGCCGAACGTGGCCCGGATGTACGACTACTTCCTCGGCGGCTGCCACAACTTCGCCGCCGATCGGGCCGCCGCCGAGAAGATCCTGGAGATCTTCCCGGACACCGGCATCGCCGCGCAGGCCAACCGCCACTTCCTGCGCCGGGCCGTCCGCCACGCCGCCGAGCAGGGGGTACGCCAGTTCCTCGACATCGGCGCGGGGCTGCCCACCCAGGGCAACGTGCACGAGATCGTCCGCCAGGTGGCGTCCGACGCCACGGTGGTCTACGTCGACCACGACGAGGTCGCCGTCGCGTACGCCCGGCGGCTGCTGCCCGTGGACGACCGGACCGTGGTGGTCCGCGGTGACCTGCGCCGCCCCGACGAACTGCTCGCCCACCCCGAGGTGCGGCGGGCCATCGACTTCGACCGGCCGGTGGCCGTGCTGCTGGTGGCGGTGCTGCACTTCGTGCCGGACGCCGACGCCCCGTACGACGCGGTGGCCCGGCTCCGCGACGCCACCGTCCCCGGCAGCCCCCTCGTCGTCTCCCACCTCACCCTGGACGGCGCCCCGCCGCTGCTCGCCGAGCAGGGGCAGGCGGTCTACCGCCGGAGCAGTTCGCCGCTGGTGCCCCGCTCGCACGCCGAGGTGCTGCGCTTCCTCGACGGCTACGACCTGGTCGACCCGGGGCTGGTGCCGGTGGCCGAGTGGCGGCCGGACGGCGAGCCGCAGGAGCGGGTCTCGCACGGGTACGCCGGGGTCGGCGTCCGCCGCTGACCGTTCGAGGCCGGCCCGGAGGGCACGCGCGGGTCAGTCGGCCGGCGACACCGCGCCGCGGCGCACCGCCTCGCCGGCCAGCCGGGACCGGCGCCGGTCGTCGTTGGTCACCAGGCCGAACTTGTCGTACAGGTGGGCCAGGTGTTTCTTCACCGCGCTCTCGCTGACTCCCAGCGCGGTGGCGAGCGCCCGCGTCGCTGGCGGCTCCGGGAACGGCGTGCCGCCCACCAGGTACGGGCCGCAAAGCACCTCGAGCAGGTCCCGTTCCCGCCGGGTGAGCGCCGGCGGCGACGGTGGCGGTTCCACCCCCACCGTCCGGGTGCCGGCCAGCGACGGCGCGTGGAACACCAGCCGGGCCGGGCCGATCTCGACCCGGTCGCCGTCGCGCAGCAGCCGCGCCTGCCGCACCGGACCGCCGTTGACCGTGGTGCCGTTGGTGCTGCCCAGGTCGCGGATCGTCCAGCCGGACGGGAAGCGCTCGACCAGGGCGTGCAGGCGGGAGACCAGCTTGCTGTCGACGGTCAGCTCGTTGCCGGGGGCCCGGCCGATGGTCAGCGCCGCGGCGGTCAACGGCACCAGCCGGACGCTGCCCACCCCGTGCACCTCGAAGTAGCCCTCCACCCCGGTCAGCGCCCGCAGTACGGCTCGGTGGTCGCCACGCTGACCTCCTCGGACCGGGCGCTGGTCACGGTCGCCGTCGCGGTGGTGCACCGGCCCACCGGCCGGTACGGCTCGGTCCACAGCTCGTACGGCTGCCCGCCGGCCCGCTGCCGGGACGTCGGCCGGTCGGTCCGCACCGCCAACTCGACGCTCCAGGTGCCGCCGCCGACGGAGGCGTTGTCCCGGTACTGCTTCCACACCCACACGTACGCCATGGACGCCTGGCAGCTCGGGGACCAGTACTGCTTGACGGAGATCGCCTTCAGGCCGCCCGCGTACCCGTAGGCGGAGGTTCCGACCTGGTAGGCGTCGGCGTAGCAGGGGCCGGGCGGGGCGTCGTCCCGGCTGGCCCGGCGGGGCGCCGCCGTGCCGACCAGGGCGGTGGAGAGCCGCCGCCCGTCGGCGGTCAGCTCCACCGACGCCCGCAGCGGCCCGACCGTGCGCGGCACCACCACGAGCCGGACCTCGCACCGGGCACCCGGCGCCAGCGGCCCGGTGGTGCAGCCGTCCGTGCTGACCTGCACGTCCCCGCCGGACGGCCCGGTGACCGCCAGCCCGGTCAGCCGGACCGGACGGTCGTCGCGGTTGTCGACGGTGAGCACCTGCTCGGGGGACTGGGCGTGGAGTTCCAGCTCGCCCAAGCCCAGCTCGGCGGGCAGGGCCGGCGGGACGGGCGGTGGCGGGCCGTCGGGCCGGCCGATGGCGAGCACCGCGGCCAGCGCGGCGAGCAGGCCGACCGACCGGACCAGCGCGGGCCGGCGTACCCGGGACGGCGGGCGCCCGACGGTGGCCGACAGCGCCAGGGCGGCCCGGCGGCGATCGGTCAGCGACAACGGCGGCGCCGGCTCGACCGGCCGGGCCGGCCAGGGCCCGGCGGCGTCGCCGCCGCCGAGGACGAACGGGGTCGCCGGCTGCCCGGCCGCCGCCTGCGCGGCGCACAGCTCGTCGGCGAACGCGGCGGCCGTCGCCGGTCGCCGCGCGGGGTCCTTCGCCATCGCCCGTTCCAGGGCCGCGCACACTTCCTCGGGTACGCCGAGCGGCCGCAGGTCGGGCGGCGGGTCGGCGGTGATCCGGCGGATCAGGGAGTCCAGCGGCTCCCCGGGGGTCGGGGCGAAGGCCGGGGCACCCCGGATCCAGTGCAGCACCGTCGAGGCCAGGGCGTAGACGTCGGCGGTCACCGTGGCGGGCGCCCCGCGCAGCACCTCGGGCGCGGCGTGCAGCACGCTCGCGGTGACCTTCGCGCCCGGGCCGCCCGGATGCGGCGAGCGGGGCCGGGCCTGCCCGAAGTCGGCCAGCTTCAGCTCGCCGTACCCGGAGATGAGGATGTTCTCGGGCTTCACGTCGCGGTGCAGCACGCCCGCGCGGTGCGCGGTCTCCAGCGCCCCCGCCACCGTGATCCCACCCGCGACGGCTTCCCGCCAGTCGCCCGCCGCGCCGCCGGCCAGCCGGTCGCCCAGCGAGCCGCCCTCCTCGTACGCCATCAGCAGGTACGGGTTGCCGGCGGCGGTCCGGCCGGCCTGGTGCAGGGTGACGATGTGCGGATGGTCGGAGAGTCGGCCCAGCACCCGCAGCTCCCGCTCGAAGCGGGCCCGGGACGGACCGTGCCAGTCGGCGGCGAGCACCTTGACGGCGACCCAGCGGGAGAAGTCGGGCTGCCAGGCCCGGTAGACGACGCCGAAGCCGCCCCGACCGACCTCGACGGCCTCGGCGCAGCCGTCGACCCCGAGGTCGGGGTGGTGGCTCTGCGTCAACGACCGTTCGTTGTGGACCATCGCCGTCGAATGCTACCGATGGGCCGGCACCGTGATGTCACCCGTTCGTACGGCGGCAATCTCACGGCCACCGGGGGCGGGGCGGCCCGGTGCGAGGGCCGCCCCGACGTTCGGCGATCAGTGGTCGTTGTAGAACCGGAAGGCCCGGCACTCGGAGTCATGGCCATCTTGACGGCGTACCCGTCGGCGTCGGTGCCGCAGATCTTGAAAATGTCGCCGTGCTCGGTGAAGTACGCCTCGCCGCTTAGTCGAAGACGGGGCCGCCGAACGCGTCTCCGGTGTTCATGACGTGGTACGAGTCCGACGCCATGGCCGGGCTGGGCAGGGCGACGGTGAGCGCGGTGACCGCCGCGGCCACGCCGAGCGCCTTCCGCAGGGTGAACTTCATTCCGATCCTTTCGGGGTGCCGTTCCCGGTCAGCAGACCTTGCTGGTCGAACCGCCCGTGCCGTTGAGGTAGCCGGTGACGTGGGTGCACTCCGACGCCGTGTCCGCCGGCGCGCCCCACAACTCGGCGCGGGTGGTGTTGTCCAGCCGGCCCTCGCCGTAGTCGTTGCCGCTGTCCGAGTGGTTGATCACGTGGACGTAGAGGTCCCAGTTGGAGTGGGTGTTGCGGTACTGCTCCCAGACGTAGATGTAGGCGTAGTTGTAGCCACAGCCGTAGTACTGCTTGACCGAGGCGGCCTGCATGCCGTCGACCGTCAGCACCCGGGTGGTGCCGATCTGGCGGACGCTGGAACAGCTCGACGGCGTGCTGGCCAGCGCCGGCGACGCGTCGACCAGCGCGACGGCGGCAGCGGCGAGGGCCACGGCCGAGGTGGCGACGGCACGGCGGGGAAGCGACATGTCAGCCCTGCTTTCTCTCGGTGTGTGGATGAGGAAACCAGGGCTGCGCACCCGCCGACAGGTGACGAAGAGGGGAACGTTTCCTCCCCCTGGCCCGGATCTCGCAGCGGACGGCGCTCGCCATCAGGCGCTCCAGCCGCGCCACATCCCTCATCGGTCCCCCCGCCTGTGCCCGTGCCCATCGCTGCCCGTCCACGCCCCACGCCCACCCGGCATCGCAGTGGCAGGAACATAATGATCATGTGAGCAAGGAATCGGAGATGGCGATCGACGCGGTGCGGCGCTACGCCGCCGCCCTGCGGCACATCCGGTCCCGACTGTTCGACGCCTACCCCGGATTTCGAGACATCGGTGACCTGATGACGGCGGTGCGGCACACCCGAACCCTCCCCCGGGAGGGCACGTCGAGCACGGGCGTCGAGTACTCGATCCACGGCGTGGGCTGCCGGATGACGGATGAACAGGGCCGGGAGGTCGACGTCGACCTGGTGGACGGTGTGGAGGCATTCGACGCCTGGCGAATCGGGCTCTTTCTCGACGAAGGCCCCGACGCCCGGCCCTCGGACGAGGAGCTGTTCGCGGCGTGCGCGCACCTCGCCGGCACCGGCGAGCTAGCGGAGGTGCGGCCGGGCCGCTGGTACGCCCTGCCCGAGGCGTGAGGCGGGGCGCCTGACAGGAGGCGCGCCGGCATTCCCGGAAGGTGGGCGATGTCGAGTAGGCCCGGTTCGCCGTGAGGCACGGTCAGCGAGTCCACTCCGCTGGGACTCCCGCAGGTCGCGTCAAGCTGCCGGGGAACCGTCGTGACCCTCCGCCGGTCGGGACTCGGCCAGCAGCCGGCGCAACCGCCGGACCTCATCCAACAGGCGGGGCACGGCCGTGCGGGCCATCGCGATGAAGGCCGCGTTCTCCTCCCAGCGCCCGTCCGCGACATCGACACAGCGAGGGTGCTGCACCAGGGTCGCGGCGACGACCTCACCGGAGTCGAAGTCCGGCCACCGCTCGCCCCGGCCGGTGTCCGGGACCGTGCTGACGGCGACCAGGCTCATCGCGGCGGCGTCGTCGAGTTGCCTGACGAACCACGGGCCCGGTGTGGCGGCCCGGTGCAGCTCGTCGAGTTCGTGCAGTTCCTCGTCCCGCATGCTGACGTTCACCCGCTCTCAGAGGTTGGGTCGCCGATGGGCTGGTGCGGCTCTCGGCGCCGCCGTTGGCTGTCCGATCGGGAAGAGGATCGCGTGGCTGCGCGGGCACTGCCAGCAGGCGACCCCGTCGACGAGCGCCGCGGTAGGAGGATGGGTGTGGCCGGACAGACACCCGGGCCAGGTGGTGTCGCCCTGGTCGAACTCCTTCTCCTGCAGCAGGTCGGCCAGCTCGACGACGGCCCGCTCCAGGTCGCGGGTCACAGGCAGGCTGCCCAGGATGTCCTCACCCGCCTGCCCCCGCCTGCCGACGCGCACGTGCAGGGCGTCGAGGGCGTCAAGGTCCACACCCAGCGGGTGAACGACGGCACCTCGCCGGGTGAAGTCCTCCGCCACCCGGCGTACCGCCCGCTCGTAACACTCCAGCGAGCCGAGCACCAGCTCGTCGTACTCGTCGCCATCCGACACCGGGCCAGGCTAATGCTGAGAGCGATCAGAGTATGACCTGGTGGTGAGGGCGGGGTCGCGGTCGGTGGTGGCGCTGTGCCAGGGTGCGGGCGTGAGTGACGCGGGACAGACGGATCGGGCGGCGCCGGAGAAGCTGGATCAGTGGCACGACTTCCGCAAGAGCGTCGCGCTGGTGTCGATGGTGCTGTTCTTCTTCTGTGTCGTCGCCCTCGGCCATGTGGTCTACCAGTTGGTCATCGTCGGTGACGAGCGTGGGATCTTCGACCCGTGGTCGTTTCTCGCGGTCATGTCGGTAGCCGTACCCCTTGGTGTGGCGGCGGTGACGGGCCTGGGTGTCCATCGGGCGGCCAGCAATGCCGAATCGAAGCGACGCGGCCGGATCATGGCTCTTGCTCTGCTGGTCGCCGCGGTCCTGCTCGTCGTGACGGGCGTCATCGGGGACCGTCTGTCGTGAGCTTCTCCGGTCGTTGCTGGTGCCCGTCGACGAGGACGGGTCCCCTCAACGTGATGGACCAGAACTGACCGCAGGTGGAGTTCGATGTCCTGCTCCGTTTGGGCCTCGGTGTCCTGCCCGGCGCTTGTTGCTGGTTTCGTACGGCCCGTCGCTTTGCCCCTGACCTTTTGTCCCGATTTTGGCAGTCGCTGAATTGGCGTGTGACAGTTGCCGACGAGCCGGACAGGTAGGGAGCATGGACAATCAAGAAGAGTCGAGATGAGCCGCGCTGACGCGAGCGCCCGGGAGGAGCGCTTCCGTTCTCTGCACGTCGAGACATATGCCGACCTGCTGCGCTTCGTCGAGCGGAGGGTCCCGGTCACCGAGGCTGAGGACATCGTCTCGACGGTCTTCCTGACGGCCTGGCGGCGCTTCGACGAGTTGCCGGACGATGCTCGACCGTGGCTGTTCGCGGTGGCCCGCAAGACCATGGCCAACCAGACGCGGGGATGGCTGAGGCGCCAGGCCCTGGACGTCCGGCTGGTGTCGCTGGAGGCGGGCGAGGTGTCCGACGACACCGCAGGTGCCGCGGCGCGAATCGACCTGGAACGCGCCTGGCGGTCTCTACGCCCCGCGGACCGCGAGGTTCTCGCCCTGGTCGCGTTCGACGGATTGACCGCCGAGCAGGCGGCCACCGTGCTCGGCTGTCGCCGGTCGACCTTCGCCATGCGGCTCGGCAGGGCCCGGCAGCGGCTGCGGGCCGCTCTGGAACCGGCCGCAACTGTCCCCCCTTCGTCTTTCCGCCCTCACGAGTTCAAGGAGCAGCAGTCATGGAGCCGAGCATGAACGACGACCTCCAGCAGTTGGCCGTGCTCGACCCGGCGCGTGGCCGCACACCAACCCAGATGGAATGGACCCGTTCGAAGGCGTCCATTGAGCGGTTGATGGCCGGTCAGGTCGCGGCGGCGTCGGTTCGTCGGCCGGTGAGGCGTCGGTTGGTGATGGGTCTGGCTGCGGTGGCGGCGGGTGCGGCTGCGGTGGTGGCTGTGCCGGCGTTGCTGCCGGGGACGGCGGAGAAGGCGATGGCGTCGTGGACGCCGACGCCTGGTTCGTTGACTGGTGCGCAGGTGCTGCCGCAGGCTCGGGAGTGCGCGGGCAGCGACGTGGGGGGCAGTTCGTCGGCGGTCAAGGCCGAGGATGTGCTCCTGGCCGAGAAGCGGGGGCTGGCGACGCTGCTGATCATGAAGAAGAGCAGCGGTGTGATCGTGGAGTGCCTGAGCGCGGGAGACGGCGAGCAGCTGGCCTCGATGGGGCTGGCCGACGGTCCGCTGCCGGTCGTGCCGGCGGGCAAGGTGGATCTGCAGACGATGAGTTCCATGGGTGACGGTGACGAGCAGTTGTCGAACATCGTGGGTCTGGTGGGTCCGGAGGTCACCCGGGTGGACGTGGCCCTGGACAACGGCAAGGTCTTCCAGGCCAGTGTGAAGTCCGGTTGGTGGGCGGCCTGGTGGCCGGGTTCTGAGGGTGGCGAGGTCGATGCCCTCACGGTGACCGTGCACACCGCCAAGGGAACGACCAGCTACCTTCCGTCCGAGCTGGCCTGACCTGACCCGGCTGCGGCGGCCCTCCCCGGCCGCCGCAGCCGGTCATTCCTCGTCCCGGTGATCAGCACGGAATGCGCTCACGGCGAGGCCTGAACCACCGCCGCGGCTGCGGCCCGTCGCGGGCCGCCTTGAAGACGTACGAAAATTCGGGCCACTTGGCCGGCGGTCGGCGCCAGCGGCGCGGTCTGCGGCATCTCGAGGACAGTCAATCCCAGATCCAACGGAAGACCGTCCACATCCCGATGCCCACCATCGCCAGGAACCAGACAACGACGGTGATGGCGCATCCCCCGAACACGATTCCCTCCCACCGTGCGCTGGGCTCGCCAACCGGGGCAATGTCTCGCGTTCCGCCCTTGTCCGCTTGCCCGGCCGCTCGCCTCAGGCCTTCCAGCTGCTCGGTGCTGACTTCGCGCCGGACCGGGCGGGGGACGCTGTGCCAACGCGCGATGTCATTCCGGTGCTGCTCCCACCAGGCCGAGATCGAGCGTTGGGCTGCCTCATCGTCGCGGCCAAGGACGAACCAGAGAGCACCTGCGGCGGGCAGGTCTTGCATCTCGTAGTGAACCGTGGCCAGAAGGTCGAGCACCTCGTGATCCTGACGATGCGCTAGGACGCCGTTCAGCCGGTCAATTGCCTTCCAGGGACGACCGGCAGCCAGATCGGCGCGCGCACGCGCTACTCCGTCGCTCACCCGATGATCATGCCAGTCGCGTCGCGCTGGACCGAGTGAGTATCCGACGGCCATGCAAAGGCGAGAGGACTGCTCAGGCCCCCACCCCGCGACGCCACGACGAGCGGGAAACGCACGGACATGCCGCAGAGAGCGTGGGTGCGGCCATCCGATCATGTTGCTGGCCGCGCGCCCCTGACGGGCCGTCGAGTCCGCACGGCTGGGTCGTAGCCCGCTTGATGCGTGACAGGTCGGTTTCACGTTGTGCGTGAGACTGAGGCCATGCAGTTCCTGTGCCACCACCGCGATCGGCCCGGTTCCGTCGCCCTGCGCGAGCACCTGCTCAAGGAGCACTGGTCCTACATGGACCGGTACGGGTCGCGGATGATCGCTCGCGGCCCGACCCTCGCCAGCGACGGCGACACCCCCACCGGCAGTCTTCACATCGTCGAGCTGCCGGATCCGGCCGCCGCCCGAGCCTTCGCCTTCGACGAGCCCAATTACCAGGCCGGTGTGTACCGGGACGTGCTGCTGCGTCGATGGCGCAACATGCTGGGGCGCACGATGTGGGACTTCGCCGGTGGCCGCACTGGTGGCAACCGGTACCTGGTGCTCGGCCTCGGCTCTGGGGAAGCCGCTGATCTCACCGGGCCGCCCGACCGGGACGAGCTGATCGCGTACGGGCCGCTGCTGTCCGACGACGGCAGCACCTGGCTGGGTACGGCCGTACTGCTCAGGGCGCCCGACTCGGACATCGCACGCGGCGTCCTCAGCCCGGATCGTTACGCCGACATCGAGGTCCACAACTGGCAGTTCGGCGGGCGGCCCTCATGAACTGAAGACGTGCAGCACACCAGGAAGCCGGGGATGATCCGTACCGGGGCGGGCATGCCACCGCGGAGTGGATGTGGACCCGGCGGTACCTCGCCACGTCGAGCCCCGATCGGGGAGGTCACGCATCCTCCGGCAGCGGTTCGCCGGTCTCCAGCAGCGACTTCAGGCTCGCCACCACGTTCGGCCAGCCGTGCTGGACCATCTCGGCCAGGCCCGATCCGGGCTCGAAGCCGTCGTGCACGACGGTGAGCTTCACGACCTGCGCGGCCTCCTCAATCATGAAGGTGACCTTCGAGCGGGCCTCGCCGGACAGCCGGGCGAGCAGTTCGTCGTCCCAGCCGAAGCGCTTGGCGAGCTCCGGGGTGATGGCGTGCCAGGTGTAGGAGAGCCGACTGTAGGGTTCGGCCTCCAGCACGACCTGCTCCGGGTCGCTGATCAGTACGCCGTGGTTGTCCCAGGTCATCGGCGAGCCGACGGACCAGTCCGTCGTGAACTCCGTGGCCCAGTAGCGGCGGGTGAAGGCGGGATCGGTCAGCGCCTGCCAGAGCTTCTGGGGGGTGGTGCGGATGTAGGTGGTGTAGACAAAGGTCGGCGCGTCCATCGGGGTCTCCTCCAGGGCGAGTTTCAGGTCCGCCAGGGCTTGGATCCTGGCCTGGTCGTAGCGGCTGATCCAGCGGTGGGCGATCTCGTGCACGGGCGCGGCGTTGAGGTAATGCAGCTTCTCCCGGCCCCGCCGCACGGTGGTGACGAGCCTGGCCTCCTCCAACACCGCGAGGTGCTTGCTGACGGACTGCCTGGCCATGTCGAGTCCGGCGCACAGCTCGCGCAGCGTCTGCCCGTTGCGGGCGTTGAGCGAGTCGAGCAGCGCGCGCCGACTCGGATCGGCCAGCGCCTTGAACACCTCGTCCATGCCCGCCCTCGTCACCCGGTTACTGCCTGTCAATATGCAACCTTTCGGCTGCCTTTAACTTAGGCAGCCGGATGGCTGCCTGTCAAGCCGCCAGGAGTGCCGCAGGTCCTGTGCCAGGTCGACAAAGCCCGCCTTGCTGTCTTCTGCTGGTGGTGGCAGCCGGTGAAATCGGGGTGTGACAGTTGCCGCCGAGCCGGACAGGTAGGGGGTATGGACAAGCAAGAAGAACCCAAGGGGACCCAGGCGTTGCTCGAGCGTGGGGTGCCCGGTCAGGCTGCGGCGGCGTCGGTTCGTCGGCCGGTGAGGCGTCGGTTGGTGATGGGTCTGGCTGCGGTGGCGGCGGGTGCGGCTGCGGTGGTGGCTGTGCCGGCGTTGCTGCCGGGGACGGCGGAGAAGGCGATGGCGTCGTGGACGCCGACGCCTGGTTCGTTGACTGGTGCGCAGGTGCTGCCGCAGGCTCGGGAGTGCGCGGGCAGCGACGTGGGGGGCAGTTCGTCGGCGGTCAAGGCCGAGGATGTGCTCCTGGCCGAGAAGCGGGGGCTGGCGACGCTGCTGATCATGAAGAAGAGCAGCGGTGTGATCGTGGAGTGCCTGAGCGCGGGAGACGGCGAGCAGCTGGCCTCGATGGGGCTGGCCGACGGTCCGCTGCCGGTCGTGCCGGCGGGCAAGGTGGATCTGCAGACGATGAGTTCCATGGGTGACGGTGACGAGCAGTTGTCGAACATCGTGGGTCTGGTGGGTCCGGAGGTCACCCGGGTGGACGTGGCCCTGGACAACGGCAAGGTCTTCCAGGCCAGTGTGAAGTCCGGTTGGTGGGCGGCCTGGTGGCCGGGTTCTGAGGGTGGCGAGGTCGATGCCCTCACGGTGACCGTGCACACCGCCAAGGGAACGACCAGCTACCTTCCGTCCGAGCTGGCCTGACCTGACCCGGCTGCGGCGGCCCTCCCCGGCCGCCGCAGCCGGTCCTTCATCACTGTCTGCCCTCGACCCGCCCCCTGAGGCGCGGCCGCAGCCCGGTGCACCACGTCGAACGGATCTTGAAGCAGGCTCGGGCGCTGGCGCGCCGCTGGAAACCTACGTCCACTGGCTGCCGAAGACCGCCCGCACGGCGTCGTCGGCCAGCTTCTACGGCAGGCGGCCGACAAGCCCGAGCACCCCGGCTAGCCAAGGTCAGAGCTAGTTTGTCCCTGGTTACGCCCGATGACCTCTTCCCGGCGTCTCGCAGTTCGGAGGCGGTGCGTCAGCTGGTTGGCCGCCAGGGACTCGAACCCTGGACCTATGGATTGCCTGCGAGCGGCTAGATCGGGTGCGGTTCGAGGTATCCGGTCTGTTGTCGCGCGTCTCGGTCCGGTTCGGCTGGCACGGTCGCTGTACTTCCCCGCCGTACGGCACTGGGGTCATGGCATCTACTCGTGCCACCACACCTCAAGAAGATGAGCCGCGCCTGCTCGACGGGCTCGCCAAGCCAAGCGCTGATCGAGCTTGCCCACCTGCGCTCGAAGGTCGCGGGCGGCGGGAGCCGACAGCATCAGCATGGCGTTCTCCAGACTCCTGCGTCCGAAGTCGGTCGGGCCGCAGCAGTCGCATCCGTCGTAGAACTCTCCCGCATCTCCAACAAGTGCGACACGATCCAATGTTCTTATGGGTCCTCGAACGAAGCGTCCCCATCGCTCCCAGGCAGCTTGCACGTCTCCTGGGCAGAGCCGGCTTCGCTCCAAGCGCGAGATCTCTGTGACGGTGCCGCTGGAGAGTCCAGGAATCCTGGAAGTCATCTTCGACGCCCGCGCCCCGACATGCTCGCGACGGAGGCTGTTGGGCCGCCTACGCGGCATCGCTCCTTAGATCGATCATCGCGCCATAATGATCGATCGCGAGCGCCGCTGCAACGGTCAGGAGCTGCGAAGCAACCAGCCGACGTCTCAGCGGCACACGGTTCAGGAAGGCAGTTGCGCGTGCCACCCGCGTGGGCCTCCTGCCAGGACATACACCTGGCATCCTCACAGCGGCGGCTACGATCATTCCGCGCATGTTCCGGATCTTGACTCCACTCTCCCGCTTCAGGGCTCGGCCACGCTCGCGATGTAAATCACGGGACACCACCTCAGCTGGGAGCGGATGGTAGGCGGTGTGGAACTCACACTCCCCTGTCCGTGCTGCGGCTACCGGACGATGAAAGGACCGCCGGGCAGTTGCGACATCTGCCCGGTCTGCTGGTGGGAAGACGACATCCTCCAGCTACGTTGGCCACAGCTTGCCACCGGCGCCAACAAGGTCTCACTCATCGAGGGCCAGCGGAACTTCGCTCATACCGGCGCCTGCACCGAATTGCCGCTGGGCGTGGGCCTTGCCGACCCGAACGACTATGACCGCGAACCGCACTGGCGCCCGATCGACCTCGGCCGCGACACCTTCGAACCGACCCTCTGCCAACTCGCACCGTGGCCGGACGACCTGACCGCCTTGTACTGGTGGCGCTACCGTGACGCCGCCGCCTGGCGTAGGCGGTAACCAGAACTCACGCCACGCTACCTCCCTTAGCCACTGTCGGAACGGCGGATTCGAGCCGATGACCCCTTGACCCCCAGGCAATCATCGGGCCGCAGCCACCTGCCACTTTTCGCGTCGTACGCTGGCGCTCGCGTCCGTCGTTGTCCACGGTGAGGGCGTCTACATCGCCAACCCGCTTCCCAGGTAAGCCCCGGTCGCCCTCTGAAAGGCGCGACGTCTCGCTTACAAGTTTTGGGCGCTCCGTTCAGGCCGGTCCGCGTCTGCATCTGACCTCGGGCGGCAATCCGCGGCTGTCCACCCGTAGCCATCCCCGCCTGTCTCCGTTGCTGTCTCCGTTGCTGTCGACAGCACCAGGACAACCGCTCAGGAGCAGAGGAAGTCAGGGAAGGCTCTCTTCCTGCCCGGCCTCCAATCGGTCTGCTCGACGGTGAAGTTCCGCAGCGATGGTGTCCCAGTCGGGACCGAAGGCATGTAGGTCGTTGGCCGTCACACGCAACAGCTCGACATCCTCCGGCCGTTGAAGGCAGGCCAGCCGGAACGCGAGGTTTCGCGCCCAGACCGGAAGACCTATCCAGTCCTCCTCCAGCAGCACCTTCAGCATCGCCACGATCTCGTCAGCCGATGCGAAGGTCACCACCTCAACATATGCACTGGCAACGCGCTCGCTGTACCGTCGACCAGCGAGCAGCCGGGCCAACTCAAGCAGCGACATGCACTCCGGGGCGTAGGGCTCGGCGTCAGAGGACGCCTCGGGACGATTCCTCGTACCCCTATCCAGCAACGCCCGCAGCCAACCCGTCGTCTTCACGGCTTAGAAGCTAACCAGTCCCCACCTGGCGAACCCGACACGGCCACAGACGCCCGGCAACAGTTCGACCCAGGTGAGTTGAAGCGGAACTCAGAGCCACTACTCCGCCACCAGCGGAGACGACGCTCAACACCTGCTCACACGGCATTCCGGGATGCCAGCGTTGATCGCTGCTTGACGACGTTTCACGCCATCCTGTGCCCCCCGGCACTGCCGGGAGGCTCTTTGCCCGCGTCTGGCCATGGGTCCTGGCGGCAGAGGTGCAACGCCTCAAGCCTTAGGTCGGTAACCTCGCGCCGTGACGTCTGCTGATCAAGAAGGCTGGTCGTTCGCCACAGCACGGGTCCCGGCCCAGTTCGGCGCTGCGATCCACCCGCTCACACCCGCTGTGCAGCACGCTTGGGGCGACGACGAAACCCTGTGCGGCCTCGTCGAGGACCAGATCGAGTTGTACCGGCACCTCTTCGACCGTGAGGACGCCTCGGCCTGCCCGACCTGCCGGCAGCAGGCCGCCGCCGCGCCGACCCGGCCCTGCGGACAGGAACGCCTGCACGACCGGCTCCTGGCGGCTGCGGCGGGACCGATGCGCGAGGACCTGCTCGACGCTCTGCGCCAAGGTGCCGAGATCAAGCTGTGGATCAACGGCCCCGCTGCCAGCCTGGCCAAGCACTACGCCCAGCTGGACCGAATCGTCGAAGGCAGCCCCGCCCTGATCGCGGCGCTTAGCGTCAACGGGTCCGTCGGGCTTGCCAGGGTCGAGCATGGACCGTGGCAGTTCATCGTCGTCCTGCCAGACCACGGACCTCCCCTGATCGCTCGCGCAACGGCCGACCGGTAGGCACCGGCCGCCACCGCCGGACAGCAGGCGGCGCAGCAGACGCCGTCGAACTCGCCATCCCGTCTGCCATCGACCCGCCCTCCTGGAGAGCGGGCCGCCGGCCGCCGCCATGTCAAGCGGACCTTGACGCAGGTTCGGACGCTGGCGGGTCGGGCGGTGGTCTGCTCGGCTTGCCCGGATCGATGGCGGGCGGGATGGCCTTCCGCAACCACCCAAAGACCGTGACCCGCCGGCGCAGCCCCGGCCATCCTGGAGCCGGAGCGCCCCCGCCGGAGGCGCTCTAACCGCAACCCCGCGACTGCCGCCAGCTCGCCGACGCGGCCGGCGTGCGTTCCCCGACGCCGCGCGGGCTCGTGGCCGCGCGGCCCGGCCGGTTGCCGGCCCACCACCTCACGGTCTACGGTCTGTCGTTCTGTGGCGGCCCGCTGGGCTTTCCGCTGTCCGCGCCAGCCGGCGTGCGCCCAGGCGGCGGCGCGTGCGGCCCGTTGCGGGCCGCCTTGATAGACGTACAGAAAGTCCTCCCACACCGGCCGGCAGCCGGCCTGTCCGGTCTCATGACCTGAATGACAGATCGGCTTCATGACCTGCGTGACACTCCGCCGAGCGTTGGTGGAGATGAGCGTGATGGAAGATCGGTGTCGAGCCGTCCAGGCCGTGCTCGCCGGCTCAAGCATCGCGGACGTCGGTGAGGGTTCAGGTAGATCAGTAGCCCGGTTGGCCGCCAGCGGCGAGGCGTGCTGCTGCCTCGGCTGGTGTGTCGTCGTAGCCGGGCCGAGCCAGGAGCACCGATTGGAAGAAGTAACCCTGTTCCTCGTCCGGGTCGTCGTCTGCGGCGAACGGTCGCCACAGGGCGAGGTACAGCTCCCGCGCGGTGAATCCGTCGTCGTCTTCGTTCGGCCTGAGGTCGACATGGCGACGTAGGCGCTTCACGACTTCTAGCGCGGGCAGGCCGAAGAGGTCTACGTCCCGATATTGGACGACGTCCCGCTCGGCAGGGCGCCACACCTCGATCCCGTTGACCCGATCCCTTGTTGGACCGACACCGAAGCCCAGGCTGAACCCAAGCCCGCTCGGCAGGTGCAGGGCAACCTCGCCGTACGCGGTTGAACTCAGGGGGCCTAGCGTCTCGAGCGCGGCACGGGCCTCGTCGGTCGTCATCCCGAACCGCAGCGGGCCGACCCCGTGTGGCGGATCCAGCACGAACTCCATCTGCTGATGATCGCAGCCCTCTCGTGGGAGCAGGAACTTGGCGTGAAGATCGTCTAGCCGGACGTCACCCACCTCCCGAGATGGTCTGTAACGCAGCTCCTGAAACCCGGTGCTCGGCCTGCGCAAGGGCGAGATGCTGGGGCTCACCTGGGCTGACGTCGACCTCGACGCGGGGGAGTTGACCATCGACCGGCAGCTCCAGCGGATCGGTGCCGAACTGCTGCACCGGGAGACGAAGACGGCCGCCTCGGACGCCACCCTGCCGCTGCCCGACATCTGCACCGTGGCGCTGGACCGTCGCCGTGCCGCGCAGACCGCCGCCCGGGACGCCGCCGGCCCGACCTGGCAGCCGTCGGAACTCATCTTCACCACCCGTTACGGCAGGCCGGTCGAGCCGCGCAACTTCAACCGCTTCTGGGACCGGCGCTGCGACACGGCGGGAGTTCGGCGGATCACCGTCAGGGATGCCCGGCAGGACTTGCGCCTCGCTCCTGGCGGACCTGGACGTGCACCCCCGGGTGGCGATGCAGATCCTTCGGCACGCTCAGTTCGCCATCACCATGGAGATCTACACGGTGGTCTCCTCGGCGGTCACCCGCGACGCCCTCAAGCGGCTCGGCAGCGCACTGGACCGGTAGGGCGCTACTGCTGTACTTCGCTGCTTTACGAGCCGTGCTGACAAAGACAGCGGCCCTGCAAAGGGCCGCTGAGCTGCAACAGAGTGGGCCGCCAGGGACTCGAACCCTGAACCTATGGATTAAAAGTCCACAGCTCTGCCATTGAGCTAGCGGCCCGCGCCCTCAGGCTACCGGACCTCGCCAGTCGATTCCTCCCGGCTTCCGGCCGGCCGTCGATGCCCGCGCGACCAGACGCCCACCGATGCGCCCGAGCCTCTCGGCCCATGGTCAACGAAGGCATGTCAGGCCACGCTGGGGGCATGGGGACTTTCTCACTGGCCGCCGCCACCGGACTCACCGGGCTGATGGCGGGGCTCTTCTTCGCGTACACCTGCTCGGTCATGCCGGGCCTGGCCGTGGTCGACGACCGGACCTTCGTGGGGACCATGCAGTCGATCAACCGGCGGATCCTCAACGGCTGGTTCCTCGCGACGTTCCTCGGCGCGGCGTTGCTGATCGGGGTGGCGGCGGCGCTGCACCTGACCGTGGGCGGTCCGGTGCTCGCCTGGACGGTCGCGGCGCTGGGCTGTTACGGGGCCACGCTGGTGATCACCATGCGTCTCAGCGTGCCGCTGAACGAGCGGCTGGACGCGGCCGGGCCGGTGGACCGGATCGCCGACCTGCGGGCGGTGCGGGAGAGCTTCGAGGCGACGTGGGTGCGGTGGAACCTGCTCCGCACGGTCACGAACGTCGCCGCCTTCGCCTGCCTGGTCGCCGCGCTGCTGTCCCGGCGAACCTGATTCCGGGCATGGGAGGTCGTTCGGGGGGAACCAGGGACGGCATGAGGATGAGCGGTACCCCGGCCGTCGCGGCGTCCGGCGAGGAGATCGGGTCGGACGGCGTACGGCAGCCCGGTGGCGAGGTGCACGCCTGGCGGCCCGGCCAGAACTCCACGGTGTGCGGGCTCCAGCTGAGCCGCACCCGGCTGCGACGCTTCCCGCACGTGCCGTTCGACTACACCTCGACGGACGTGCTCACCGAGGCCGACCCGGTCGGCTCCATCTGTCCGCGCTGCCTGGCCGCCACCCAGGGCCGCCGCGGGCGGGAGAGGAGCTGGGTGCGCCAGTCACCCCGCCCCTGACCGTCCCGGGGGTTGGAGTGCGGTCCAGCGGGTACCGCAGCCCGCATGCGGATCGTCATCGTGGGGGCCAGCGGCAACGTGGGGACGGCGCTGCTGCGCCGGCTGCGCCCGGAGTCGGGGCTGGAGCTGGCCGGCGTGGCGCGGCGACTGCCCGGCCCGGACGCCGGTGAGCCGTACGACCAGGTGGAGTGGCACTCCTGCGACATCGGGGCGCCGGCCGCGGTGGGCAAGCTCGCCGAGGTCTTCGCGGGCGCGGCGGCCGTCGTGCACCTGGCCTGGCAGATTCAGCCCAGCCACGACCAGCGCACCCTGTACCGGACCAACGTCGGCGGCAGCCGCGCGGTGATCGACGCCGTCGTCCGGGCCGGCGTTCCGGCCCTGGTGTACGCCTCGTCGGTCGGCACCTACGCGCCCGGCCCGAAGGACCACCCGATCAGCGAGCGCTGGCCGGCGACGGGGGTGCCCGGGTCGTCGTACAGCCGGGACAAGGCCGAGGTCGAGGCGATGCTCGACGAGGTCGAGTCCGAGCATCCCGCGCTGCGCGTGGTGCGGCTGCGGCCGGGGCTGACCTTCCAGCGGGACGCCGGCACCGAGATCACCCGGTACTTCCTGGGGCCGTTCGCCCCCGTCCGGCTGCTGCGCTACGGGCGCATCCCGCTCGTACCCGCCAACCGCCGGCTGCGGATGCAGGCGGTGCACGCCGACGACATCGCCGACGCGTACGCGAGGGCGGTCCTGGGTGACGCGCGCGGCGCCTTCAACATCGCCGCGGACCCGGTGCTCACCCCGGAGCTGGTGGCCCGCGAGTTCAAGGGCTGGACGGTGCCGGTGGCCGCGCCGGTGCTGCGCGCCGCCGCGCTGCTGACCTGGCGGTTCCGCCTCCAGCCGGTCGACGTCGGCTGGGTGGAGCTGGCCCTGAACGCGCCGCTGATGTCCAGCGAGCGCGCCGAGACCGAACTGGGCTGGCACCCGAAGGTCGACGCCGTCACCGCCCTGCGGGACCTCTTCGCCGGCATGGCCCACGGCGCCGGCACCACCGGCCCGCCCATGTCGGACGCCAACGACCTCCCCGGCCGCCCCGGCGGCCTGCTGAAGGCCCGCACCCCCGGCCACGGCAACCCCTACTGAGGTACGCCCTCCGCCCGGAACCTTTCGCTGATCATGAAGTTGTCGGCAGGACACGCCGAGGCGGCCGGCAACAACTTCATGATCGACGCTGACGTCGGGTCAGCGGAGGGTGGAGTTGGTGACTGTCGGGGGGCGGGCGCCGAGGAAGAAGATGCCGGGGAAGCCCTGCGTCTCGAAGCCGTCGCTCGGGTTGCGGCGCAGCGTCGAGGACTCGATCCGCATCGTGCCGGTGCGGTCGTTGCTGACGAAGAAGATCGCGCCGCCGCCCTCGTTGGCGTGGTTGTTCTCGATGATCGTGCCGGCGATCCGCACGGTGAACTGGTTGCCGTCGCAGTAGATTGCGCCGCCGCTGCCGCCGCCCGGGGTGCCGGCCTTCGCCGGGTTCGCGCCGTTGCCGACCGCCTTGTTGCCGCTGAGCACGCTGTTCAGCACCACCCAGGAGACGCCGATGCTGCTCAGCGCGGAACCGTTGGAGCAGACCCCGCCGGTGAAGGTGCTGTTGACCACGTACACCGGCTTGTTGTCGTACTGGCTGAGCACCCGCAGCGCCGCGCCACCCAGGTCCGGGCCGGTCCGGTCACAGCGGTTGTCGACGAAGCGCGAGTTGACCACCTTGAACCGGCCGCCCCGTACGAAGATCGCCCCACCGCCGCCGCCCTCGGTCCCCTCGCCCGTGGAGTTGCCCCGGGTGAAGGTCAGGTTCTGCACGGTGAGCTGCGGGTGGTCCTGGTTCTGGCAGTGCGGGGTGGTGAAGCCCTGCGCGCTGTCACACGTGTTCATGTAGAGGATCCGGCGGGCCCCGCCACCGGAGAGGGTGACCTTGCCGCCGCCGTCCAGGACGATCCTCGGCCCGTTGGCGTTGCGGACCTTCGCGGTGGCCTTCATGGTGATCGTCACCGGGTCGGGACCGCAGTCGAAGGTGATGATCCCGCCGGCCGCCACCGCCTTCACCACCGCCCCGGAGGTGCAGCTCGCCGGGGTGCCGCTGCCGATCGTCCTGGTCGGACGGGAGGTGTCCACCGCCCGAGCCTCGGCCGGCACGGACGCGCCGCCTCCCGGGTTGCCGGCCTTGAGCGTCGCGCCGGTGGGCCGGGACGGCTTCGGCTTGCCCGGCCCGCCCAGACCGCTGCGGGACGACGGGCTGGCCGACGGGCTGGCCGAGCGGGCGGGGGCCGGGGTGGCGTTGGTCGCGGCGGCGTCGGCGCCCGTCGCGGAGACGCTCACCGGCTGGCGGTCACCAAGGGCATCGGAGGCACCTGAATCACCGCAGGCCGGGAGGGTGGCGGCGGTGACACCGAGGACGAGCAGGGCGAGAACGGACTTCATGCGCACCCGCCGATGCTATGGGGCGGGTGCCCGAACGCGTGCACCGACTGCCGACTCTTAAGCCGCCCCTAAGTTGGCCGTTGATCGACTCGGTTCGCGGCGGGTCGGGGTGTCCCGCTCGGCTGATACCGCGGCACGCCGCAGAACGGCGGGTATCGGCCGGCGGGCCGGGGCCGGCCGGGGGAGGGTCACCGGCCCGGGCAGGGTGGCGGTCAGAAGTCGGCGAAGAGGTACGGCAGCGCCCGCGGGAAGAGACGGCGCAGCTCGGCGCCCGCCGCCGGGCCCACCTCGCCCAGCCCGCGTACGTCCACCTCGGCCGGGTCGAGCACCCCGTACGCCAGCGCGGAGAGGCCGGCGGCGGTGAGCGTCGCCGCCGGGGCCGGCCCGCCGGAGGTCAGCTCCAACTGGCCGGTGGTGCCGTCCATCAGGTGGGTGCCGGCGAGCCAGCGGTCGCCCACCAGCTCCACCCGGACCCGCCCCGGGCCGCAGGGCAGGCTGGCCAGGGCGTCCAACGACAGCAGCCGGGCCATCGGCGCGGCCGAACCGGGCCGCGCCACCCGCGCCTGGACGTGCACCGCCAGGTCGGTCAGCCACAGCTCGGGCAGCTCGTCGGCGGGCACCTGGAGGCTGACCCGCTCGACCTGGTCGACGTGCCGGGCGAGGAACTGCAACAGCAGCGCCCGGGCGTACGGGTCGGTGGCGAGCAGGTCGTCGCCGACCAGCTCGCCGCCGTGGTCGTCGATCCGGTAGGTGAGCGCGCCGACGGTCGTACCGTCGATCTTCGCGCTGATCAGCCAGCGGTCGTCGCGGTCCCGCAACCCCACCGCGCGGAACTCGGGGAAGACCGCGAAGCCGTGCCGCTCCCGCAGGCAGCGCTCGGTGAACGCCCGGTACCCGGCGTAGCCGGCGCCGATCCGCTCCCAGGTCACCTCGCCGGGCAGCTCCGCCCGCAGCAGCGGCGCCAGGTCGGCCGGGGAGAACCGGACCGTACGCGCCTTGGGCAGCCCGACGTAGCCGAACCGCTCGTAGAAGCCGGCCCGGAACGGGTAGAGCGCGGTCAGCGGGTGTCCCTCGTCGCGCATCTCGTCGAGGAGCCGGTGCAGCAGCTCCCGGACGTGGCCCCGCCGGCGGGCCAGCGGGTGGGTGGCGACCCCGGCGACCCCGGCCATCGGCAGCACCTCCCCGCGCAGGTTCTGCCGCATCGGGATGGCGCTGGCCGCGGCGCGGGTCTCCCCGCCCTCCTCGACGACCAGCGTCCGGTTGCCCTTGTTGTACGGCAGGTACTCCCGGAACGCCTCGACCCGCGCGCCGCTGGGCGGGGACGCCTCGAAGGCGTACGCCTGGAGCGGGAAGCTCGTCGTCAGGCGTTCGTCGGGGGCCAACCGGCGGAGGATCATCCGTCCATCCCAACCCGAGGGGCCACCACCCGCAACCCGGTCGGTCCGGCTCAGGCCGCGGCCACGTCGGAGACCACCACGGTGACGTTGTCCGGTGCGCCGGCCTGGTGGGCCAGCTTGACCAGCTGCTCACCGCACTGCTGCCGGTCGCCGTACATGGTCAGGGCGGCGTGGATCGCCTCGTCGGAGACGTAGTCGGAGAGCCCGTCGCTGCACAGCAGCAGCCGGTCACCGGCGAAGACGGTCAGCACCCCGATCGCTGGCGGCGTGTCGGAGCCCTGCACGGCGCGCGTCACCAGGGACCGCTGCGGGTGGTGGCGGGCCTGGTCGGGGGAGAGCGCACCCTGGTCCACGAGCGTCTGCACGAAGGTGTCGTCTCGGGTGAGCTGGGTCAGCTCGCCGTCGCGCAGCAGGTAGCAGCGGGAGTCGCCGACCTGGGCGAGGACCAGGGCGTCCCCGGCGAGCAGGCCGGCGGTCAGGGTCGTACCCATGCCGTCGCGCGCGGGATCGGCGGAGATGGCGGCGCGGATGCGTTGGTTGGCCGTGGCGACGACGGCGCGCAGCGCGTCGCCGGCCTCGGCCGCGCCGGTCGGCGGCACCAGCTCGTCCAGGATGCGGATGACGATCTCGCTCGCCACCTCGCCCGCGGGCAGTCCCCCCATGCCGTCCGCCACCGCCAGCAGGCGGTCACCGGCGAGGGCGGAGTCCTCGTTGTTGGTGCGGACCAGGCCGACGTCGTTGAGGATGGCCGAGCGGAGGATCAGCGTCATGGGTCAAGCTTGCCAAGAACACCCTGCGTTCGTCTCTACGCACTAGTGCGTAGGGTGGAGAAATGATGCCGGTGTCCATGGTGGGGCGCGCCGGCGAGCTTGCCGAGCTCGACCGTGCCTGGGCTGCCGTGGCCGACACCGGTCGCCAGTCGCCCGCCGTGACGGTCATCACAGGGGCCGCCGGAGTGGGCAAGAGCCTGCTGGTGGCGGCCGCCGTCGAGGGTTTCTCGCCCCGTCCGGCCGTGGTCCTCTGCGGCGCCGCGCGGGTGCACGACCCGGCCCCGTACGACTGGTTGGCCGCCGTACTCAGCGGGCGGGACACCGGCGGGCTCGACCTGCCGGCCGACGCGTTGGCCTGGCTCGCCCAGCAGCCCACCGCGCCGCGCGAGCGCTACGCCCCGGGCACCCTGCTCCGCCTCGCCGTGCGGACCGTGCGGCTGCTGGTCGGCGCCGGACCGGCCGTGCTGGTGGTGGAGGACCTGCACGCCCTCGACCCGGCCAGCCTCAACCTGGTCGCCGAGTTGGCCACCGCCCCGGAGCTGCCGGCCCTGCTGGTGGTGGCGAGCCGGCCGCCGTCCGACGCGGTCGCGCCGGAGCTCACCGCCCGCGCGCTGGCCCGGCTCTGCGGGGTACGCGGCGCGGTGCGCCAGCACCTCGGCCCGCTCGGCGTCGCCGAGGTCGCCGAGGTGCTGACCCAGGTGTACGACGGCTCCCGGCCCGCGGAGCGGGTCAGCCTCGCGGTCTGGCAGCGCACCGGCGGCAACCCGTACGCCCTCACCGAGCTGCTCGCCGCGCACGCCGGTCAGGGCCCTGACGCGCTGGTACGCCGTCCCATGCCGGAGCACCTGCGGCTGCCGGCCGCCCGGGTCGCCGCCCCGCCCGACGCCGAGCTGACCGGCCGGGAGGAGGAGGTGCTCGGCTGCCTGGTCGCCGGGATGTCCAACAAGCAGGCCGCCCGGGCGCTCGGCATCTCGGTGCGGACGGTCACCGTGCACGTGTCGAACCTGCTCCGCAAGACGGGGGCGGCGTCGCGGACCGAGGTGGCGCTCTGGGCGGTCCAGCACCGGGTTCCGACCAGCTCTCGCTAGGGTGGCCGCTGACTCTCGCTAGGGTGGCCGCTGACCGGCCGCTGAGACGGGGGTGTGGCGATGGGGGAACGGCTGCAACCGGTGCTGGCCGGCGTGGTGACCGCCCTGGTCGGCTTCGCCAGCTCGTTCACGGTGGTGTTGGCGGGGCTGCGGGCGGTCGGCGCCGACGAGACCCAGGCGGCCTCGGGCCTGCTCGCGGTGAGCGTCGCGTCCGGTCTCTGCGCGCTCTGGCTGGGGCTGCGGCACCGGATGCCGATCGCCGTCGCCTGGTCCACCCCCGGCGCGGCGCTGCTGGTGGCGACCGGGCCGGTGCCCGGCGGCTGGCCCGCCGCGGTCGGCGCGTTCATCCTCTGTGGACTGCTGATCGTCGCCGCGGGGCTCTTCCCGGCGCTCGGCCGGGCGGTGGCCGCGATTCCCGGCCCGGTGGCGGCGGCGATGCTCGCCGGGGTGCTGCTGCCGCTCTGCACCGCACCGGTCCGCGCCCTGGTCGAGGTGCCCGGACTGGCCGCCCCGGTGATCGCCACCTGGCTGGTTCTGCACCGGTTCGCCCGCCGCTGGGCCGTACCGGCCGCGCTGGTCGCGGCGGCGGTGGCGATCGGTTTGACCACGTCGGGCGGGGGCGTGGGCGACCTCCGGCCGGTGGTGGCGTTGACCGTGCCGGCGATCAGCGTGCCGGCGGTGGTCGGACTGGCGCTGCCGCTCTTCCTGGTCACCATGGCCGCGCAGAACGTGCCGGGCGCGGCGGTGCTGCGCGGCTACGGCTACCGGCCTCCGCTCGGCTCGGCGCTGCGGGTCACCGGGCTGGGCACGGTGCTGGGCGCGGCGGCCGGCGGGCACGCGGTCAACCTGGCGGCGATCACCGCGGCCCTGGCCGCCGGCCCGGACGCCCACCCGGACCCGGACCGCCGCTGGATCGCCTCGGTCACCGCCGGTGTCGGGATGGCGCTGCTCGGCCTCGGTGCGGGTGCGGCGACCGCGCTGGTGCTGCTCTCCCCGCCGGTACTGATCGAGGCGGTGGCCGGGCTGGCGCTGCTGGGCGCGCTCGCCACCGCGGTCTCGGCGGCGGTCGCCGAGCCGGAGAGCCGGGAGGCCGCCGTGGTGACCTTCGTGGTGACCGCCTCCGGGGTCAGCCTGCTCGGCGTGGGCGGGGCGTTCTGGGGCCTGCTGGCCGGCTGGCTGATGCTGCTGCTCTTCCGCCGCCGCGCCGCTTCGCCGCCGCCCGCGCCGGCCCGCCCAGAGGCCGCCGAGACCGGCGGCGACGTCGTCGAGCCGTCCACGCCAGGGCGTCGCTGATCGCCTGCCGGGCAGGTCGGCGCGGATGCGCGAGCAGACCACCGCGTCGGCGCGGCGGTCGGGCAGCGCCAGGAACGCCCGCAGCACCCCCTCATCGCTGAACCCGGCCGCCGCGAGCACCCACCGGGAGGCGAAGTTGCCCGGCTCCACCCACGCCTCCACCCGGGCCAGCCCGGCGGTGCCCAGGGCCCAGTCGGTCAGCAGGACCGCGGCGCGTGCGGCGCGTCCGCGTCCCCGCGCCGTCGGGACCAGCCAGTAGCCGAGCCCGGCCACCCCGGCCTGGGGCCGGAGCAGCAGCGTCACCGAGCCGAGCGCGACGTCCGTGTGCGCGCCGGCCACCGCCAGCGACAGGCCGGCGCCGTCGATCGCCCGACCCCACTGCCGGCGTACGAAGGTTCGCCCGGCCTCCTCGATGAGGTCGGCGGGCACGGTGGTGACCTCGGTGATCGGTCGCTGGTCGGCCGCCTGCCGGACGCAGTCCAGGTCCGCCATGGCTCACGGCCGCAACCGGACCACCCCGTCGGTCAATGCGGGTTCCGGGTACGCCAGCACCGGCCGACCCTACGCGCCCGCCCCACCGGCCGGGCTCCCGCAGCCATGCCCCGTTCGCGGGTCGTGCCCCCGCCCCCGCAGGTGGTTGTGCGCCTCCTTTAGAGCTGATGACGTTGACGACTCACGCGCGGGTGCTTCGTGGCGTTGGGGTGTGCGAGCCAGGGGCGATGTTTTGGAGCTCATGGCTTGGTGAGCGGCCATGCGGTGTGTTCGGGGCTGATGGCGTCAGCGACTCGCCGCCCGGCGAATGAGTTGATGGCGTGGGGCAACTCGCTGCGCGGTCCCTTGAGAGGTGATGGCGTTGGCCGACCCATGCGCCGTCCTTTAGAGCTGATGACGTAAGCGAATCGCGGGACCAACTTCGGAGCGTGAGAGACCGTCGGGTGGCTGCTCCGCGTTGTGATTCGTCTACGTCATCAGCTCTAAAGGACGTCGAGGAGGTGAGTGGGGCCCAGGGGCGGGTGCTGCTGGGACGTCGAGCTGTGGGGCCGGAGGGGCTGGAGCCGGCCGGCCGGAGCGGAGAAGGCGGGGGCTACTCCTCAGGGGGGAGGTCGCCGGCGGGTACGTCGAGGCATACCTGGTCGTCGGTGACCGTGGCGATCTGGTCGGCCAGCACGTAGACCGCACCCGTGCGGGTGAGTTCGGTGGAGACCTTCAGGTAGCCGCGGCGCAGCAGCCGGGCCGCCAGGTCGGCCGGGACGTCCGGCTCCTCGACGGCCGCGGTCTCGATCAGCTCGTGCAGGCTGCCGCCCGGGTCGGCGGTCGACGCCTGCACGGTCACCGCGTTGGGGTCGCCCCGCTGCACGAGGTCGACGGTGCCGACCTCCACGCCGACGGTGTCCACCACCCGCATGCCGGTGGTGACCCGGGAGATGACCGCCTGTCGCTCGGTGCCCTGCTGCTTCATCACCGGGCGGTTCCCGGGCCCGCCGGACCGTAAACGCCGGACCGAACCCGGACCGTGCCCGCCGGCCGGCTGCCAGCCCCGGCCCCGGCCCCGAGCGTCGGCCCGAGCGCCGGACCGAGTGCCCGGACCGAGCGCGAACCAGAGGCCCCGGACTGGGCGCCGGACCGAGCGTCGGCCCGAGCGCGGACCAGAGGCTTTGGAACGGGCGCCGGGCCGGCAGGCGGCGCGATCATGAGCGTCGGGTGGTCAGTCGCCGGTGGGCGGCGCCCAGGAGCTGGGCGGGCGCGGGGAGAGCTCGCGCCAGGTGTCCGGCCCATCCAACAGGGCCCGCACGGTCTCCTCGGCCTCCTCGACGCTGGGGTACTCGTAGAACTGGGAGACGCCCTCCGCGCCGCCGGCCCGCTGCTCGACGTGCCAGCGGTCGGCGTCCACCCGGAGGAACACGTCCCGCCGGGCCAGTCGTCCCCATTTGCCGTTCCACCAGTGCCTGCGTTGCTCCATGGCCGGACTCTATCGAACACCTGTACGAGACGGGCCGGCCCCTGTGGGATTCCCACAGGGGCCGATGTGCGTGGCGGTGCGTCAGCGCGGGGCGGGCGGCTCCGTACGCCGGCCCAGCACGTCGTCCAGCGCGCCGCGCTGCTGTCCCGGGGTCGTGTGCCCGGCGGCGACCAGCGTGTCGCGGATCTCGGTGAGCAGCTTGACCTCCTCGCTCGGCGCCTTCGGCGGCGGCTCCTCACCCCGCCGACGCCGCTCGGCGAGCCGGTTCATCGGGAAGACGACCAGGAAGTACAGGGCCGCCGCGGTGAGCAGAAAGGTGATCAGGGCGTTGACGAAGGCCACCCAGTCGAACGGGATCTCGCGGAAGGTGGGGGTGGATCCGGTGAGGCCGTTCTTGCTGCCGGTGATCAGCGCGATGAACACCCGGACCAGTGGTTCGAGGAACGACTTGGTCAGTTGCGTGACCACGCCCGTGAACGCGGCGCCGATGACGACGCCGACCGCCAGGTCGACGACGTTCCCGCGCATGATGAAGTCTTTGAAGCCCTTGAGCATCCGTACTCCCGTGCTGTCCGGTTTTCGAGGTCCGGCACAACCTATGCCCCGGAAGGCGGCTCCAGAAAAGCGCCGGCTTCGATCGCCGCGCGCGCCGGATCGCCGTCCCGGATCGCCTCGACGAGTCGACCGTGGTCGACGTACCGCTCGGGCTCCAGCGCGTCCCCCATGGCCTGCGCCACGGTGCTGCGCATGGCCGCGCCGACCGAGGCGTAGAGCTCGGCGAGCATGCCGTTGTGCGCGGCGGCCACCACGGCGGTGTGCAGCGCGGCGTCGGCCTCCACGAACTCCGCCACCCGCCCGGAGCGCCAGGCCGCCTCCCGGGCGGCCAGCGCCCCGTCGAGCGCCGCCAGGTCCTCCGGGGTACGCCGCACCGCGGCGAGCCGGGCCGCCTCCACCTCGAAGGCGCGTCGGACCTCGACCACCTCGGCCATCCGGTCGTCGGTCAGCCGGCGGGCCACCACCGGGGCCAGCTCGTCGGTCGACACCACGTACGTGCCCGAGCCCTGCCGGCACTCCAGCACCCCGGCGTGCACCAGCGCGCGGACCGCCTCGCGGACCGTGTTCCGCCCCACCCCGAGCGCGGCGACCAGTTGCGGCTCGGTGGGGATGCGCCCGCCGACCGGCCACTCGCCGCCGAGGATCCGGCCCCGCAGCTGCTCGATCGTCTGGCGGACCCGGTGACCGCGCGGCGGCACGGCGACCGCACCGACGGCGGGTGTCACCGGTTACAACTCCTGCCGAAATTCATCCCATGATTGTAGGTTCGAGGTCATGACCCCGCCACCCACCACCGTCACGCCCGGGCCGGCGCCGGCCGCCGTGGCGCCCCCGACCCGGGCGTCGTCCCCGGCCACCGGCGGCGCGCTGGTGCTGGTCGGGATGCTGCTGGTCGCGCTCAACCTGCGGGCCGCGGTGACCAGCCTCGGCGCGCTGCTCGACGAGGTACGCACCGGCCTGGCCCTCTCCGGGGCGATGGCCGGCTTCGTCACCACGCTGCCGACGATCGCCTTCGCCGGCCTCGGCGCGCTCACCCCGTGGCTGGTCCGCCGGTACCCGCCCGCCCGGGTGCTGATCGTGGCGATGCTCGCCCTCACCGCCGGCCAGCTGCTGCGGGTGGTCACCGACTCCGCGCTGGTCTTCGTGCTCACCAGCGCGCTCGCCCTGGCCGGTATCGCGGTGGCGAACATCCTGCTGCCGATGCTGGTCAAGCAGCACTTCCCGCACCGCACGGGGCTGGTCACCGGCGCGTACACGATGGCCCTGACGGTGGGCACCACGGCGGCCGCCGCCGCCGCGGTGCCGGTCGCGCACGCCTTCGGCTCCTGGCGGGCCGGGCTCGGAGTCTGGGCCGGGCTGGCCGCGCTGGCCGTACTCCCGTGGGTGCCGTTGGCGCTGCGGGCCCGCGCCGCCCGGCGGGCCGCGACCGCGCCGGCGGCCCCGGCCGCCCGGGTGCGGATCCGGCCGGAACGCACCCGGCTCGGCTGGGCGATGGCGGTCTACTTCGGCGCGCAGTCGCTCAGCGGATACGCGATCATGGGCTGGCTGGCGCAGCTCTTCCGGGACGCCGGCTACCGGGCGGAGACCGCCGGGCTGCTGCTCGCCGGGGTGACCGCGCTCGGCGTGCCGGTCGCGCTGCTGATGCCCACCCTCGCCGGACGCCTGCGCACCCTGCGGCCGCTGGTGCTCTCCCTGACCGCGGCGTCCGCCGCGTCGTACGTCGGGCTCGCCCTCGCCCCGGGCGGCGGCCTCGCGCCGCTGTGGGTGCTGCTGCTCGCCCTCGGCCAGGGCGCGTTCCCGATGATCCTGACCACCATCGGCCTGCGCGCCCGCACCGCCGAGGGGACCGTGGCGCTCTCCGCCTTCGCGCAGAGCACCGGGTACGTCATCGCGGCGCTCGGCCCGCTGCTGGTCGGGATCCTCTACGAGGCGACCGGCGGCTGGACCGCGCCGCTGGGCTTCCTGCTCGGCGCGCTCGCCGTGCAGACCACCGCCGGCCTGGTGATCGCTCGTCCCCGGTTCATCGAGGACGAGCGCTGAGCCGACCGGTCAGGAGGACGCCGGGGTGGGGTCGCCCGCCACGGCCTGCTCGACCGTCGGATAGGTGTGCAGCACCTCGACCAGGCCACTGACCTCGAGGATGCGGAGCACGCCGCGCTGCGGGGCGGCCAGCCGGACGACACCGCCGGCCTCGTCGGAGCTGTTCTTCGCGCGCACGAAGACCGACAACCCGGTCGAGTCGCAGAACGACACGTTCGCCAGGTCGAACACCAGCCGGCTGCGACCCTTGTCGAGCAGATCGGTGATCTGGTCCTGCAGCTGCGGTGCGGTCGCCATGTCGAGCTCGCCCGCGACCGACACGACGACGACGTCGCCGCGCTGTTCCGTGTGCACCGTCAAGGACATTCGGACCTCCTGTTATCGGAGGAACGGTATCCCACGAACGGGGTGACACGCAGAACGGGAGACCGTTCCGGTGGGCCTGATCATTCCTTTGCCTCGTGACAAGTACCCGGAGCGGCGCCGGTGATAGAGTCCGGCCCGTCCAGCTCACAGGAGGTAACCATGGCGTTGACCACGGAGGAGAGCGGCCGGCTCGCCGACCTGCTCGGTGAGCACGACGAGCGGATCGCGCAGCGCTGGACCGACATCGTCGCGGCGTCGCTGCGCGGCCGGCTGAGCCACGCCGAGCTACGGCTCCAGGTGCAGGAGCTGCACCGTAGCATGATCGCCGCCGGCCGAGCGGGGCTCACCGACATCCAGACCGAGTCGGCCGGCGAGCTGCGGGCCGTGCTCGCCGAGCTGTCCCGCGGCCGGGTCCGGCAGGGCTTCTCGGCGACCGAGACCGCGGTCAGCATCTACGCCCTCAAGGACGTGCTGGTCGAACTGGCCGAGTCCGGAGAGGTCGAACTGTCCCTGCGGGACGTCATCGCCTTCAACAGCCTGGTCGACCAGATGGGCCTGTACACCTTCGAGACCTACGTGCAGGCGCGCGAGAGTCTCATCGCCGACCAGGCCGAGCAGCTCCTCGAACTCTCCACCCCGGTGGTGAAGATCTGGGACGGCGTGGTCGCCGTGCCGCTGGTCGGCACCCTCGACTCGGCCCGTGCCCAGGTGGTGATGGAGCGGCTGCTCCAGACGCTGGTCGACACCGGCTCGCCGTACGCGATCATCGACATCACCGGCGTGCCGGCGGTGGACACCCAGGTCGCCCAGCACATCCTCAAGACCGTGGTCGCGGCCCGGCTGATGGGCGCCGACTGCATCATCTCCGGCATCCGGCCACAGATCGCGCAGACCATCGTCGCGCTCGGCATCGAGTTCGGCGACATCGCCACCAAGGCCAGCCTCGCCGACGCGCTGCGGCACGTCCTGCGGCTCACCGGGGTCGAGACGGCCCGCCGCCACCCGCGCCGGGAGGCGTGATGGAGCGGGTGCCGATCCTCAAGATCGGCGACATCCTGCTGGTCTCCATCCAGATCGACATGTCCGACCAGACGGCCCTCGCCCTCCAGGACGACCTGGCCGAGCGGATCGTGGCCACCGGCTGCCACGGCGTCATCATCGACATCACCGCGCTGGACATCGTCGACTCCTTCGTCGGCCGGATGCTCTCCACCATCGCCGCGATCTCCAAGGTGCTCGACGCGGAGACGGTCGTCGTCGGGATGCGTCCCGCCGTCGCCATCACCCTGGTCGAGCTGGGGTTGTCGCTCAACGGCATCCGTACCGCGCTGAACGTCGAGCGCGGCATGGAGCTGATCGCGGCGACCCGTGAGGACGACCCCGGGTTCGGCGACGACGACCCCGAGGACGTGGAGTCCGGATCGGCGGCGACATCAGCATGACGGCGGGCATCGACCTGGGCCGCCCGCAGGCGCAGGCGATCGGCAGTGACGAGGACGTCGTCCGGGTCCGCCAACTGGTGCGCACCGTGGCCGTGGCCGTCAAGCTCTCCCTCGTCGACCAGACCAAACTGGTCACCGCGGCCAGCGAGCTGGCCCGGAACACCCTCATCTACGGTGGCGGCGGCAGCGCCGAGGTGACGGTCGTCGAGGACGGCCGGCGGCGCGGCGTACGGATCCTCTTCGCCGATTCCGGCCCGGGCATCCCCGACCTCGCCCTCGCCCTCACCGACGGCTACACCACCGGGGGTGGCCTCGGCCTGGGCCTCAGCGGCGCCCGGCGACTCGTCGACGAGTTCGACGTCCAGACCACCGTGGGCGAGGGCACCCGCATCACGGTGACCAAGTGGTCCAGGTGAACTTCGACCCCGTCGCCGACCCCGGCATCTGGTTCCGGGTTGAGACCAGCAGCGCGGCCAGCTCGGTCCGCCGGGCCGCCGAACGTCTCGGCGGCCAGGTCGGCCTCGACGAGACGCGGACCGCCGAACTCGCCATCCTCGCCGCCGAGCTGACCAGCAACCTGGTCAAGCACGCCCAGGAAGGCGTGCTGCTGCTGCGGCCCACCCGCGCCGGCGACCACGCCGGCGTGGAACTGGTCGCCGTCGACGCCGGCCCCGGCATGGCCGACCTGACCGTCTCCTCCCGCGACGGCCACTCCACCAGCGGCACCCTCGGCATCGGGCTGGGCGCGATCACCCGGCAGGCGAGCTGGTTCGACGCCTGGTCGCGGCCCGGCAAGGGCACCGTCTTCGCCGTGCAGGTGTGGCCGAAGGACACGCCGGTCACCCCGCCCTGGGCGGCCGGGATCACCCGGCCGATCACCGGCGAGCAGGTGAGCGGCGACGGCCACGGCGTACGGGTCGTCGAGGGGCGGCACCAGGTGCTGGTCTGCGACGGTCTCGGGCACGGACCGCTGGCGGCCGGGGCAACCGAGGCCGCGCTCGCCGCCTTCCGGGCCGCGCCCGCCGGGCCTCCCGCCGTGGTGGTGCAGCACCTGCACGCCGGCATGTCGCACACCCGCGGCGCCGCCCTGGCCGTCGCCGAGCTGGACCCGTCCGCCGGGCTGCTCCACTACGCCGGGCTGGGCAACATCACCGGGGTCGTCCTCGGGCCGGCAGACGAGCGGCGGGGCATGGTGTCGCTGCCGGGCATCGCCGGTCACCAGCGGCCCACCGTACGCGGTTACGACTACCCGTTCCCGGCGGGCGCGACGCTGGTCATGCACAGCGACGGCCTGGTCGACCGGTGGCGGATCGAGGACTACCCCGGGCTGACCACCCGGTCCCCGCTGGTGATGGCCGCCGTCCTGCTGCGGGACGCCGGCATCCGACGGGACGACGCCGGTGTCCTGGTCGCGAGGGCACCGGCATGACCGGCGAGGCGCCGCTGCTGCAGATGGCGCTCCGGGTCGAGCAGGACATCTTCCTCATCCGGCAGCGCGGCCGGGAGGTCGCCGCCGCCGTCGGGCTGGAGCACCAGGACCAGATCCGGGTCGCCACCGCCCTCAGCGAGGTGGCCCGTGACCTGCTCCGTACGGTCGACGGCGCGGACGTCACCTTCGTCGTCCTGGCCGGGGCGGACGGCCGCAGCGTCCTGCGGGTCGACCTGGCGCCGCTGGCCCCGCTGCCCGGCGACCGGTACGAGCCGCAGTCGGGTGCGGTGGCGCGCCTGATGGACACCCTGAGCGTGGTGAGCATGAAGGGGGATACGGTCGTGAGGATGTCCCGACGTGTCCCGGCCACCGCTGCGGCGCTGACGGCGGCGCGACTGGCCGAGCTGCGGGAGGAGCTCGGCCACAGCGCCCCGACCAGTGCCCTGGACGAACTGGCCACGCAGAACGAACAGTTGATCGCCGCGCTGGACGAGGTGCGCCAGCAGCGCGACGAACTCACCGTGCTCAACTCCGAGCTGGAGGAGACCAACCGCGGCGTGATGGCGCTCTACACCCAGCTCTCCGAGGAGCTGGAGGAGACCAACCGTGGCGTGGTCGCCCTCTACGCCGAGTTGGACGAGAAGTCGGCCCAGCTGCGCGCGGCCAGCGAGTCGAAGAGCCGCTTCCTGGCCAACGTCAGCCACGAGCTGCGCGCCCCGGTGACCGCGATCATCGGGCTGGGGCGGCTGCTCACCGACCCGGCCTCAGACCCGCTCACCGCCGAGCAGGCCGAGCAGATCGGGCTGATCCGCTCCTCCGCGGCGGACCTGCTCTCCCTGGTCAACGACCTGCTCGACCTGGCCAAGGCGGAGTCCGGCCGGATCGAGCCGCAGTGGGCGGACGTCGACCTGAAGGCGCTCTTCGGCCAGTTGCGCGGCACGCTGCGCGCGTTGGCCACCGCGTCGGCGGTGGAGCTGGTGGTGGAGGATCCGCCCGCGCCGGCCGTGCTCCGTGCGGACGAGGTGCTGCTCGCCCAGGTGCTGCGCAACCTGCTGCACAACGCGCTCAAGTTCACCCAGCAGGGTGAGGTGCGGTTGCGCGCGGAGCGCGACGCCGACCGGTGGCGGCTCTCCGTCTCCGACACCGGCGCCGGCATCGCCCCGGAGCTGCACGAGCGCATCTTCGAGGAGTTCTACCAGGTGCCGGGCACCGACCGGCGCAGCGGCACCGGCCTCGGCCTGCCGTACGCGCGGCGGCTGGTGAACCTGCTCGGCGGGAGCATGACGTTGACCAGCGAGCCGGGCCGGGGCAGCACCTTCACCGTCGACCTGCCCGCGGACGGGGTGTGAGGGTGGCCGGCGCACCGCCGACCGTCCTGGTCGTCGACGACAGCCGCACCAAGCGGTACCTGCTGGTCAACTGGCTGACCCGGGCCGGCTTCCAGGTCCGCGAGGCGGAGACCGGCGCCGAGGCGCTGGAACGGGTCGGGGTGGACCCGATCGACCTGGTGGTGCTCGACGTACGGCTGCCGGACCTGAGCGGCTTCGAGGTGTGCGAGCGGATCAAGGCGGTCCACCCGGCGCTACCGGTGATCCACGTGTCGGCGCACGCCGTGGATGTGGAGGACCGCACCCAGGGGCTGACCCGGGGCGCGGACGCGTACCTGGCCGAGCCGATTGAGCCGGACGAGCTGGTCGCCACCGCGCACGCCGTGCTCCGCTACTACCAGGCGCGGCAGCGGGCCGAGCTGCTCGCCGAGCGGCTCACCGGGCTGGCCGACACGACCGTGGCGGTGCACGCCGCGCCGAGCTTCGTCCGCCTGCTCCAGGACGCGGCGGCGGGCGCCGCACGGATCTTCCGGAGCCCGGCGGCCGTGATCGCGGAGACCTTCGACGGGGACTGCCTGGCCGGGATCTCCGCCGGGATGGACGCCACGCCGACGGTCGTACCGTGGGTGGTGGACGACGCCGGCGTGCCGACCGGGGCCACCGTCCGGGTGGACGACCCGGCCTCCTGGTCCCTGGTGCCGTGGCCGGCGGACGACACGGTCACCGTGGCCGCCGCCCGGCTGCGGGAGGACCGGGCCCCGCTGTACGTGGTGGTGCCGACGGCCACCCAGACCGCGCGGACGCCGGTGCTGGTGCAGCTGGCCCAGGCGGTCGCGTCGGCGGTGGAGGCGCAGCGCTCCTTCGACGAGGAGCACCGGATCGCGGTCACCCTCCAGCGCAGCCTGCTGCCTCGGCGGCTGCCGGAGGTCGCCGGCCTCGACCTGGCCGTGCGGTACGAGCCGGCCAGCGCGCAGACCGAGGTGGGTGGTGACTTCTACGAGCTGGTGATGCTCGACGGGCACCTGCTGATGGCGATCGGCGACGTCGCCGGTCATTCGCTGCACGCGGCGACGGTGATGGCGGAGCTGCGGCACGCGGTCCGGGCGTACGCGGTGGAGGGGCACCAGCCGGGGGTGATCCTGGACCGGCTCAACGAGCTGATGCGGACGTTGCTCCCCAACGAGCTGGCCACTCTCTGCCTGCTGCTGCTGCACCCGCCGACCGGCCGGGTCCGGCTGGCCAGCGCGGGTCACCTGCCGGCGCTGATCAGCGGGGACGGTCGGGTGGAGTACGTGCAGCAGACGGCCCCGCTGCTCGGGGTCCGCGCCCAGCGCCCCGCCGACCTGGAGTTCACCCTGCCGGCCGGCGCCACGCTGGTGCTCTACACCGACGGGCTCATCGAGCGGCGGGACGCCACCATCGACGACGGCCTGGCGGCGCTGGCGACGTCCGCGACCCGGGTGGACGACGACCTGGACCAGTTCTGCCAGCGGCTCCTGGTCGAGCTGGCCCCGCCGGAGATCCACGACGACGTCGCGGTGGTGGCGGTCCGTCGCCGCTGAGCCGGCCGCGCGGGCGCCGGCGACGTCGCCGGTTCCGCCGGCCCTTGGTCACGCCCGCCCCGTGCCGCCCCGCCCCGTGCCCGCCCCGCCGCGTCCCGTCCCGCCCGCCCCGTCGCGGTGCGTGACGAATGCGCCGACCTCACGCACCGTCACCTGCCGGGTCCGGCCCGTTCCGCGGTTCCCGTCCTTTGCACTGCTGCCCTGTCCGCAACACCTACGGGAGCAGGCACTTCGGAGGAGAGCGCGCCGGCGGATCGCCACCGCTCGTGACGCTCGGTGCCTGTTGCCTGGGCGGCAGCAGAGCAAAGGGGGCACGGGAGCTGTCCGGAGGTGGCGTTGTGCTGACGTTCGGTGACGGCGCATGCGTCGGTGGCGCGGCGCGGACCGGTCGAGCGCGCCGGTGCGAAGACAGGGGTGCTCGGTGTGGCTGTCCCATGTGTTCGGAGCGACCCTCATACGCTGGCCCGATGACAACGAGGACCAGCGAGCTGCTGACCGCCGCCGCGCCTCCCACGGTGGCGGTGGTTCGGGCGATCTCCGACGACCAGTTGGACCTGCCCACGCCGTGCCCCGACTACACCGTCCGGGATTTGGCCAACCACCTGTACGACGTGGTGGTCAACTTCCAGGTCCTGGCCCGGCGCCGGGAGGTGGACTGGTCGGCCAAGACCGACCATCTGAGCGAGGGTTGGCGGGACCGGTTCGCGGACGAGGCGGCGCGCCTGGTCGAGGCGTGGGCCGACCCGGCGGCGGAGGAGGGCGCCTCCCCCGGGATGGGGCTGCCACAGCGGACGGTCGGCCTGATGGGGTTGGTCGACCTCGCGGTGCACGGCTGGGACCTGGCCCGGGCCACCGGGCAGCCGTACCGGCCCGCGCCCGAGGTCACCGAGGCGGGGCACCGGTTCATGGACGAGATGGGACCGATGGGTCGACAGATGGGTGCCTTCGGCGCGGAGGTGGAGACCGGCCCCGGCCGCACCGAGCTGGACCGGCTGCTCGGCCGCTGCGGGCGCGACCCGGCCTGGGCCCGCTGACCGCATCGAAGGGGATTGACACCCACTATTCACGCGGTGAATAGTGGGCCGGTGTCCACGTCCCACGTCCTGCTGGGTCTGCTCGCCGCCGGCAACCGGCACGGGTACGAACTCAAGCGGGCCCACGACGCCCGGCTCCCGCGCGCCCGACCGCTGGCCTTCGGGCAGGTCTACGCGACGCTGACCCGGCTACAGCGGGACGGCCTGGTGGTCGCCGCCGGGCAGGAGCGCGACGGCGGCCCCGACCGGACGGCGTACGCGCTGACCGGCGCGGGGCGGGCCGCGCTCGACGGGTGGCTCACCACCGTCGAGCCCCCCGTGCCCTACGTCTCCAGCGCGCTCTTCGCCAAGGTGGTGGTGGCGCTGCTGGTCGCCGACGTGGAGACCGCCCGGTCCTACCTGGTCGCGCAGGCGCGCGCCCACACCGACCGGCTGCGCGAGCTGACCGGCGTCAAGACGGCGCCCGCGGCCACCCTCGACGACGTCGTCGCCGCCGACTACGCCATCGCCCACCTCGACGCCGACCTGAGGTGGCTGCGGACCACCATGGACCGGGTCGCCGACTGGCACCGGGAGGTGCACTCGTGACACAACTCCAGGCTCGCGGCGTGGTCAAGGCGTACGGGCCGA
The DNA here is from genome assembly GCF_059359015.1 of Micromonospora sp. LZ37. Classification (NCBI taxonomy): domain Bacteria; kingdom Bacillati; phylum Actinomycetota; class Actinomycetes; order Micromonosporales; family Micromonosporaceae; genus Micromonospora; species Micromonospora sp. LZ37. The sequence goes on along the minus strand of NZ_JCADBL010000004.1, from coordinate 55,566 downwards.
CACCCGCGCTGCGCGGCGTCACCCTCGACGTGGCCGAGGGGGAGATCGTCGCCGTCACCGGCCCCAGCGGCTGCGGCAAGTCCACCCTGCTGCACTGCCTCGCCGGCATCCTCCGCCCCGACGCGGGCGAGGTGCTCTGGTGCGGCCACCGGCTCGACACCTGGTCGGAGGCGGCCCGGTCCCGGCTGCGCCGCACCGAGTTCGGGGTGCTCTTCCAGTTCGGCCAGCTCGTCACCGAGCTGACCGCGGCGGAGAACGTCGCCCTGCCACTGCTCCTCGCCGGCACGGGGCGGCGAGAGGCACGCACGGCGGCGCTCGGCTGGCTGGAGCGGCTGGGCGTGGCCGACGTGGCCGACGTCCGGCCCGGTGAGATGTCCGGCGGCCAGCAGCAGCGCTGCGCCATCGCCCGGGCGCTGGTCACCGAGCCCCGGGTGCTCTTCGCGGACGAGCCGACCGGCGCGCTGGACACCCTCAGCGGCGAGCAGGTGCTCACCCAGCTGGTCCGGCTCGCCCGCGAGCAGCGCACCAGCGTCGTGCTGGTCACCCACGAGCCGCGGATCGCCGCGTACGCCGACCGGGAGGTCGTGCTGCGTGACGGCACGGTCGACCACACCGGCCTGGGGCTGGACGCGCCGCTGACCGGCGGACACCGGTGAGGCCGGCCACCCTCGCCCGCCTCGCGATGGCGGGCACCCGTACCGACACGGCCCGGGTGGTGCTGACGGCGCTCAGCGCCACCCTGGCCGCCCTCGCCGGCCTGGCGGCGCTCACCGTGCTGGCCATTCCCGAGGTGCCCGGCGCCCCGCGGGCCGAGGCCGAGCAGTACGGCAACAGCCTGCTCCGCGAGCCGGGGCTGCGCGGCGGCACCGCGTTCACGCTGCTGCTGCTCACCGTCCCGGTGCTGGCGCTGGCCGGCCAGTGCGCCCGGCTGGGCGCGCCGGCCCGGGACCGCCGGCTGGCGGCGCTGAGGCTGGCCGGGGCCACCCCGGGCCAGGTGACCCGGGTCGCCGTGCTGGAGACCGGGGTGGCCGCCCTGCTCGGCACGCTCACCGGGCTGGCGACGTACCTCGCCGGCCGGGCGCTGCTCGACCGGCCCGACGCCAACGGCCGGCTCGCGCTGCCCACCGACGTGCTGCCGCCGGCCGGCGCGGTGGCGGCGGTGGTGCTCGGGCTGCCGGTGGTCGCGGCGGCGGCCACCGCGCTGCTGCTGCGCCGAGTCACCACCACGCCGTTCGGCGTGGTCCGCCGGGTGGGCCGGGAACGGGCCCCCCTGCCCTGGCCCGGCCTGCTGATCGGGGCGGGGCTGGCGGCGGGCCTGCTCGCCACGTCGCTGCTGCGCCGCGGCGACGGGTCGGACAATCGGTCATCGCTCTGGTTGCTCGTCCTGGTCGTGGTCGGTGGCCTGGTCGCGGCGGTGGTCGGGGTGGTGCTCGGCACCGGCTGGATCTCGTACACCGGCGGGCGGCTGCTGCACCGCCTCGCCAGGGGCCCGGCCGCGCTGCTCGCCGCCCGGCGGCTGATGGCCGACCCCTGGGCCGGCAGTCGTACCTTCGCCGCCCTGCTGGCGGCGGTCCTCTTCGGCGCGGGCGCGGCGGGCCAGCGGGCCTACTTCGCCCTCAGCGACCGAGTGCAGCGGGAGGAGCACCGCCTGTTCGGCCACGACGACGGCGCCAACCCGTTCTACCTGCGCACCATGGACCTGGTCGACCTGGCTGTCGCGGTGGCCGTGGCGATCGCCGCCGGGGGCCTGCTGGTCGCGCTGGTCGAGGGCATCGTCGCCCGCCGCCGGGCGTACGCGGCCCTGCTGGCGACCGGGGTGCCCCGGGGGACGCTCAACGCCTCCATCGCCTGGCAGATGCTGGTCCCGGCCGTCCCGGCGATCCTGGTGGCGCTGACCGTCGGGTTGCTCATCGGCCGTACCCTCGCCGGCCCGGTGCAGACCGGGACCGTCAGCGGCACGGTGTGCGACGCCCCAGCCGAGCTCTGCGCCGATCCGGCAATCCAGGCCCGCTACACCCGTTGGGTCGAGCCGGCCCAGCGCGAGCTCACGCCGGACGTACCGGTGGAGCACCTGGCGTTGATCGGGGGCGGCGCCCTGGCCGCGGTGCTGGTCACCGTCGGGGTCGGCCTGCTCTTCCTGCGCGCCAGCACCGCCGTCGAGGAGCTGCGGACCGCCTGACGCCACAGCGACCAAGGCCACGGCGCCTGTGCGGTCGGCGCCGAGCGGGTACGCGCCGCGCTGGGTCAGCGGGGATCGAAGAGGCCGGCGGACCAGGACAGGGCCAGGCCGAGCACCGCCGAGCAGCAGCAGACCAGCAGGGCGCCGGCGACCACGCCGACGATCAGCCCGGCCGGCCCGCGCCGGGCCGCACCCGGTTCCGACTCCGGCGACGGTACGTCGGGACCGGGCGGCTCCTCGTCCGCCCGGCCCTCGTGGTGGCTGGTCAACCCGGCGGCTTCAGGCGCGGCCGAGCCTGTCGAGGGTCCAGGCGTTGATGAACGCCTCCTCGCGCCAGGCGTCGTACCGGCCGCTGGGGCCGCCGTGTCCGGCGCCCATCTCGGTCTTGAGCAGGTAGTCGCCCTGCGGGGCGACCGCGCGCAACCGGGCGATCCACTTCGCCGGCTCGTGATAGAGCACCCGGGTGTCGTTGAGGCTGGTCACCGCGAGGATCGCCGGGTAGTCGACGGTGGTGACGTTCTCGTACGGGGTGTACGACTTCATGTACGCGTACACCTCGGGGTCGTCCAGCGGGTTGCCCCACTCCTCCCACTCGGTGACGGTCAGCGGCAGCGACGGGTCGAGGATCGAGGTGAGCGCGTCCACGAAGGGGACCTGGGCGACGATGCCGGCGAAGGCGTCCGGGGCGAGGTTGGCCACCGCGCCCATCAGCAGGCCGCCGGCCGAGGCGCCCCGGGCGACCAGCCGGTCACTGGCCGTCCAGCCGGCCTTGACCAGGTGCCGGGCGCAGGCCACGAAGTCGGTGAAGGTGTTCTTCTTGGCCAGCAGCTTGCCCTCGTCGTACCAGCGGCGGCCCAGTTCACCGCCGCCGCGGATGTGCGCCACGGCGAAGATCACGCCCCGGTCGAGCAGGCTGAGCCGGGCGATGGAGAACCACGGGTCCATGCTCGCCTCGTACGAGCCGTAGCCGTAGATCACGGCGGGGGCGGAGCCGTCGCGCGGGGTGTCCCTGCGGCAGACCAGCGAGATCGGCACCCGGGTGCCGTCGTCGGCCAGCGCCCAGTCGCGGTGCTGCTCGTAGTCGGCCGGGTCGTACTCGCGCCCGTCCGGGCCGGGCCGGACCGGCTTGCGCCGGCGCAGCACCAGCTGCCGGGTGACCAGGTCGTAGTCGTACACCGAGTCCGGGGTGACCAGCGAGGTGTAGCGCAGCCGGATCTCCCGGGTGCGGTACTCCGGGTTGGCGTCCAGGCCGACGCTGTAGATCGGCTCCGGGAAGTCGATGTCGTGGTCGTCGCCGCCGCCGACCGGGATGACCCGCAGCCCGGTGAGGCCGTTGGTGCGCAGCGAGACCACCAGGTGGTCGGTGAAGGCGTCGACCGCCTCCAGCCGGGTGCCGGGGGAGTGCTCGATCAGCGGCACCCAGTCGCCCGGCGCGTCCGCGGAGGTCCACGCCAGCGCGAAGTCCTCCGCGCCGTCGTTGTGCAGGATCAGGAAGCGGTGGCCGTGGTGCTCCACCGTGTACTCGACGCCCTGCCGGCGCGGGGCGATCACGGCCGGCTCGCCGGTGGGGTTGCCGGCGGGGATGACCCGGACCTCGCTGGTGATCTTGCTGTGGATGTCGATGAGCACGAACCGCTCGGAGCGGGTCAGCTCGACGCCCACCCAGAACCGCTCGTCGTCCTCCTGGTGCGCCACCACGTCCTCGCCCGACGGGGTGCCGACGACGTGCCGCCAGACCCGGTTGGGTCGCCACGCCTCGTCCACGGTGACGTAGAACAGCACGGAGGCGTCGGCCGACCAGGCGGTGCCGTAGAAGGTGCCGGGCACCTCGTCGGGGAGCAGCTCGCCGGTGCTCAGGTCCTTGATCCGCAGGGTGAAGCGCTCGTCGCCGGAGAAGTCCGTCGAGTACGCCAGCCACCGCCCGTCCGGGCTGACGTCGAAGGCGCCGAGGGCGAAGAAGTCGTGCCCCTCGGCGAGCAGGTTGCCGTCGAGCAGCACCTCCTCGCCGTCCAGCGGGGCGCCGTCCGTGCTGACCGGGGGCGTGGTCTCGCCGTCGCGGACGGCCCGGCGGCAGTGCACGCCGTACTGCTGACCCTCGACGGTGCGGGTGTAGTACCAGTGCCCGCCCTTGCGGGTGGGCACCGTCAGGTCGGTCTCCTGGGTGCGCCGGCGGGTCTCCTCGAACAGGGTCGCCCGCAGCTCCGCCAGGTGTGCGGTGCGCACCTCGGTGTACGCGTTCTCGGCGTTGAGGTGGGCGATCGTCGCCGGGTCGTCCTTGGCGGCCAGCCAGGCGTACTCGTCGACGACGGTGTCGCCGTGGTGGGTGCGTTCGCTGGACACTCGCTTGGCGACGGGCGGGGAGGTGTCGGTGGTCACGACGCCACGTTACCGGCCGGCCCGCGCCCGCGGCGCGGCGTCGTCCGGCGACCCGCCGCCAGCTCTTTCGAACATGTGTACGATGACCGCCATGGCGGCAGCAGCGAGTTCGACCAGCGCGGCGGAGATCACCAAGCGGCTGACCGGGATCTGCGGTCCCACCTTCGCCCGGTTCGCCGGCGCCGCCGACGAGGTCGCCGGGCGGGCCGCCCGTTGGGTGGCCGTCCCCGGCGGGCCGGCCGCCGCGGCGCAGGTGCTGCGGCTGGCCGCCCGGCACGACCTGACCGTGGTGCCCCGGGGCGCCGGCACGAAGATCGACTGGGGGGCGGCGCCGGCGCGGGTCGACATCATGCTGGACACCGGCCGGCTCGCCGGCATCGGTCACCAGCCCGCCGGCTCGCCGGTGGTCGAGATCGGCGCCGGCACCCCGCTGCGGGCGGTGCAGGCGACGCTGGAGCGCACCGGCCGGCGACTGCCGTTGGATCCGCCCTCGCCCGGGGCCACCCTCGGCGGGGTGCTCGCCGCCGACGAGGCCGGCCCGCTGCGGCACCGGCACGGCACCGCCTGCGAGCAGCTGGTCGGCCTGCGCTGGCTGGACGCCGACGGTGAGCTGGTCAGCGCCGGGGTCGGCGCGGCGGAGGTGCCGGCCGGCCCGGCGCCGGTCGGGCTGGACGTGGGCCGCCTGCTCTGCGGCTCCCACGGCGGGCTGGGGGTGCTGGTCTCGGCCACCCTGCGGGTGCAACCCGTGCCGGCCGGCCGGGTCTGGGTCGTCCGGCCGGTGTGGACGCCGCTGGAGGTGCACGACCTGGTCCGCGCGGTGCTGGCCGCCCGCCTCGACCCGGCCGCGATCGAGCTGGACCTCCCGGCCACCGGTCCACTGCCGCGCCGGCCGATGCCACCTGCCGAGGCGGCGGCCCGGGCCGCCCACCCGTCCATGGCGGGACGCCGCCGGCCGGCCCCGCCGGCCCGCGGCGGCGCCGGCGCGCTGGCCGTCCTGCTGGAGGGCGGCCCCGCCGAGGTCGCCGAGCGGGCCGACCGCCTGGTGACGCTCCTCGGGGGCGAGACGACCGCCGGCCACACCGCCCCGCACTGGTGGCGGCGCTACCCGTTCGCACCCGGTGACACCGCGCTGCGGATCGAGGTACCGATCCACGACCTGCACGCCGCCGTCTACGCGCTGCGCGACGCCGCCGGCACCCCCGTCCCGGTACGCGGCTCCGCCGGCCTGGGCGTGGTGCACGCCGCCCTGCCCGGGGCGCTGCCCGCCGACCGGATCGCCTCGATCCTCGCCGCCGTCCGGGGCGTACTGCTCGCCCGGCGGGGCCGGTGCGTGGTGGTGGCGGCGCCGCCGGCCGTCCGGCAGGCCGTCGAGCTGTGGGGCGAGCCGGCGGTGATCCCCCGGCTCCGGGCGGCCAAGGAGCACCTCGACCCGCACCGCCGCCTCGCCCCGGGCCGGCTCCCCGGCGGCCTCTGACCCCCGGCCCGTCCGCGCCAGCTCGTCCCTCACGTGCCGGCGTCGCAACTTCGAGCTCGCGTGCCGGCGTCGCCACTGCAAGATCGCGCTGGATCCAGGAAGTAGTGGCATCGTCGCGGCAGGGAGGCCACTACATCCAGGATCGAGCACGATCTTGCAGCGCCGAGCGCGACGTCGAGCGCGGCGCGGAGCGCCGAGCGCGAGTGTCAGATGGCGTCGTTGCGGAGGACGAGGATGGCGATGTCGTCCCGGGGGGCCTCCACCGAGAAGTTGATCGCGGTGGCGCGCAGCCGGGCGGCCACCACGTCGGCCGAGTATCCGGCCAGCGGGGCGGCGGCGTCGCGCAGCCGCTCGGTGCCGAAGAGCTCCCGGCCGCGCCGCCGCTCGGTCACCCCGTCGGTGTAGAAGACCAGCGAGTCGCCGGGGTGCAGCGGGATCTCCGCCGTCGGCGAGGTGATCGCGTCGAGCAGCCCCAGCGCGGTGCCCCCGGCGCCGACGAAGGAGGCGCCACCCCCGCCGCGCAGCAGCACCGGGCGGTCGTGCCCGGCCAGGTGCAGGGAGACGTCGAGGTGCCGCCCGTCGCCCGGCCCGACCGCGGCGAGGGCGAGGGTGCAGTACCGCCCGCCGCCCCGCTCGCAGAGCGTCTCGTTCAGTCGGGCCAGGGCCTCGGGCAGCGGCTTGCCGTCCCCGACCAGCACCCGGATGACGTCCCGCACCAGCCCGGTGACCGCCGCCGCCTGCACTCCCTTGCCGGAGACGTCGCCGACCACCACCAGCCAGCGCCCGTCCGGCAGCGGCACCACGTCGTAGAAGTCGCCGCCCACGTCGGCGTCGTCGCCGGTCGGGACGTACTCGGCGGCGAAACCGATGCCGTCGACCACGGGGAGCACCGGCGGCAGCAGCGACTGCTGGAGGGTCTGGGCGACCCGGCGGCGCTCGGCGTGGATCCGGGCGTTCTCGATGGCGAGCGCGGCCCGACGGGCCACGTCCTCCAGGACGGCCACCTCGTCGGGGTCGTGCCGGTGCCGCTGGTGCCGGCCCACGGCCAGCGTGCCGAGCCGCTGGCCCCGGGCGATCAGCGGGACGGCGAAGCCTTCCATGGGCGTACCCAGCGGGATCTGCGCCGCGCTGCGCGACGCCTCCCGCAGCCGGGCCTGCACGGAGTCCGGGCCGGTCTCCTCGAGCAACTTGTGCAGCTGCGGCAGCACCGACTCGTCGGCGTGGCTGGCGGCGGCCAGCCGCAGCCGCCCCCACTCGTCAGTGGTGTGCACCGCGCACCACTGACCGAGCCGGGGCACCACCAGCTGCGGGATGAGCGCCATGGTCAGCTCGACGTCGAGGGACTGGGCGAGCAGCTCGCTCGCCTCGGCCAGGAAGGTCAGCCAGGCCTGCCGGCGGACGTCGGCCCGGCGTAGCCGGTCGTTCTCCAGGTGCAGCGAGAGCCGCTCGGCGGCGAGCACGGCGAGCGGGCGGGCGTACGCCGACGGCGCCGCGTCCAGCTCCAGCTCGCCGCCGTACGGCCGGTGCACGGCCAGCGGCACCCGGAGCAGTTCGTTGCCGGGGCGCGGCTGGCGGCCGTACCGGGCCAGCGGCTGCGGGCCCTGCCCGTCGCCCCGGTCCAGCCGGATCACACCGCCGGCGGCGCCGACCATCTCGGCGACCCGGGTGAGCAGGTCGGTGGCGAAGTCGGGCAGCGGGTCGTCGGCGTTGGGATCGGGGCTGGTCTGGGTGAGCTCGCTCATCGCCGCGGCGCTCGGCGCGGGGCTCACCGGCGTGCCGTCGCCGGGCACGTGCGCCGGGTCGGGTGACGCCGGCGACACCGCGCCGGGCCGGTCCAGCCGGAACCAGACCCCCTTGCCGGTGGGCAGGTAGGTGGTGCCCCACCGGCTGGCGAAGTGGTCCACCAGCAGCAGCCCCCGACCCCGCTCGGAGACCTCGCCGATCTCGGCGCTCTCGTTGCGGACGCCCACCACCAGTTCGTCGACCGGGCCGGCGGCGAAGTCGGAGACGGTGACGGTGAGGCCGACCCGGTCGGCGACGACCTCGATGTCCAGTTCGGTGCGGGCGTGTTCCACCGCGTTGGTGGAGAGCTCGGTGGTCAGCAGCAGCGCCTCGTTGAGCAGGTCGTCGAGGTCGGCCTCGGCCAGCACGGCGCGGACCACGGCCCGGGCGGCGGCGGGCGTACGCCGGTCGGCGGGTAGGCGGACGCGCCGCACGTGCTCGTCCCGGCCCTCGTCCGGCACGGGCCCCGTCTGCGCTGACACCCTCGTATCCTCCATCGCCGTCGCGCCAGTGCCAAGCCGGACGAGCCGTACCGCCCCCGGCTGAACGGTACGTAACCGGGCGGACGTGGCGTCCGTGGCGTCGACACCGGCGCGGGCACAATGGTGGGATGGCGGCGTGTCGGCACGCGCCGGAGGCCCCGAGTCGAGCGAGGAATGATGACCGCGAAACAGTCGGTGACCGCGGACCCGTCCGCCGCCGAGCACGAGGCGCTCCTCGGCGAGTTGGCGGAGGCGCTGCGCCGGGTGCGTGGCGGCGACCTCAAGGTGCGGCTGCCCCGCCGGGCGGGCGCGGCGGGTGAGGTCGCGGACGCCTTCAACGACGTGGTGTCGCTCCAGGAGCGGCAGCACCTCGACCTGCGCCGGATCAGCCGGATCGTCGGTCGGGACGGGCGGCTCACCGAGCGCCTGGACGAGGAGGGCCTGGACGGGGCCTGGGCGGAGGGCCAGCGGGCGATCAACTCGCTGATCGACGACCTGGGCCGGCCGACCACGGAGATCGCCCGGGTGATCGTGGCGGTCGCCGACGGCGATCTCTCCCAGCACATGGCGCTGGAGATCGACGGGCGGCCGCTGCGCGGCGAGTACCTGCGCATCGGGCGCACGGTGAACACGATGGTCGACCAGCTCTCCTCGTTCTCCAACGAGGTGACCCGGGTGGCCCGTGAGGTGGGCACCGAGGGCAAGCTCGGTGGTCAGGCCGACGTCCGTGGCGTGGCCGGCACCTGGAAGGACCTCACCGACTCGGTGAACACCATGGCGTCGAACCTGACGTACCAGGTGCGGTCGATCTCGCAGGTCGCCACGGCGGTGGCGAAGGGTGACCTCTCCCAGAAGATCACCGTGTCGGCCAAGGGTGAGGTCGCCGAGCTGGCGCACACCTTCAACTCGCTCACCGACACCCTGCGGCTCTTCGCCGAGCAGGTGACCCGGGTGGCCCGCGAGGTGGGCACCGAGGGCAAGCTCGGCGGTCAGGCGGAGGTGCCGAACGTCGCCGGCACTTGGAAGGACCTGACCGACAGCGTCAACTCGATGGCGTCGAACCTGACCAGCCAGGTGCGCAACATCGCCCAGGTCTCCACGGCGGTGGCCCGCGGTGACCTGAGCCAGAAGATCACGGTGGCCGCGCAGGGCGAGATCCTGGAGCTGAAGGACACCGTCAACACGATGGTGGACCAGCTGTCGTCGTTCGCCGACGAGGTGACCCGGGTCGCGCGCGAGGTGGGCATCGAGGGCAAGTTGGGCGGCCAGGCCCAGGTGCGGGGGGTCTCCGGCACCTGGCGGGACCTGACGGAGAACGTCAACCAGCTCGCTGGCAACCTGACCAGCCAGGTGCGGAACATCTCCCAGGTCTCCACGGCGGTGGCGAAGGGCGACCTGTCGCAGAAGATCACCGTCGACGCGCAGGGTGAGATCCTGGAGCTGAAGAACACCGTCAACACGATGGTGGACCAGCTCTCGTCGTTCGCCGACGAGGTGACCCGGGTCGCGCGCGAGGTGGGCACCGAGGGCAAGCTGGGCGGCCAGGCCCAGGTCAAGGGCGTCCTGGGTACGTGGCGCGACCTGACCGACAACGTGAACTCGATGGCGTCGAACCTGACCAGCCAGGTGCGCAACATCGCCTCGGTCACCACCGCCGTCGCCAAGGGCGACCTGTCGCAGAAGATCACGGTGGACGCCCGGGGCGAGATCCTGGAGTTGAAGTCGACGGTCAACACGATGGTGGATCAGCTGTCGTCGTTCGCCGACGAGGTGACCCGGGTGGCCCGTGAGGTGGGCACCGAGGGCAAGCTGGGCGGTCAGGCCCAGGTGCGCGGGGTGGCCGGCACCTGGCGGGACCTGACCGACAACGTGAACTCGATGGCGTCGAACCTGACCGCGCAGGTCCGCAACATCGCCCAGGTCTCCACGGCCGTGGCGAAGGGTGACCTGTCGCAGAAGATCACGGTGGACGCCCGGGGCGAGATCCTGGAGTTGAAGTCCACGGTCAACACGATGGTGGATCAGCTGTCGTCGTTCGCCGACGAGGTGACCCGGGTGGCCCGTGAGGTGGGCACCGAGGGCAAGCTGGGCGGTCAGGCCCAGGTCAAGGGCGTCTCGGGTACGTGGCGCGACCTGACCGACAACGTGAACTCGATGGCGTCGAACCTGACCAGCCAGGTGCGCAACATCGCCTCCGTGACCACGGCGGTGGCCAAGGGCGACCTGTCGCAGAAGATCACGGTGGACGCGCAGGGCGAGATCCTGGAGCTGAAGAGCACGGTCAACACGATGGTGGATCAGCTGTCGTCGTTCGCCGACGAGGTGACCCGGGTCGCGCGCGAGGTCGGCATCGAGGGCAAGCTGGGCGGTCAGGCCCAGGTGAAGGGGGTCTCCGGCACCTGGCGGGACCTGACGGAGAACGTCAACCAGCTCGCCTCGACGCTGACCACGCAGCTGCGGGCGATCGCCCAGGTGTCCACCTCGGTGACCCGCGGCGACCTGACCCAGCGGATCGCGGTCAAGGCGCAGGGCGAGGTCGCCGAGCTGAAGGACAACATCAACCAGATGATCGTCACCCTCCGGGAGACGACCAAGAAGAACGCCGAGCAGGGCTGGCTCGACTCCAACCTGGCCCGGATCGGCGGCCTGCTCCAGGGGCAGCGCGACCTGGGCGAGGTCTGCCGCATGATCATGCAGGAAGTGACCCCGCTGGTGGACGCGCAGCTCGGCGCGTTCTTCCTGGCGGACACCGCCGACGGCGTGACGCGGCTGCGGCTCGCCGCCTCGTACGGCTACGTGGCGCGGGGCCACGACGTCACCTTCGGGCCGGGGGAGGGGCTGGTCGGACAGGCCGCGCTCTCCCGCCGGACGATCCGGGTCAACGCGCTGCCCGACGGGCGGCTCACGCTGCGCTCGGGGCTGGCCGAGACGCCCCCGGCCGACCTGGTGGTCCTCCCCGTCCTCTTCGAGGGCGAGCTGCTCGGCGTGATCGAGTTCGCCAGCGTGGCCCGCTTCTCCGAGCTGCACCTGCAGTTCCTGGAGCGGCTGGTGCTCACCACCGGCATCGCGGTCAACACCATCCAGGCCAACCGACGTACGGAGGAGCTGCTGGCCCAGTCGCAGCGGCTGGCCCTGGAGCTCCAGGACCAGTCGGCCGAGCTCCAGCGCACCAACGCCGAGCTGGAGGACAAGGCCAAGCTGCTCTCCGAGCAGAAGGGCAACATCGAGACCAAGAACCGGGAAATCGAGCTGGCCCGGCTCGGCCTGGAGGAGAAGGCGCAGCAGCTCACCCGGGCGTCGGCGTACAAGTCGGAGTTCCTGGCGAACATGAGCCACGAGCTGCGGACGCCGTTGAACTCGCTGCTCCTGCTGGCCCGGCTGCTGGCGGAGAACTCGGAGCAGAACCTGAGCCGCAAGCAGATCGAGTTCGCCCGCACCATCCACAGCGCCGGCTCGGACCTGCTCTCGCTGATCGACGACATCCTGGACCTGTCGAAGATCGAGGCCGGCCGGATGGACGTCGAGCCGACCGAGATCCGGTTCGAGGAGATCCGCAGCTACGTGGAGCAGGCGTTCGCCCCGCAGGCCGAGGAGAAGGGCCTGGACTTCCAGGTACGGGTGGCCAAGGAGCTGCCGGCGGCGCTGGTCACCGACGCCCAGCGGTTGCAGCAGATCCTGCGCAACCTGCTCTCCAACGCGGTGAAGTTCACCGACAACGGCGCGGTGACGCTGCGGATCGGGCCGGCGCCGGAGAACGCGGTCTTCGACGTGCCGGCGCTGACCAACGCCCGGCAGGTGATCGCGTTCACCGTGATCGACACCGGTATCGGCATCTCGGACGACAAGCTCTCGATCATCTTCGAGGCGTTCCAGCAGGCCGACGGCACCACCAGCCGCCGCTACGGCGGCACCGGGCTGGGGTTGTCGATCAGCCGGGACCTGGCCCGCCTGATCGGCGGCACGATCAGCGTCTCGTCGGCGCCGGGGCAGGGTTCGACCTTCACCCTCTTCGTACCGGACGTGCTGGCGCCGGACGCGGTGGTGGCACCGCAGGCGCCCTCGCCGCAGCGCGCGGGCCTGCCGTCGTCGTTGCTGATGCCGCCGATGGAGCTGCTGCCCCAGCCGCAGGCGCCGGCGACCCGGCAGCTGGAGGGGGCCACCGTGCTGATCGTCGACGACGACGTGCGTAACGTCTTCGCCCTGACCTCCGCGTTGGAACTGCACGGCATGACCGTGCTGTACTCGGACAACGGGGCGGACGGTGTCCGCCTGCTGGCCGAGCATCCGGAGGTGGACATCGTGCTGATGGATGCGATGATGCCGGACCAGGACGGGTACGAGACCACCCGTCAGATCCGTCGCAACCACCGCTTCGCCGACCTGCCGATCGTCTTCCTGACCGCGAAGGCGATGCCGGGGGACCGCGAGTCGGCGCTGGCGGCGGGCGGCAGCGACTACATCACCAAGCCGGTGGACCTGGACGAGCTGATCGAGCGGATGGCGTCCTGGATCAGTGGCAGCCGAGGCGAGGAGACTTCGTGACGCAGATTGCCAAGGCGCTGCTGGTGGACGACCGCCGGGAGAACCTGATGGCCCTGGAGGCCATCCTCCAGGGGCTCCCGGTGCAGTCGGTGGCCGTGGAGAGCGGCGAGGCGGCGTTGAAGCAGCTGCTGGTGGACGACTTCGCGGTGATCCTGCTGGACGCCCAGATGCCGGACATGGACGGGTTCGAGACGGCCAGCCACATCAAGCGCCGCGAGCGGACCCGGCATGTGCCGATCATCTTCCTCACCGCCGCCGACAAGGACGCCCAGCTGGCGCTGCGCGGCTACGCGGTCGGCGCGGTGGACTACCTCACCAAGCCCTTCGACCCGTGGGTGCTGCGGGCCAAGGTGTCGGTCTTCGTGGAGCTGTGGGTGAAGACCCGGCAGTTGGCCGCGCAGTCCGACGTGGTGCGGGAGCGCGACGCCCAGTGGCGGGTGCTCACCGACGCGGTCGACGAGGCCACCATGATGCTGCGGGCCGACGACGACCTGGAGACCCGGGAGCGGGCGGTGGAGATCCTGGAGCAGGCCCGCTGGGGCAACACTCCCTGATCGGGTACGCCGCCCACCCGCCCCGGGATCCGCTAGGCCACCGTCCTGACGGTCGCGCCCGCCGTGGCCCGCTCCCGCGCGACGCGGCGGCGCCGGGTCGGCATCCCGAGCGTCGGGTTCGCGACGCCCCAGGCGGCGCCCTTGCAGATCAGTTCCTTGTAGACGGCGGCGAGCCGTCCGGTCAGTGCCGCCCGGACGGCGCGGTCGTCGGCGGTGACGTACTGGATCACGCCTTCCCTGCGGCCCAGTGAGATGCACTGGTTGAAGTAGCGGATCGGCATGTTCGGGAGCTTCCCGCCGGTCAGGCGCGCGGCGATCGCGTCGGCGGCCTGCCACGCGGCCGGGGCGCCCGAGGCGCACGACATCCGCAGCGGCTTGTTCCCCGGTCCCATCGCGTAGGCCGCGTCGCCGACGGCGTACACGTCGGGGTGCGAGACCGAGCGCATCGTGCCGTCGACCACGATCTGGCCGGCGCCGGTGACCTCCAGGGCGGTGGCCTTGGCGATCGGGTGGACCGCGAAGCCGGTGGTCCACACGGTGACCGCGGCCGGGATGGTCCTGCCGTCGGCGGTGGTGACGTGGTCGGCTTCGACGCCGGTGACGGCGGCGCGCTCGTGCACGGTGATGCCGAGCTTGTCGAAGACCTTCCGCAGGTGCCTGCGGCCCCTGGGCGAGAGCCAGTCGCCGAGGCCGTTGCGGGCGGCGAGGGCGACGTCGAGGTCCGGGCGGGCTTCGGCGATCTCGGTCGCGGCCTCCAGGCCGGTGAGGCCGCCGCCGACGACGGTCACGGTCTGCCCGGCCTCCAGGCGGGCCAGGCGCTCGCGCAGCCGGAGCGCTCCGGGGCGGCTGGCGACCTCATGGGCGTGCTCGGCGGCGCCGGGGACGCCTTCGGCGTTCCAGCCGCTGCCGAGGGCGTAGACGAGGCTGTCGTACTCCAGCTCCTCGGCGCCGTTCGCGGCGATGACGGCGATGGTCCTGCGGTCGACGTCGACGCCGGTGACCTTCGCGCACTTCAGCTCGACGCCGGTGTCCGCGAACATCTCGCTCAAGGGGCGGGGCCTGAGGTCCTGGCCGACCGCCAGTTGGTGCATCCGGACCCGCTCCACGAAGTCGGGTTCGGCGTTGACGAGGGTGATGGCGACGTCCTCGCGGTGCAGCCGCTTGGCGAGGCGGCCGGCGGCGGTGGCTCCGGTGTATCCGGCTCCGATGACGACGATGCGGTGCGGCATCTCGTGCTCCTGTCTGACGCGGGTTCGCCACTTGAACCGGGCGACCCGCCGTTTCCTGACAGGAACGCGTTGTGAAGCACCTCACACGAGGGGTCAGAAGGCCTTGAAGAGCGGCTCCCCGTGGTCGGAGGCCGCGAACCGCTCGCTCGCGCGCTCCAGCTTGTCGGGGTTGACCTGGCTGCGGAACGCGGCGATGCCCCCGGCGGTGACCTCCAGGCACATGACGCCGACGACCCGGCCGGCGAAGACCGCCACGACGGCGGGGTCGCCGTTGGCGGTCCAGGCGTAGACCTCCGGCGCGCCGCCGATGATGGCGCGCTTGGCCTCGCCGGGTCTGAACAGGCCCCGCAGGAACTTCGCGACCGCGGGGGCGCCCTCGAACGCCTTGGCGCGGGCCGGGACCTTCCCGCCCCCGTCGCCGGTCGAGATCGCGTCCTCGGTGAGCAGCCGCACGAGCGGCTCGGTCCGGCCGCTGGTGGCGGCCGCGAGGAACTCCTCGACCAATCGCCGGGCGGCGGCCTCGTCGATCTCGGTGCGGGCCCTGCCGTCCGCGACGTGCTTCCTGGCGCGATGGAAGAGCTGCTGACTGGCGGCCTCGGTGATGTCGAGGACCTCGGCGATCTCCCGGTGCGGGTAGTCGAAGGCCTCCCGCAGCACGTACACCGCCCGCTCCTTGGGAGAGAGGCGCTCCATGAGGGTGAGGACCGCGTACGAGACCGATTCGCGCTGCTCGGCGGTGTCGGCCGGGCCGAGCATCGGGTCCCCGGCGAGCAGCGGCTCGGGAAGCCACTGGCCCACATAGGTCTCGCGCCGTGCCCGCGCGGAGGTGAGCTGGCTGAGGCACAGGTTGGTGAGCACCTTCGTGAGCCAGGCCTCGGGGACCTCGATGCGGTCGACGTCGGCGGCCTGCCAGCGCAGGAACGTCTCCTGCACGGCGTCCTCGGCCTCCGCGGCGGAGCCGAGGAGGCGGTAGGCGATGGTCTCCAGGCGGTGCCGGGCGGCCTCGAACCGGTCGACGTCGTCCGCGGTCAGGGGCATGGCCCCGATCCTAGGCGGGTGGGGCTGGCAGACAGGCGTGGGATTTTCCGGTCATGGGAAGCCCGCACAACCACCGCTGGCCGACCGACGCCCACGCCTCGAGCGAACCTGTTGACGTAGCTCTCAGCCCTGGTGGCCGTTGGCCGCCCGCCGGGCCCGCCAGCGCTCGCCGAGCGCGTCGATCTCCTCCTGGACGAAGACGAAGAAATCGCGCATCTCGGCGACCCGCTCGCCCGCGGGGGTCTCCCGGCCGTGCAGCGCGTCGACGCCGCCGCCGGCGATGTCGATGAAGTTCTTGTAGAGGCCGGTCTTGGTGACCGTTGCCTCGTACCAGGGGTTTTCGGGCATCCGGTAGCGGTCCCGTCGCGAGCCCTTCACCGGCTCGCGGATCAGCATGCCGAACTGGGTCAGGTAGCGGACCGCCCCGGAGACGGCCGCGGCGCTCACCCCCAGCCGCTCGCCGATCTCGGCGGCGGTCAGCGGCTCGTCGGCGCTCATCACGGCGAAGAGCACCCGGGCCGCCATCCGGGGGAACCCGACCTCCGCGAAGGCCATCGCCATCCGTTCGACGAAGAGGTGGATCTCCTCCTCGTTGCGGCGGGGGCGGCGATCGTCGGTCATCTGCGGGCGCTCCTCACTGCGGGTCGAAATCTGATCGTGCCCCAGGTCTCACAGTCTTCACAACTTTGTGAAACGAGTGTAGTTTCCGATGCATGGAAACTCCCATTGCCGTGACCGGCCTGGTCAAGACCTTCGGCCGGACCCGGGCGCTCGACGGTCTCGACCTCACCGTCCGCGCCGGTGAGGTGCACGGCTTCCTCGGCCCCAACGGCGCCGGCAAGTCGACCACCATCCGGGTGCTGCTCGGACTGCTGCGGGCGGACGCGGGGGCCGTCCGACTCCTCGACGGCGACCCGTGGCGGGACGCGGTCGCGCTGCACCGCCGGCTGGCGTACGTCCCCGGGGACGTCACCCTCTGGCCCAACCTCTCCGGCGGGGAGGTGATCGACCTGCTCGGCCGGATGCGCGGCGGGCTCGACCCGAAGCGCCGCGCCGAGCTGCTCGACTCCTTCGAGCTGGACCCGCGCAAGAAGGGCCGGGCCTACTCCAAGGGCAACCGGCAGAAGGTCGGCCTGGTCGCCGCCCTCGCCTCCGACGTCGAACTGCTCATCCTCGACGAACCCACCTCGGGGCTGGACCCGCTCATGGAGGAGGTCTTCCAGCACTGGGTGGGACGGGCCCGGCGGGACGGCCGGACGATCCTGCTCTCCAGCCACATCCTCGCCGAGGTGGAGGCGCTCTGCGACCGCGTGACGATCATCCGCAACGGCCGGACCGTGGAGACCGGCACCCTGGGCGAGCTGCGCCACCTGCACCGCACCTCCATCGACGCCGAGCTCAGCGGCCCGGTGGACGGCCTGGGTGACCTCGCCGGGGTGCACGACCTCCGGCTGGACGGCAACCGGGTGCGCTTCGACGTGGACACCGCCGCGCTGGACGCCGCGCTGCGCCGCCTCACCGAACTGGGCGTACGCAGCCTGGTCAGCCAGCCGCCCACGCTGGAGGAGCTGTTCCTGCGGCACTACGAGACGGCCGGACTGCCGGCGGAAGAGGCGACCCGATGAGCGCCCTCGCCGGCACCCGCCACCTGGTCCGGCTGATCCTGCGCCGGGACCGCGTCCTGCTGCCGCTCTGGGTGTTGCCGCTGGCTCTGCTGCCGATGAGCTACGCCACCAGCTTCGCCGAGTTCTACCCGACCGCCGCCGAGCGGGCCGCGTACGTGGCCGGCACCGGCAGCAACCCGTCGATCGTGGCGCTGCTCGGCCCCGTCCACGGCGACAGCATCGGTGCCCTCACCGCCCAACGTGGCGGCTTCCTGTCGCTGGTCATCGGCCTGGCCAGCCTGCTGACCGTCATCCGGCACACCCGCACCGAGGAGGAGGCCGGCCGGCGGGAGCTGCTCGGCGCCACCGTGCTGGGCCGGCACGCCGGGTTGACCGCCGCGCTGGCCGTGACGTACGCGGCGAACCTGCTGCTCGGCCTGCTCACCGCGGCCGGCTTGGCCGCCACCGGACTGCCGGCGGCCGGGTCGCTGGCGTACGGGCTCTCGGCCGCGCTGGTCGGTGTGGTCTTCGCCACCGTCGGCGGGCTGGCCGCCCAGCTCACCGAGGCGGCGGGCGGCGCCCGGGGGATCGGGGTGGCGGCGCTCGGCGTGGCCTTCGTGCTCCGGCTCGCCGGCGACACCGCGGAGCGGGACTGGCTGAGCTGGCTCTCCCCGCTCGGCTGGGCGCCGCGCGTGCGCGCCTTCGCCGGGGAGCAGTGGTGGGTGCTGGCGCTGCCCGTCGCGCTGAGCGTGCTGCTCGCCGTGGTGGCGTACCCGGTGTCGGCGCGGCGGGACCTCGGCGCCGGGGTGCTGCCGCCCCGCCTCGGCCCGGCCGCCGCGGGTCCGGCCCTCGCCGGACCGCTCGGCCTCGCCTGGCGCCTGCACCGTGGGCAGCTGCTCGGCTGGTCGGTCGGCTTCGGCCTGCTCGGGCTGATCCTCGGCGGGGCGGCGGAGGCCGCCGGCAAGGCCGTCGAGGGCAATGCCCAGCTGGCGGAGATCATGGCCCGGCTGGGTGGCGCCGACGCGCTCGCCGAGGCGTACCTCGGTGCCACCCTCGGCTTCGTCGGGCTGGCCGCCGCCGGCTACGGCATCCAGGCCGCGCTGCGGATGCGCTCGGAGGAGACCGCCGGCGGGGCCGAGCCGCTGCTGGCCACCGGGGTGAGCCGGTCCCGCTGGGTCGCCTCGCACCTGGTCTTCGCGCTGGTCGGGCCGGTGGTGGTGCTCGCCGTCGCCGGGCTCGCCACCGGGGCGGCCTACGGGGCGAGCGTCGGGGACGCGACGGGTCAGCTGCCCCGGATGCTCGGGGTGGCCCTGGCCCAGGTGCCGGCCGCCTGGGTGCTGGCCGGCCTGGCGGTGCTGCTGTACGGGCTGCTGCCCCGGTTCGCCGGGGTGGCCTGGGCGGCGCTCGCGCTCTGCGTGCTGCTCGGCCAGGTCGGCGCGGTGCTGGAGCTCAGCCAGTGGCTGATGGACCTCTCCCCGTTCACCCACACCCCGCAGGTGCTCCACGACGACTGGGCCGCCACGCCCCTGCTCACCCTGACCGCCCTGGCCCTCCTGCTGACCACCACCGGCCTGGCCGCCCTCCGCCGCCGCGACCTCCCCACCCCCTGAGCCCCGGGTCGATCATGGAGTTGGCGGCACCGGAGGAGATCCACTCCGCCGTCAACTTCATGATCGACGGGTCAGGGGGCGGTCTCGTTGCGGATCATCAGGGCGGAGCGCAGGCCGGTGATGTCGAGGACGCGGAGCAGAAAGTCGCCGACATTGCTCAGCATCAGCAGGCTCCGCAGGTGACTGGCCTTGCGGCTGAGCACCACCAGGGTGCCCAGGCCCTGAGAGTCGCAGAAGGTGACCCCGCCCATGTCGAGCACGATGCGCGGCGGGGGATCGACGAGCACCTCGTTCACGACGGTCGACAGTTGGGCGGCGGTGAGCATGTCGATCTCACCGGCGAGCTGAAGCACCGCTTCATCGCCCGTCCGATGTACCGTGATGGACAGTTCGGCACGATCCACCGCGTCAGCCTATCGCGATCTCCGTGACCCGGCCCGGTGAGGCGATCAACGACGGTCCTGCGTGCCGGGGTGAGCCTGGTAACCCCAGGCCGGGGTGGCTGCCGATTCCCGGTCCGGCGCTGACACAATGGCGGCATCGTGACCGATATCTTTTCCGCCGGATCCGGCCGCTACCCGGCCGACGCGCCGGCCTCCGAGGCCCTGTTCAACCGCGCCAAGGCAATCGTGCCGGGCGGGGTGAACTCCCCCGTGCGCGCCTTCCGCGCCGTCGGTGGCACCCCGCGCTTCATGGTCCGGGGCGAGGGCCCCTGGCTGTACGACGCCGACGGCCGGCGCTACGTCGACCTGGTCTCCTCGTGGGGGCCGCTGATCCTCGGCCACGCCCACCCGGAGGTCGTGGCGGCGATCCGCGACGCGGCCGGCCGGGGCACCAGCTTCGGCACCCCGACGCCGGGCGAGGTGGAGCTGGCCGACGAGATCGTCGCGCGTACCCCGGTCGAGCAGGTCCGCCTGGTCAACTCCGGCACCGAGGCGACCATGTCGGCGATCCGGCTGGCCCGCGGCTTCACCGGTCGCTCCAAGATCGTCAAGTTCGCCGGCTGCTACCACGGGCACTCCGACGCGCTGCTCGCCGCCGCCGGCTCCGGCGTGGCCACCCTCGGCCTGCCCGACTCGCCCGGCGTGACCGGCGCGGCGGCCGGCGACACCATCGTGCTGCCGTACAACGACATCACGGCGGTCGAGCAGGTCTTCGCCGCCGAGGGACCGCACATCGCGGCGATCATCACCGAGGCCGCCGCCGGCAACATGGGCGTGGTGGCCCCCCGCGACGGCTTCAACTCCCGGCTCGCCGCGATCGCCCACGCCCACGGCGCGCTGCTCATCATCGACGAGGTGATGACCGGGTTCCGGGTCTCCCGGTCCGGCTGGCACGGCCTCGACGCTGCCGACGCCGACCTGTGGACGTACGGGAAGGTCATGGGGGGTGGGCTGCCGGCCGCGGCGTTCGGCGGGCGCGCGGAGATCATGTCGCGACTGGCTCCGGCCGGCCCGGTCTACCAGGCCGGCACCCTCTCCGGTAACCCCCTCGCCTGCGCCGCCGGCCTGGCCACGCTGCGCCTCGCCGACGACGCGCTCTACCGTCGGCTGGACTCCACCGCCGCCGTCGTGGGCAAGCTCGCCGCCGACGCGCTGGCCGCCGCCGGGGTCCCGCACCGGCTCTCGTGCGCCGGCAACATGTTCTCGATCTTCTTCACCGACGCCGACGTGGTCGACTACGACAGCGCCCGCACCCAGCAGGTGCCCGCGTTCAAGGCGTTCTTCCACGCGATGCTCGCTGCCGGCGTCTACCTGCCGCCGAGCGCGTTCGAGTCGTGGTTCGTCTCGGCGGCGATCGACGACGCCGCTCTGGAGCAGATCTCCGCCGCGCTTCCGGCGGCGGCGAACGCGGCGGCAGCGGCCGGTCACGGGGGGTAGGTAGCGGTGAGCAGCACTATTGTCCACGTGCTCCGGCACGGCGAGGTGTACAACCCGGACCAGATCCTCTACGGGCGGCTGCCCGGTTTCCGCCTCTCGGAGCTGGGCGTGCAGATGGCCAAGGCGGCCGCCCAGGGCCTCGCCGAGCGGGAGATCGTGCACGTGGTGGCGAGCCCGCTGGAGCGCGCCCAGCAGACCGCCGAGCCGATCGCCGCCCAGTTCGGCCTGCCCGTCGGGGTGGACGAGCGGCTGATCGAGAGCGCCAACTGGTTCGAGGGCAAGAAGGTCTCGCCGGGTGACGGCTCGTTCCGCGACCCGCGCAACTGGTGGGTGCTGCGCGACCCGGTCACCCCCTCCTGGGGCGAGGCGTACCAGGCGATCGCGGAGCGGATGTTCGCCGCCCTGCAGGCCGCCCGGGTCGCCGCCGAGGGGCGCGAGGCGGTGCTCGTCTCCCACCAGCTCCCCATCTGGACGCTGCGCCGCTACGTCGAGCGCAAGCGGCTCTGGCACGACCCGCGCCGCCGGCAGTGCGGCCTGGCGAGCCTCACCTCCTTCCACTTCGACGGCGCGAAGGTGAGCGGGATCGCCTACACCGAACCCGCCGCCCACCTCATCGCGATGTCGGCGACCGCCCGGACAGCCAAGGGGGCCTAATGAACAGCCGCAGGTGGATCGCCGGTCTGCTCGCCGCCGTCACCACGGTGACGGTGGCCGCCTGCTCCTCGTCGAGCGGGGAGCAGACCTGCGGCACCAACTCCGACGGTGTCATCGAGTGCACCCCCGACCAGCGCTCGGCACCCCTGAAGATCAGCGGTGAGCTGCTCACCGGCGCCAGCTACGACGTGGCGACGGACCGCGGTCGGGTCGTGGTGCTCAACTTCTGGGGCTCCTGGTGCAATCCGTGCCGGGCCGAGGCGGACGACCTGGAGAACACCTACCAGGCCACCAAGGGCTCCGGGGTGACCTTCATGGGGATCAACATCCAGGACCAGCGGGACAAGGCGAAGGCGTTCGAGGAGGGCCGGGTCACCTACCCGAGCCTCTTCGACCCGCCGAGCCGGCTGGCGCTGGCCATGGACATCCCGCCGAACACCATCCCGGCGACCGTCGTGCTGGACCGGGAGGGCCGGATCGCCGCGGTCATCCGGGCGGCGGTCAAGCAGGACGGCCTCCAGCCCATCGTCGAGCGGATCGCCGCGGAGTCGCCCGCGCCGACCGGCCAGCGCTGATGGGCGAGACGTTCCGGGAACTCGCCCAGTCCGGCCCGCTGCTGCTCGCCATCGGCGCGGCGGCGCTGGCCGGGCTGGTCAGCTTCCTCTCCCCGTGCGTGCTCCCGCTGGTGCCGGGCTACCTGTCGTACGTCACCGGGCTGGCCGGCGCCGACCTGGAGGGCCGCCGCCCGGCGCCCCCGGCCGACGACGCCGCCGCCGGTGGCGGGGTGGCGGTGCTCGAACGGACCGAGCGGGCCGCCGTCAAGGGCCGGGTGCTCGCCGGGACGATGCTCTTCATCGGCGGCTTCACCGTCGTCTTCACCGCCACCGCGATCCTCTTCGCCAGCGTCGGCAAGGTCTTCTTCGAGTACGAGCGCACGCTGGAGATCGTCATCGGCGCGCTGATCGTCGTGCTGGGGCTGGGCTACGTGGGGCTGGTGCCGGGGATGGAACGGGAGTTCCGGATCTCCCGGCTGCCCTCCGCCGGGCTGCTCGGCGCGCCGGTCTTCGGCGCGGTCTTCGCGCTCAGCTGGGTGCCCTGCGTCGGTCCGACGCTCGGCGCGGTGATCGGGATGGCCGCCGTGGGCGGGCAGACCGACCGCGCGGTGGTGCTGGCCGTGGCGTACTGCCTGGGGCTGGGGATACCGTTCGTCGCCTTCGGGCTGGGCTTCCAGCGCCTGCTCGGGGTCTTCCGCGCCGTCCGGCGCAACAGCCGCTGGGTCACCCGGGTCGGTGGCGCCCTGCTGATCGTGATCGGCCTCGCGCTGGTCACCGGCGGGTGGACCAACGTCGTGATCTGGTTGCAGACCACCGTCGGGGTGGGTGAGGTGAGCATCTGATGACCGTCGTGGACGAGCGGCCGGCCCCGCCGGCCAAGGCGCCCCGGCGTCGGCCCAACCCGGTGCTGGCGCTGCTGCGCAACTCGTGGCGGCAGCTCACCAGCATGCGTACCGCGCTGGTGCTGCTCTTCCTGCTCGCGGTCGCCGCCATCCCCGGCTCGGTGCTGCCCCAGCGCGGGGTCAACCCCGAGGACGTCCGGGACTTCTTCACCGCGCACCCCGACCTGGCCCCGGTGCTGGACCGGATCGGCGCGTTCGAGGCGTTCGGCTCGATCTGGTTCTCCGCGATCTACGTGCTGCTCTTCACCTCGTTGATCGGGTGCATCACCCCCCGGCTGCGTGAGCACGTCCGGGCGCTGCGGGCGAAGCCGCCGGTCGTGCCGAAGCGGCTGGACCGGCTGCCGCAGCACACGGTGCTGGCAGCGCCGGCCGGTGGAGCGGCGGCGATCGCCGAGGCGCTGCGCCGCCGGCGCTGGCGGGTGGTGGTCCGGGGTGACGAGGTCTCCGCCGAGAAGGGCTACCTCAAGGAGACCGGCAACGTGCTCTTCCACGCCTCGATGGTGGTGGTGCTGGTCGGCGTCGCGCTCGGCTCCTGGTACGGCTGGAACGGCAACAAGCTGCTGGTGGCGGGGGCGGACAACGCCTTCTGCAACACGCAGCAGCAGTACGCCGAGTCGACGTTCGGCCCGCGCGTGGGCAGCGAGGACCTGCCCGACTTCTGCCTGCGGCTGGACGAGTTCCAGGCCCGGTTCCTCGAGTCCGGCCAGCCGGAGTTCTTCAACGCCACGGTGACCGAATTCGACCAGACCGGCCGCGAGCGGCAGCAGGCCGACTTCTCGGTCAACTCGCCGCTGCGGCTCGACGGCGCCAACGTCTACCTGCTCGGTCACGGCTACGCCCCGGTGATCCGCTACACCGACAGGTTCGGCAGCAGCCAGACCAGCACGGTGCCGTTCCTGACCACCGGCGACATCGGACTGACCAGCGAGGGCCTGGCCGCCTTCCCGGACGCCAACGTCGACCCGGCGACCGGCCGGCGGGACCCGAACCTCCAGGTGGCCTTCTCCGGCCTCTACCTGCCGACCGCGCCCGACTCGCCGCCGTACGCCCGCTCCGAGTACCCCACCGAGCGCAACCCCGCGCTGAACCTGGTGGCGTACCGGGGCAACCTGGGGCTGGACGCCGGCATCCCCGGCTCGATCTACGAGCTGGACCAGCGGCAGGTGCGGTCCGGCAAGCTCACCGAGGTCGGCACGAAGCTGCTGAAGAAGGGGGAGACCTGGACGCTGGACGACGGCAGCCGGGTCGAGTTCGTGGGCAGCGAGCAGTACATCACCATCTCCGTCCGGTACGACCCCGGCTCGACGCCGCTGCTGGTCAGCTCCGTGGCGCTGCTGGTCGGCCTGATGGGCTCGCTCTTCGGCCGGCGTCGCCGGGTCTTCTTCCGGCTGCTCCCGGCCGGTGCCGCGGACCCCACAGGTGGATCTCCGACGGCCGGTAGTAGTTTGGTTGAGGCCGGTGGCCTGCCGCGCACCGACCACCCCGGGTTCGCCGACGAGTTCGCGCAGCTCGTCGCCGCGGTCAGCGGTGACGATCGGGCCGGCGCCGAGCACGGCGCGGGCGATCCGGCCGGAGCGCGAGAAGGAGCCGAGTGATGTCCGCACTCTCCGACCAGCTGGTGACGTTCGCGATCCTGGCGTACCTGATCGCGATGATCAGCCACGCCGTCGAGTACGCCCTCGGCAACTCCCGCGCTACCGTGGCGGCGCCCGCCCGCGAGCTGGTTGGCGCCGGCGTCGGAGCGAGCGGCGGCGGAACGCCGGTGGCGCCGGCCGGGCCCGGCACGAGCCGGGCCGAGCGCACCGCGCACCGGGCCCTGCTGGCCGGCCGGGCCGCCGTCGGGGCGACCGTCCTGGCCGCCCTGCTGCACCTCGCGGCGCTGGTCACGCACGGCATCGCCGCCGACCGGATGCCCTGGGGCAACATGTACGAGTTCGTGCTGACGGTCTCGTTCATCGGCGTCGCCGCCTGGCTGGTGGTGCTCTGGAAGCGGCCGTCCCTGCGCCGCCTCGGGCTCTTCCTGACCCTGGTGATGGTGCTGCTGGTGGCGACCGCCGAGCTGGTGCTCTACGTGCCGATCGTGCCCTTGGTCCCCGCGCTCGACTCGTACTGGTTCATCGTCCACGTCTCGACGATCGTCTTCTCCTCGGGCATCTTCCTGCTGGGCGTGGTGCCAGCGGTGGCGTACCTGATGCGGGCCGGCTACGAGAAGGGCAAGCGGAGCTTCCCGTACACCCTGGCCAAGCGGATGCCGGCGGCGGCGGCGCTGGAGCGGCTGACCTTCGTGCTGCACGCCTTCTCCTTCCCGATCTTCACCTTCGCGGTGATCGCCGGGGCGATCTGGGCCGAGGCGGCCTGGGGTCGGCCGTGGGGCTGGGACCCGAAGGAGACCTGGGCGTTCATCTCCTGGGTGGTCTACGCCGGCTACCTGCACGCGCGGGCCACGCCGAGCGTGAAGCGGAACGTGGCGACCTGGCTCGCCGTGCTGGGCTTCCTCACCGTGCTGATGAACCTGTTCGGCGTGAACATCTTCTTCGAGGGCCTGCACTCCTACGGCGGCCTCTGACCTGCGGGCGGCCAGGTAGGAGACCTCCGGCACGTCGACCAGCTCGGTCCGTTCCGACCGCAGTGCGAGCTGGGCATGCAGTTCGCGGGCGACGGCGTCCCGCAGCTCGGCCTGTAGCGGCGACAGCCCGTCCGTGTCGTCGACAACGGACGCGTCCGACATGCGGCAACCCTCGCGCAGCTCGCTGCCCGCAACCAGCACCCGAGCCTGCCGCTCATCACAGATCTTGGACAGTTTCCGTCAGCGCCTGACAGGAACTGTCCAAGATCTAGTAGTTGGGCCGGTTGCGCGTTTGGCGATCAAGTTGGGAGCTGCGGCAGTCGGGTTGCGCGGGGTGCGGCCCGGCCGAGGAAGCGTTCGTGCAGCGCCGTGGACCGAGGCGGCAGGAAGTGGCGTCCCGGGTGCGGTCAGCGGGTGGGTGCCGGACCGTCGTGGACGGCCGCGAGGACCGAGTCCAGGAGGCCGGGAAACCGGGCGTCGAGGTCTTCCCGGCGCAGGGTGTGCAGGATGATGCGGCCTTCCCGCCGGGCCCAGAGCACGCCGCCCTCGCGCAGGACCCGCCAGTGGTGGCTGGCGGTCGAGGGAGAGACGTCCGGCAGCGTCGTGGAACAGGTGAGCTCCTCGCCGCCGGCCAGCCGCTTGATGATCCGGAGGCGGATCGGGTTGGCCAGCGCCTCCAGCACCGAGTCGATGCGGAGGTCCTCGCGCGTCGGGTGAACGAAGCCCTTCATGCTTCGACTCGTCCGGTGGCCCGGGACACCGACCCTGTCGTGCTGGAGAGCGACCACAAGCCCGCCATCGCGGTGGTCCTCGAATTCCCCGACAAGCAGGCGGTGCTGGACTTCTACCACTCGCCGGAGTACGCGCCACTCAAGGAGTTCCGGCAGACCTTCGCCCGGGCCAGTGCCTTGGTGATGGACGTGGCCGTCGCCTGAGGCCCGGATTCGAGGGCCGGGGGTGAGCCGGGGCGTCAGGCGCCGATGCCTCGGCTCACACCACCCGGAGTCGTCGTCGCCGCACCCGGTGCGGGAGACTGGGCGGCATGGCGGCTCGTGGCTTCCCGTACACCGATCTGAAGGACTTTCTCGCGGCGCTGGAGCGCGCGGGTGAGCTGCGGCGGGTGAGCGTCCCCGTCGACCCCACCCTGGAGATCAGCGAGATCGTCACCCGGACGGTCCGCGCGGGTGGTCCGGCGCTGCTCTTCGAGCATCCCACCCGCGGCGAGATGCCGGTGGCGATCAACCTGTTCGGCACCGAGAAGCGGATGGCGATGGCGCTCGGCGTCGACTCGCTCGACGAGATCGGCGACCGGATCGGCGCGCTGGTCAAGCCCGAGCTGCCGGTCGGCTGGTCCGGCATCCGGGAGGGGCTGGGCAAGGTCATGCAGCTCAAGTCGGTGCCGCCGCGCAAGGTGAAGACGGCCCCCTGCCAGCAGGTGGTCTACCGCGGCGACGACGTCGACCTCAACAAGCTGCCCGGCCTCCAGGTCTGGCCCGGCGACGGCGGGATCTTCCACAACTACGGGCTGACCCACACCAAGCACCCGGAGACCGGCAAGCGGAACCTGGGCCTCTACCGGCTCCAGCAGCACGGCCGCAACACCCTCGGCATGCACTGGCAGATCCACAAGGACTCCACCGCCCACCACGCGGTCGCCGAGCGGCTCGGCCAGCGGCTGCCGGTGGCGGTCGCGATCGGCTGCGACCCGGTCGTCTCGTACGCCGCCTCCGCGCCGCTGCCCGGCGACATCGACGAGTACCTGTTCGCCGGGTTCCTGCGCGGCGAGCGGGTCGAGATGGTCGACTGCCTGACCGTGCCGTTGCAGGTCCCCGCGCACGCCCAGATCGTGCTGGAGGGCTACCTGGAGCCCGGCGAGCGGCTGCCCGAGGGCCCGTTCGGCGACCACACCGGCTACTACACCCCGGTCGAGCCGTTCCCGGTGCTGCACATCGAGGCGATGACCATGCAGCGTGAGCCGGTCTACCACTCGATCGTCACCTCCAAGCCGCCGCAGGAGGACCACGGTCTCGGCAAGGCCACCGAGCGGATCTTCCAGCCGCTGCTCAAGCTGCTGATCCCGGACATCGTCGACTACGACCTGCCGGCCGCCGGGGTGTTCCACAACTGCGCGATCGTGTCCATCCGCAAGCGCTACCCGAAGCACGCGCAGAAGGTGATGAACGCGATCTGGGGCGCGCACCTGATGTCGCTGACCAAGCTGATCGTGATCGTCGACGAGGACTGCGACGTGCACGACTACAACGAGGTCGCCTTCCGCGCCTTCGGCAACGTCGACTACGCCCGGGACCTGCTGCTCACCGAGGGCCCGGTGGACCACCTCGACCACTCGTCGTACCAGCAGTTCTGGGGCGGCAAGGCCGGCGTCGACGCCACCCGCAAGCTGCCCGCCGAGGGTTACACCCGGGGCTGGCCGGAGGAGATGACCATGTCCCCGGAGGTCACCTCCCTGGTCGACAAGCGCTGGAAGGAGTACGGGATCTGATGGCCGTCCTCGACGCGCCGGCCGAGAAGCCGGGCCGGGTGAAGTCCTTCCTCAAGCTGGTCGCGATCGAGCACTCGGTGTTCGCGCTGCCCTTCGCGTACCTGTCGGCGCTGACCGCCATGCAGGTCACCGGCGGGCGGGTGCGCTGGCTCGACCTGCTGCTGATCACCGTGGCGATGGTCGGCGCGCGGACGTTCGCGATGGCCGCCAACCGGATCCTGGACCGGCGGATCGACGCGCGGAACCCGCGTACCGCGAACCGGGAACTGGTCACCGGGGCGGTGAGCGTGCGGACGGCCTGGACCGGCGCGGCCGTCGCCCTGGTCGTCTTCCTCGCCGCCGCCGCCCTGCTCAACCCGCTCTGCCTGGTGCTCGCGCCGCTGGCGGTGATCCCGCTGGTCGTCTACCCCTACGGCAAGCGGTTCACCAACTGGCCGCACGCCATCCTGGCGATCGCCCAGGCGGTCGGGCCGGTCGGCGCCTGGCTCGCCGTCACCGGCACCCTCGACGGCTCCTGGCCGGCCTGGCTGCTCGGCGCCGCGGTGGGGCTCTGGATCGGCGGATTCGACCTGATCTACGCCTGCCAGGACGCCGACGTCGACCGTGAGATCGGCGTGCACAGCGTCCCGGCCCGCTACGGGCTGCGCTTCGCGCTGCACGCCTCCACCGTCGCGCACGTGGTCACCTTCGCGCTCTTCGTGTGGTTCGGCGCGCTGCTCGGCTTCGGCTGGCTCTGGTGGATCGGGCTGGCGCTCACCGCGGTCGCCTTCGGCTACCAGCACCTGGTGGTCACCCCCACCGACCTGAGCAAGGTCAATCGGGCGTTCTTCACCGCCAACGGGTTCGTCGGCATCGCGCTCTTCGCCTTCGCCCTGCTCGACCTGGTGATCCGGCTCGGCCTGCGCCCCTAACCGGCGGGGTAGCGGGCGGACTCCAGGGTCCAGTCGACGGTGCCGCGGACGGCGTTCGCGACCCCGTCGAGGTGGGTGGCGACCGACTCGTCCAGCGCCGGACCGAACGACGGTACGGTCGCGCGCAGCGCCACGAACCGCGCCATCGACTCCCGCCACCGCTCGGCCACCACCGCCACGGCGGCCTCCACGGGTACGCCCCGCTCGGCGGCGACCGCCAGCACCAGGTTGTGCCCGCCGGAGCTGGACCGGTCCCGGTCCAGCGAGGCCAGGTCGTTGTACCAGGAGAGCAGGTCGTTGCCGAGATCGCCGAGCCGGCGCAGCAGCGGATGGTGGTAGACCGGGTCCGGGAGCGGCCGGCCGGTGGCGAACTCGATCAGCGGGTACGAGACGTACGCCGCCGAGGTGGCCCGGCGCAGCTCGACGTACTCGGCCACCCCGGGCACCCGACCGGCCGTCCGGGCCGTCGACTCCCGCCACGCCCCGTCCAGGTGGTGGGCGACCGCGTCGGCGAACCGCACCCGCCAGCGCGCCGGCATCCGGCGGCGCGGCGCCCGCCACGCCTCCACCAGCAACCGGCGCAGCGGTCCGTCGAGGCCCGGATGCCGCCGGCGCGGCCCCTCGTGCAGCAGGCTCAGCGTCCCGTTCCGCAACGCGCGTAACCGCGCCGGGCCGAGCCCGCCCTCGCAGGCGTCGTCGACCAGGAAGAACCAGGTGAACAGGGCGGTCAGGGTCCGCAGGTCCGGCTCGGTGGCGTCCGGGTAGAGCCGGCCGGCGTACCGGGCGAAACCGGCTCGGCGCACGGCGTCGACGTCCACCGGCAGACCCCACCGGGGCAGCCGGTCCACCAGCCACTCCTGCACCGCGTCCGCGTGCGGGGAGAGCCGGGGCGGGATCGGAC
Organism: Micromonospora sp. LZ37; assembly: GCF_059359015.1. Taxonomy (NCBI): domain Bacteria; kingdom Bacillati; phylum Actinomycetota; class Actinomycetes; order Micromonosporales; family Micromonosporaceae; genus Micromonospora; species Micromonospora sp. LZ37. The sequence continues at coordinate 25,825 of NZ_JCADBL010000004.1, read as the reverse complement.
AGGCGGACCGGAGCGACCAGAGGACGCCTTCGACCATGCCCGATCCTTCCCGTGCCGGCGCGGGTCGCCGACGGCAGCATGTCAGGTCCGTACCGGCGGCGCCGCCCCGGTCGGGGTCCCCGGCGGTCACGGTACGGCGGCGACCCGGCGGCACGGGGCACCCGCCGTCCGGGGGGCCGGCGGCCGGGGCCGGGCGGCCACCAGGCAGGCTGGACGGCATGCGCGAACCATGGGTGGTCGGAGTCTCCGGGGCGTCCGGCACGCCGTACGCGGCGGCCGTCGTCCGTGGGCTGCTCGACGCGGGTGAACCGGTGGACCTGATCGTCTCCCGGGCGGCCCGGCTGACCGTCCTCGACGAGACCGGCCGGCCGTTCCGGGACGGCCACTGGGCCGAGGACCTGGCCGCCTGGCTGGGCCGGGACCTCACCGGCGCCGACGTGCGGCACTGGCCGGCCGGCGACCTGGCCGCCGGGCCGAGCAGCGGCTCCTACCGGGTACGGGGGATGGCGGTGGTGCCGGCGAGCACGGCGGCCTGCGCCGGGATCGCGATCGGCCTCTCCAAGGACCTGTTGCAGCGGGCCGCCGAGGTGAACCTGAAGGAGCGGCGGCCGGTGGTGCTGGTGCCCCGGGAGACCCCGGTGACCCGCAGCCACCTGGAACACCTGCTCGCGCTGCACGACGCCGGTGCGGTGGTGCTGCCGGCGAGCCCGGGCTTCTACGGCGCCGGGGCGAACGCCACCGCCGGGCAGTTGGTCGACTTCGTGGCCGGCAAGGTGCTCGACGCCCTCGGCGTGCCGCACACGTTGTTCCGGCGCTGGTCGGGGCAGCTCGCCGCCGACCGTTCCTGAGCCCGGCCGCTCCGCTCAGACGGAGGCGGACCGGTCCTGACGGCCGGTCCGCGTACCCGTTCGCACCATTCAGTACATCCCGGCGTTGGCCGGACCCGGCCCGGTCGAGGCGGCCGGGCCCACATTGCGTGGCTTGCCCATGTCCTCCGCCTCGTCCAGCATGCCCTCCCCTTCCAGCAGGGCCCGCACCTCGGATTCCCGAAACCGGCGATGCCCGCCTGGAGTCCGGATGCTGCCTATCCGGCCAGCCGCCGCCCAGCGCGTCACAGTCTTCGGGTCAACCCGAAACAGCGCGGCGACCTCACCCGGTGTCAGCAGGCGATCTCCAGTGTCCACAGCCCCCTCCTCGCGTCGACGAAGCCCCCGGCTGAACACACTGCCCCCGGCCGGTGCGAGCCCAGAGCCGTCATGAGGGACGTATGGCAATTACAGCACCAGCGACCTGGCCTGTCCGCCAAACGCGAAAAACGCACTGAGTGGGAAGTTAGTAAATGGTACCGGCGCCGGACTCCTTTCACCGTCAGTCTGGGAACTGTGACACTGCGTGATGTTCAACGGGTGCCGAGCGTCGGACGTTACGCCCGGCCAGCTAAGGTCACACTCCGTGGACGCCATCGACCTGAGCCTCGTCGAGCTGCTGCGCGGCAACGCCCGCCTGTCGTACGCCGAACTCGCCCGGCAGGTCGGCCTCTCCGCGCCGGCCGTGCACGAGCGGGTCGGCAAGCTCGAATCCAGCGGCGTCATCCGGGCGTACCGGGCGGACGTGGAGCCCGAGGCGATCGGGCTGGGCGTGACCGCGCTGATCGGCATCGTCGAGGACTCCGGCGGGGACACCGACGACGTGCTGGAGGCGTTCCGGGTGATGCCCGAGATCGAGTCCTGCTACTTCATGGCCGGCGTCGAGTCGTTCATGCTCAAGGCGCGGGTCGGCACCATCGCCGAGCTGGAGCAGCTGATCGTCCGACTCAACCGGACCCCGGGCGTCGCCTCCACCCGCACCGGCATCGCCCTGTCGACCAAGTGGGAGAACCGCCCCCAACCCGCCGAGCCACCCGCCTGACCGCAACAGGGGTCACGACCGCCCCTTCCGTACCGGTGGGCCGGGGGGCTACCTTGCGGCGGTGACGACGCCAGCGAGTGGGACCGCCGTGGTGACCGGCGCGGGCGGCGGCCTCGGTCGGGCGATCGCCGCCGCGCTGCACGCCGACGGCTGGCCCGTACTCCTGACCGACCTCGACGCCGACGCGGCCGCTGCCGCCGCCTCGCCGCTGGGTGGCTGGTCGCGGGGCCTGGACGTGCGCGACGAGGCGGCCTGCGCCGAGGTGGCCGCCGAGGCGGCCGGCCGGGGTGGCCTCGGGCTCTGGGTGAACAACGCCGGCATCCTGGTCACCGGCCCGTCCTGGACGCACGACGCGGCGACCCGGCGGCGGGTGGTCGAGGTGAACGCCCTCGGCGCGATGACCGGCACCCTGGCGGCCCTGGCGGTGATGCGCGGCCAGGGGCACGGCCACGTGCTCAACGTCGTCTCCCTCGCCGGCCTGATCGCCGCCCCGGGTGAGACCGTCTACTCGGCCAGCAAGCACGCGCTGCTCGCGTTCAGCCTCGGCACCCTCGCCGACCTGCGGACGGCCGGCCTGGCGGACGTACACGTGTCGTGCCTGTGCCCGGACGGGATCTGGACGCCGATGCTGCACGACCGGCTCGACGACCCCGGCGCGCTGGCCTCCTTCACCGGGACGATGCTGACGCCGGAGCGGGTCGCCGCGCGCGCCGCCCGACTGGCCCGCCGGCCCCGGCCGGTGGTCAGCCTGCCGCGCTGGCGCGGCGCCCAGGTACGGCTGCTCGACGCGCTGCCCCGGCTGGCGCTCGCACTCACCCCGCTGGTCCGGGCCGCCGGCCGGTTCGGGCAGCGCCGCCAGCGCCGCCGGGTCGGCCCGGACCAGAGCTGACCTCGCTTGTAACGTTGCCGGCGTGACTCATCTCGACCGGTGCGACGAGGCCAGCCGGACGTGGGTGACCGAGGCGATCGCCACGGTCGAGGCGGACGCCAACCGCTCCGCCGACACCCACCTGCTGCCCTTCCCGCTGCCCCGGACCTGGGGGATCGACCTCTACCTCAAGGACGAGTCGGTGCACCCCACCGGCTCGCTCAAGCACCGGCTGGCCCGCTCGCTCTTCCTCTACGGGCTCTGTAACGGATGGATCGGCCCGGACACCACGGTGATCGAGGCGTCGTCCGGCTCCACCGCGGTCTCCGAGGCGTACTTCGCGCGGATGCTGGGGCTGCCCTTCATCGCGGTGATGCCCGCCTCGACCTCGCCGGAGAAGATCGCCCAGATCGAGTTCCACGGCGGTCGCTGCCACCTGGTCGACGACCCGGCCAAGGTGGTGATCGAGGCGCGCTGGCTCGCCGAGGACAGCGGCGGGCACTTCATGGACCAGTTCACCTACGCCGAACGGGCCACCGACTGGCGGGGCAACAACAACATCGCCGAGTCGATCTACGCGCAGCTCTCCCTGGAGCGGCACCCGATCCCCGCCTGGGTCGTGGTCGGCGCCGGCACCGGCGGCACCAGCGCCACCATCGGCCGGTACGCCCGCTACCGGCGGCTGCCCACCAAGCTCTGCGTGGTGGACCCGGAGAACTCCGCGTTCTACCCGGCCTGGCTGGCCGCCGACTGGACCGCCCGCACCGGCCGGGGCTCCCGGATCGAGGGGATCGGCCGCCCCACCGTCGAGCCGTCCTTCCTGCCCTCGGTGGTGGACCGGATGACGCAGGTCCCCGACGCGGCCTCGCTGGCCGCCATGCGCGCCGGCTCGGCCGTGCTGGGCCGCCGGGTCGGGGGCTCCACCGGCACCAACCTCTGGGGCGCGTTCGGGCTGATCGCCGAGATGCTCGCCGAGGGGCGGACCGGCTCGGTGGTCACCCTGATCTGCGACGCCGGCGACCGGTACGCCGACACCTACTACGACGACGAGTGGGTGGCCCGGCAGGGCATGGAGCTGGCCCCGCACCTGGACACCGTCGAGCGCTTCCTCGCCACCGGGGCCTGGCCGGCCTGACCACCGGGCCGTCGCCCGCCCGGGGCTCTCAGCGGGCGTCCACCCGCTCGGCCAGACCCGGGTAGCGCAGCACCAGGCCGTCGTCGTCCAGCTCCAGCTCGGCGCGGAAGCTGTCGCTGGAGTACCGGACCCGGTGCGGCCCCAGGGGCGTGTAGACCTGCCGGGCGGGCACGACCTCCAGGCTCGGCACCAGCACCCAGGCCACGGTGACCGTGCGGGGCAGGTCGGCCGGCGCGGCGGCCAGCCCGAGCCGGCGCACCGGCAGGCTGTTGAAGAGCGGGGAACCGCCCAGGTCGACGTCGAGGGCGTCGTGCAACCGGTCCGGGTCCTCGACGCCCGGCAGGCCGGCCGGCGGCTGGCCGGCGGCCCGCAGCGCCGCGTCCAGGTCACCCTGCTCGCCGGTGGTCACCCGCCAGCGGCCCGCGCCGTGCTCCAGGCGGACGCGGCGCGACCAGCCCGCCCCCTCGGCCTCCACCTCCAGCGAGGTGACGGCCCCGTCCGGCCCGGTGGCCAACCGGTAGCGGCAGGTGTAGGCGATCGGGTCCACGGCGAGTTGGGTGCCGCGAGCGGCGAATCCGGGGCCGTCGTCGAGGACGGCGTGCTCGGCGCCGGCGGTGTCCGTCCGACTCCAGAAGAGTGACCTCGGCATGGGTCGGACGCTACGCGACCCGACCGACACCGGCAGCGCATGCGGAAACGCCGCCGCGGAGCGTGGGCTCCGCGACGGCGTTCCGGGTGTCGCGTCGATCAGGTGTCGCGTGGATCAGTGGGTACGCGCCGGCGGCCGGCCGCCGAAGCCACGCCGGTCGTCGCGCGGCCGGTCGTCGCGGACCCGGCCCTCCGGACGGAACCCGCCCCGGCGGTCGGTGCCGCGCTGGTCACCGGCGGGCGCGCCGAAGCGCCGCTCGCCCTGCGGGCGGTCGCCGAAGGACTGCCCGCCCCGGGTGTCCCGGTCACCGAAGCGGCGCTCGCCGCCCCGGGACGTGTCCCGGTCGCCGAAGCGATCGCCGCCCGGACGCTCGGCCCGATCGGCGAAGCCCCGGTGGCCCCGGTCGCCGAAGCCCCGGTCACCGGTCGGGCGGTCGGCCCGGCCGTCGAAGCGCCGCTCACCCTGCGACCGATCCCCGTAGGTCCGCTCGCCGGTCGGGCGGTCGGCGTAGCGCCGCTCGCCGGTCGGCCGGTCGGCGTAGGTCCGCTCGCCGGTCGGCCGGTCGCCGTAGGTCCGCTCGCCGGTGGGACGGTCGCCACGGCCGGCGAAGCGCCGCTCGCCGGAGCGACCGTCGCGAGAGTCGCCCTGCGAACGGTCGCCGAAGCTCCGGTCGCCGGTCGGCCGGCTGTCGAAGCGCCGCTCGGGCCGGTCGAAGGACCGCTCGCCGCGCGCGTCGCGGTCACCGAAACGGCGGTCGCCGTACGACTGCTGGCGGTCGCCGTAGCGGCGCTCGCCGGTGGGACGGTCGCCGAAGCGACGACCGTCCCGGTCACCGGAGCGGCGCTGGCGCGGCTCGGGCTCCTCCCGCACCGGGACGCCGCTGGGCTCGCGGGCGCCGGTCAGTTCGGTGAGCGCGGCGTCGCCGGCCCGGACCCGGCTCTCGGCCGGCGCGACGCCGGCCTTCTCCAGCATGGCCAGGGTGGTGCGACGCTGCTTGGGCAGCACCAGCGTGGCCACCGCGCCCGACTCGCCCGCCCGGGCGGTACGACCCGCGCGGTGCAGGTAGTCCTTCGGGTCCTTCGGCGGGTCCACGTGCAGCACCAGGGTGACCCCGTCGACGTGGATGCCCCGGGCGGCCACGTCGGTGGCGACCAGCACGTTCATCCGGCCCTCGCGGAACTCGGCCAGGGTCTTGGTACGCATCCGCTGGGTCTTGCCACCGTGCAGGCCACCGGCCCGTACGCCGACCGCGGCCAGCTGCTCGACCAGCCGGTCCACGCCGAGCTGGGTGCGGGCGAAGACCATGGTCCGGCCGTCCCGCGCCGCGATCGAGGCCGCCACGGCGAACTTCTCGTGCGGCGGGATCAGCAGCATGTGGTGGTCCATGGTGGACACCGAGGCGGTGGAGGGTGCGGTCGAGTGGGTGACCGGGTCGGTCATGAACCGCTTGACCAGCGCGTCCACGTCACCGTCCAGGGTGGCCGAGAAGAGCAGCCGCTGCGAGCCGGCCGGCGTCTTCGCCAGCAGCTCGGTGACCTCGGGCAGGAAGCCCATGTCGGCCATCTGGTCGGCCTCGTCGAGGACGGTCACCTCGACGTCGTCGAGGTTGCACACGCCCCGGGAGATGAGGTCGCCGAGCCGCCCCGGGGTGGCCACGACGATCTCCACGCCGCGGCGCAGCGCGTCGATCTGCCGGTCGTACGGCACGCCGCCGACGGCCGTCTTGAGGAAGATCCCGACGGCCTTGCCGAGCGGCATGAGCGCGTCGTTGACCTGCATGGCGAGTTCCCGGGTGGGGACCAGGACCAGGGCCCGCGGGTGCAGCGGCCGGGCCCGGTTGCGCTCGGCGAGCCGGCCGATCAGCGGCAGCCCGAAGGCGAGCGTCTTGCCGGAGCCGGTCTGGCCCCGGCCGAGCACGTCCCGGCCCGCCAGGGCGTCCGGCACGGTGGCCCGCTGGATCTCGAACGGGGCGGTGATGCCCTGCCGGGCGAGCGCGGCGACCAGCGGCTGGGGCAGACCCAGGTCGGCGAAGCTGACGTCGGCGGTGGGAGCGTCCTCGACCGGCAGGTCGAGGGCGGACGGAATGGTGCCGGGATCAGTGGAGGTGGTCAAGAAATGCCTTTCGAGCGGGGCGCATCTTCGCGATGGCCCGCCGCAGCTGTACGCCGCCGAATCGCCCGCAAGATCGCCCATGGGCGCGCGCCACGCGCGCCAGGTCAGTGATCAGACCCAGTGTACGGCGCTCCGGCGACGCCGCCAGCCGACCACGACGGGGTAGTGGGCGGGCTCACCCCGACCCGACGCCGTCCGGTGGCCGCCGCCGGAGGCCGGACCGGCCCCGGCTCAGCTGTTGAGGACGTTGCCCACCAGCCCGTCCATGGCGTCGTTGGCGACCAGCACGACCAGCACGCTGATCGCCACGAGCAGCCCGAGGGACGCGGCCAGCACCAACACCACCCGGGTGGTGTTGGAGCGCTGGGTGGGCGTGTCGGCCCAGCCCTGGGCGAGGATGTGCCCGGTCAGGGAGCCGGAGTTCTCCAGCGGGTTGCCGGCCGGGAAGGAGACGGTCGAGTAGCCCGGGCCGTCGGTGCCGCCGTACGCGGTGCTGGCCAGGTCCTGGCCACCCCGGTACGGGGTGCCCCGCGGCGCGGCGGCCTTCCCGGGAGCGGAGTGGTCGGCCGTGCTGGACGGCGGCCAGGCCGGCAGGGCCGGCGCCGGCACGACCGGCGGGGCGGAGACCGTCGCGGCGGGGCTGGCGGGCGGCGGCGGGGTGACGGCCGGGGGCGCCGAGGCCGGTGGGGCCGGTGGGGCGGCGGGCGGGGCGCTCACCGGAGCCGCGGCGCGGAACGGCGGCGTGACGGCCGGCGGGGCGCTGACCGGGGCGGCTGCCCGGAACGGTGGGGCGGAGGTCGGAGCGACAGCCCCGAACGGCGGCGCACCGGCGGCCGGGGCGCTGACCTGGGCCGAGGCCCGGAACGGCGGCGCGGAGCTGGGTGCGGTGCCGGCCGGCGGCGCGGAGAGGCTGGTCCCGCCGGGCATGGCCGGGGGCGGTGGGAAGGGCGGTGCCGGCATCGGACCGGGCGGTGGCGGAGGCGGGGGCACCGGCGGGCCGGGTGGCGGCACCGGAGGTCCGGGGACCGGTGGGACCGGACCGGGCGGCGGGGTGGGCCGGGGGCCGGGTGGCGGGCCGGGCAGCGGCGGCACCGGCGCGGGGAACGGGCCGGGTGCCGGGGGTTCCGGCACCGGCGCGGGCGGGACTGGATGCGGGGCCGGCTCGGGTGCCGGTTCGGGTTCGGGGGTGGGCGGGGTGGGTGGCTTGGCCGGCTCCGGGGGCTGGGCGGGCTCGGGCGGCTCGGGGTTGACCGGCGTCGACCGGTAGACGGTGGCCGCGCCGGCACCGGCCCGTGCCACCGCGCCCGCCGCGGCTCCGGCGGCGGCCTCCTCGGCGGAGATCCGGCTCAACCCCGGCACGACGGCGCTGGCCCGGGCCGACGACCGCTGTCCGGGTACGGCCTGGGCGCGCGCCGGGTCGGACTGGGCGCGAACCGGGCCGCCCGGGTCGTCCGCGCCGCCGGACCCGTCCGCGTCGGCACCGGAGGTGTCGGTGGACGAGGCGCCCGCGCGGTAGGTCGTGGCGGTGGCGGGGGCCGCCGGCCGGGCGTCGCCCTCGGGCGGCGCGGTGACCGTGGCGACGCTCGCGCGGGCCCGGGCGAGCAGGCCGGCCGACGGCGCGTCGACGGCGGACGGCGTCGGGCCGGAGGCGGACGGCCGGCTGTCGGCGGGCGGCGTCTCGGCGGACGACCCACCGGCGGGCCGGTCCGGGGAGGGCCCACCCACGGCGGAGTCGGGCACGGATCCGCCGTCGACCGTCTCCGCCGGAACCTTGTGCTCGGTCATGCTCGCCTCCGCGCCCCCACTCGCCTCCGGGAACCCGTGACGCGGGACCGGAAGTGTCTCGATGTCACGGTGCCACATTCCACCCCGGTGGCACAGCCGGAGCGGGTACGGTCCCTCGGCGCGGGCCGCCCGGCTCAGCCCGCGGTGCTCGCCGAGGCCGAGGCCGAGCTGCTCTCCTGCGGGCTCGCGCTGCTGGCCGCGGTGCTCGGCGAGGCGCTGGTGACCACCGGGCTCGGGGTGGCGGAGCTCGACGGGCTCGCAGTCGGCGTCGGGGTGACCGACGGGGTCGGCGAGGGCGGCGTCGGCGTCGGCGTCGGGCTCGCGGGCGGGGTCGTCGGCGGCGTGCTCGGCGGCGGGAGCGTCGGCCGGGTGGGCCTCGGGGTGGGCTTCACCGGCGGCTTCGTGGGCGGCTTCGATGGGGTGGGCGTGGGCTTGGGAGCCGGCGTGGTCGGGGTCGGTACCGGGGTGGCGGGCGCGGGGACCGCTCCGACCACCCGGGTGGCCGCGTAGAGCCCGGACCAGCGGACCGTGGAGATCTTGACCACGTCGCCGCTCCGCGGCGCCTGGACCATCTTGCCGCCGCCGAGGTACATCCCGACGTGGTGGATCGTCGTCCAGCTGCTGCCCGAGGCGAAGAAGAGCAGGTCGCCGGGGAGCAGCGCGGCGCGATCGACCGTCCGTCCCCGGGTGGCGAAGTACTGGTCCCGGGAGACGCGGGGCAGCTCGTAGTAGCCGGCGGACCGGTAGGCCGCCCACATCAGCCCGGAGCAGTCGAACCGGTCCGGGCCCTCGGCGGACCAGAGGTAGGGGTCGCCGAGCTGCGCCAGCGCGTACTTGACGGCGGCCAGGGCCTGCGGGCTGGCGATCAGGCCGGTGCTGCTCTGCCCCTCGACGTAGCCGGCGCCCAGCCGCTGCTCGGCGGCGTCCCGCTGCCGCTCCAGCTCGATCAGGCGGGCCTTGTTCTCCGCGCGGAGACCGATCAGCTTCGTCTCGTTGTCCCGCAGCGACCGCTGCGCCGTGGTGACGGCGGTGTCGAGCCGGCCGACCCGCTCCTCGACGGCGGTCAGCGTCCGGGCGGCCAGCTCCCGGGCCGTCTTCGCGCGGGACAGCTCGCCGGTGGCGGCGGTGGTCGCGGCCTCGGCCTGCTCGCCGCGGGAGAGTCGCTGGAGGACGCTGAGCCCCTGGAGGTCGCGGGCGAGTTCACCCGGCGGCAGGGCGGCACCGGCCTTGAAGGCGTCCGCGGCCGTGGCCTCGGCGTGCGCCTGGGCGGTGACCAGCGCCGTCTCGGCGGCGGCCAGCTCGCGCTGCGCGGTGGCCAGCTCGGTGCGGGCGTCGGTGAGCTGCTGGTTCAACTCGATCAGCTCGGTGCCGAGCCGACCGTTCTCCGCCTCCAGGGCGTCGATCCGGGCCACCAGCGGGTCGGCGGCGAGGCCGCCCACCGGCAGGGTGGTGGCGCCGGGCAGCACGCCCGGGAAGCCGCCCGCGGTGCCGGTCGTCGGGGCGCCCGGCAGGCCGGAGCCGACCCCGGGCAGCCGCAGGCCACCGGCCGCGACGGGCCGCGAGCCGGTGTCCGGCACGACGTTCGGCAGGGCCGGATCGGCGTACGCCGGGGTGGCCAGGGCCATCGCCGCGACCGCGCCGAGCAGGGCCGACCAGAGCGCCGGCCGCAGCACCGGCGAGATCACCGGACCGCCGTGTCGCCGCCGCCGCCCGTGCCCGCTGTCGACCATTTAGCTCCCCGTCCGGCGTGGTGCCCGCCGCGCGTCGGTGGGCGCGGCGAGCGGGACGCTACCAGTGTGTGTCGCGTCCCACCCTGTCTTACCTCACCGACGCAGAGATGTCGATGCGTGGCCCGGTCACGGATACCTGAGAGTCCGGTGAGGTAGGTCGCGGCGGGTCCCCGTCCTGCCGGCCGGTCGGTGGGCCGACGTAGGCTCGACCGGGACCGCAGGCGGAAGGGACGTGGCTTTCGATGGACGCCGGACTCAAGCGTGAGCTCGAAGCGAAGGTGTACGCCGGGGAGCGGCTGACCCGTGAGGACGGGATCGCCCTCTACGACAGCGACGACCTGTCGTGGCTGGGCCGGCTGGCCCACCACCGGCGCACCGAGCTCAACGGCGACCGGGTGATGTTCAACGTCAACCGGCACCTCAACCTGACCAACGTCTGCTCCGCCTCCTGCGCGTACTGCTCCTTCCAGCGCAAGCCGGGTGAGAAGGACGCGTACACGATGCGCATCGACGAGGCCGTGCGCAAGGCCAAGGAGATGGAGGACGAGCAGCTCACCGAGCTGCACATCGTCAACGGCCTGCACCCGACGCTGCCCTGGCGCTACTACCCCAAGGTGCTGCGCGAGCTGAAGGCGGCGCTGCCGAACGTCAAGCTCAAGTGCTTCACCGCCACCGAGGTGCAGTGGTTCGAGAAGATCAGCGGCCTGAGCGCCGACGAGATCCTCGACGAGCTGATGGACGCCGGCCTGGAGTCGCTCACCGGCGGCGGCGCGGAGATCTTCGACTGGGAGGTCCGGCAGCACATCGTCGACCACGCCTGCCACTGGGAGGACTGGTCGCGGATCCACCGGCTGGCCCACTCCAAGGGCATGAAGACCCCGTCGACGATGCTCTACGGCCACATCGAGGAGCCCCGGCACCGGGTGGACCACGTGCTGCGGCTGCGCGAGCTCCAGGACGAGACCGGCGGCTTCGCGGTCTTCATCCCGCTGCGCTACCAGCACGACTTCGTCGACTCGGCGGACGGCAAGATCCGCAACCGGATCCAGGCCCGGACCACGATGGCCTCGCCGGCGGAGTCGCTGAAGACCTTCGCGGTCTCCCGGCTGCTCTTCGACAACGTTCCGCACGTCAAGTGCTTCTGGGTGATGCACGGCCTCTCGGTCGCCCAGCTCTCGCTCAACTTCGGCGTGGACGACCTGGACGGCTCGGTCGTCGAATACAAGATCACCCACGACGCCGACTCGTACGGCACCCCGAACACGATGCACCGGGACGACCTGCTGCACCTGATCTGGGACGCCGGCTTCCAGCCGGTCGAGCGGGACACCCGTTACAACGTGGTCCGCGAGTACGACAAGGCCCCGTCGCTGGCCGAGCGCCGCGCCGAGCCGCAGCAGGTCTGGGCCTGACCGGCCGTATCCTCGAATGACGATGACCGAGCAGCGGAGCGGGTTTCCCCGACGGGACGCCGAGGGGCGCATCCTCACCCTGGGCGACCTGCTCGGCATCGGTCTGGCCGGGTGGGTCGTCGGCGTGCTCGCGTTGGCGTTGTTCGACTGGGCCTTCGCCCTGATCGGCACGGCCGAGTTCGGGCGTACCAACGGGTGGCTCGCGATCATCCTGCCGGCCTGGCTCTTCTGGGACGACTTCCGCGCCTGGGACTTCGGCGCGGCGCGGGTGGTCGGGGCGCTGCTGGCGGCCGCGCTCGGGGTGGTCGCCGGCCTGGTGGTCGCCGGGCTGGCCGGCGGTCTCGCGCCGCTGTTCACCGGCGGCCTGGCCGCGCTCGCGTTCACCCTGGTGTACGCGGTGGTCTGGTTCCCGAGCGTGCACTGGCTGGCCCGACGGACGGGTTGAACACGGCCCCGGGGGCACCCGGTGCGTGGAGAGGGAGTGGGAACGTGAGCGCGGCGGTCAAGTACACGCTGGGCCGGATCGGGCTGTTCGTCGTGGTGGTGGCGGCGCTCTGGCCGACCGGGCTGAACGTCTTCCTGAAGCTGATGCTGGCGCTGGTGTTCTCCGCGGCGGCCTCGTTCTTCCTGCTGCGTACCTGGCGGGACGAGATGGCCGAGGAGATGGCCGCCGCCGCCGAGCGTCGGCGGGCCGACAAGGAGCGGCTCCGGTCCGCGCTCGCCGGCGACGACCAGCCGGACGGAGAGGCGCCCGGCGAGCGCCACTGACCGGCCCGACACGCTGGGCACCACCGGCGGATCTTCGCTGGACACGGGGCTGCGGGATGATCCCTGTTGCCGCTAGGGTCCTCGCTCGTGGGATTCCTTGACAAGATCAACGGGTGGCAGACGAAGGTGTTCGTCTGGATCGGTCTGCCCGTCATCGTCGCGATCGGCGTGATGCTCGGCGCCTTCGACCTCGTACCGGCCTGGGAGGCCAAGTCCGGCGGTGGCACGCCGGGCACCTTCACCGCGGTGGAGGAGGACTGCGGCCGGCGTAGCTGCACCTGGCACGGGGACTTCGTGGCCACCGACGGGGGTGCCCGCCGCGCCGACGTCATCCTCTACGACGCCCCCGACGGGCTCGCCGCCGGCGACACCGCTCCGGCTCTCGACAGCGGCGCCCGCAAGGGCGTCTTCTCCACCACCGGCGGCTCCACCTGGCTGCTCGTCACGGGGCTGACCCTGGCGGGCGCGGCAGCCGCGGTGGCCCTGGTGCTGATCGTCGTGCGGAAGCTGCGGCGCCGCCGCGAGGCCGACCTGCCCGACCCGTTCCCGGTCACCCCGGCGCGGGGCTGAACCGACCGGCGGGCCCGGCACCTCGGTGCCGGGCCCGCCGCCTGTCGGTCACCAGTTGGTGGAGCCGGCGACCACGGGCCAGGGCACCTCGACCGGCTTGATCAGGTAGGCGATGCCGCCCGACCCGCTGCCGACGCCGCCGGAGGCGGTGGTCCGCTTCGTCCGCAGCCAGATCTGCTCGAACTGGGCGCGCGGGTAGACGTGCCGCACCGCGTCGTTGCTCGGCGAGGCGGGGTCGTTGGCGATCACGTCGCCGTCGGCGGTGAAGCCGACCACCACCATCAGGTGTCCCGAGGTGCCGTAGCCGGCCCCGTCCAGCTCGCTGGCGAGGAAGGACTGGCTGGTCACCACCGGGATGCCGGCGGCGATGAAGTGTTCCAGCTCGTCCAGTGAGTGCAGCCGGGTCACCCGCCCCTCCAGCCCGGCGAAGCCGGCCGCGTACGCGGTGTTGAACGGCCAGTTGCCGGCGCCGTCGTACTGGTGGTCGTAGGTGGACCGGGCGGCGTGGTTGACCGTCGGGTCCGGGTAGGACGGGTCCACCCAGGACACGTCGGCGGCGGACGGCTTCCGGCCCCAGTATTCGACCACCATCTCGGTGGAGGTGGGCGAGCACCAGGCTTCGCCGCCGCCGTCGTACTCCGGGTAGTGGCCGCTGTGGACGTTCTGCGAGTAGCGGGGGACGGCCAGCTCGGTGCCCCAGGCGATCCCGCCGGCGCTGGGCGGCACGGTGAACCGGTCCGGCACCGTCGAGCCCATCGCGCCGACCATCCGCACCGTCGGCGACGCGCTGCCGGCCGGGTCGCGGTAGAGGGTGAGCCGCAGCTCGTACGCCCGCAGCAGCGTCCCGGCGGTGGCGTCGTCGACGGCCAGGGTGTCGGTCCAGACGGTGGTGGTGCCGTCGCCCTGCCTGTCGACGCTGGTCCGCTTGATGTCGGCGTCGCCGGAGGCCCAGCGGCCCAGCACGTACCAGGGGGAGCGGTCGCCGGTGGTGTAGGTGCCGCGCGCCTCGACCTGGATCCAGGTGCCGGCCGGGGTGTCGGCGTTCCAGGACGCGACGAGTTCGGTGGCGGCGAAGCCGAGATCGGTGACCGGGGAGGTCCACGTCCCGTAGGCCCAGCTCCGCTTGCTCTTGCCGTGCGGGTCCTTGTAGAGGGTGGTGCCGACGGGCGTGCCGAGGGTCAGCCCGGCGGGGGTGACCCGGGTGCCGGCGGCGGTCCCGGAGCGCCAGTCGGTGTCGCCGGCCCAGTCCTGCCAGGTGATCTGCTCGTCGTGGGCCGGGGTGGCCACCGGGTCGGCGGTGGCGGGGACGCCGGCGCCGAGGAGGGTGAGGGCGGTGACGCCGGTGAGGGCCACCGTGCGTAGGGGTGTGCTGGCCATGGCAACTCCGCGAGGTGAGGGCATCGTTGCCGTTCACTGTCGCGCCTGGCGGGAAGTTGCGCCAGAGGGAGGCGCAGAGAAAATTTTTGCCGGGATGAGGATCCGGCTGACATGGACCACGGCAACGACAGTTGTTGATATGACCATGTGACTGCTGGTGAAGTGTGCGGACAACGGGGATCCCCGTACTCCGAGGAGGTTGTCCATGGCCTTCCGCACCTCAACCCTCCGACGCCGCCTGGCGCTGGCCGTCGCGGTCGGGCTCGGCGTCGTCGCCGTCGCCACCGGGCCGGTCTCCGCGCGGCCCGCCCCCGACCCCGAGCCGGCCGCCGCCGGCTACCGGGTGCTCGGCCCGCGCACCTTCGCCGACCGGGACGCCGTCGCCCGCACCGGCGCCGCGGTCGACTACTCCGAGCACGGCGTGCTGCACGTCTCGGCCACCCGCGCCGAGGCGGCGGCGATCAGCCGGCTCGGTTTCCGGCTGGAGCGCGAGGCCGTCCCCGACCGGCACGACCACGGCGAGGCCGGCACCCTGGCCTTCCCGCCCGCCGACTCGGCCTACCACGACTACGCCGAACTGACCGCCGTGGTGAACCAGGCCGTCGCGGACCACCCGGCCATCGCCCGCAAGATCAGCATCGGTACGTCGTACGAGGGCCGCGACCTGATGGCGGTGAAGATCTCCGACAACGTCGGCACCGACGAGAACGAGCCGGAGATCCTCTTCAACGCCCAGCAGCACGCGCGTGAGCACCTGACCGTCGAGATGGCGATCTACCTGCTCAACCTCTTCACCGACAGCTACGGCAGCGACTCCCGGATCACCAACGTCGTCAACTCCCGGGAGATCTGGATCGTGCCGACGGTCAACCCCGACGGCAGCGAGTACGACATCGCCACCGGCTCGTACCGGTCCTGGCGGAAGAACCGGCAACCCAACAGCGGCTCCACCGCCGTGGGCACCGACCTGAACCGCAACTGGTCCTACCAGTGGGGCTGCTGCGGCGGCTCGTCCGGCACCACCTCGTCGGACACCTACCGCGGCCCGTCCGCCTTCTCCGCCCCCGAGACCCAGGCCCTGCGCAACTTCGTCAACAGCCGGGTGGTCGGCGGGACGCAGCAGATCAAGGCCAACATCGACTTCCACACCTACTCGCAGCTGGTGCTCTGGCCGTTCGGCTACACCACCGCGAACACCCCCGCCGGGATGAGCGCCGACCAGTACAACACCTTCGCCACCATCGGCCAGCAGATGGCGAACACCAACGGCTACACCCCGGAACAGTCCAGCGACCTCTACGTCGCCGACGGCACCAGCATCGACTGGATGTGGGGCGCGCACGGGATCTGGGCGTACACCTTCGAGATGTACCCCGGCTCGGCCACCGGCGGTGGCTTCTACCCGCCGGACGAGGTGATCCCGGCGCAGACCTCCCGCAACCGGGACGCGGTGCTGCTGCTCTCCGAGTACGCCGACTGCCCGTACCGGGCGATCGGCAAGCAGGCCCAGTACTGCGGCGGCGGGGGCGGCACCACCGTCTGGTCGGACACCTTCGAGACGGCCACCGGCTGGACCGTCAACCCGGCCGGCACCGACACCGCCACCACCGGGGCGTGGGAGCGGGGCGCCGCCCAGGCCACCAACTCCTCCGGGGCCAAGCAGCTGGTCCCGTACGCCGGGAGCAACGACCTGGTCACCGGCCGGCTGGCCGGCGCCGCGGCGGGTGACTACGACGTCGACGGCGGGGTGACCAGCGCCCGGTCCCCGGCGGTGACCCTCCCGTCGACCGGCACGCTGACCCTCTCGCTGGCCTGGTACCTGGCCCACGGCTCGAACGCCTCGTCGGCGGACTACCTGAGAGTCAGCGTGGTCCACAACGGCGGCATCACCACCCTGCTCAACCAGGCAGGAGCGGCCACCGACCGGGACGCCGCCTGGGCGGTGGCGAACCTGAACCTCAGCCCGTACGCCGGACAGTCCGTGCGGATCGTGGTGGAGGCCGCCGACGCCCCCGGCGCCAGCCTCGTCGAGGCGGCTGTGGACAACGTCACCATCACCGCCTCGTGAAACCGGGTGGGGTCCCGTTCCGCCCCCGTCGGGGCCCCACCCACCCCCTCCCGTCGGGACGATCTCCGCTGGTCGTGCGCTACCGTGGCACCGACCAACCCGCAGCGAAGCCGGTGTGAAACCGGCGCTGTCCCGCAACTGTGATGCCCCACCACGGTCTCCGGCCCCGCCGGAGCCACCCCGGCGCCCGGCCCGACAGGCCGGCGCCGTCGTGTGTGGGGACGAGCCAGGTCGCCTGCGGCTGGTCGCGACACGCGCTCTCGAGGAAGGGCGCCTCGCGGACGGGTGGGCACGGTTCCTGTCGGCGAAGCACCAGGCTCCTCGACCGACAGGAGGACAGATGTCCCGACGTACCCCCCGGCTCTTCGCCGCGACCCTCGCGGTGGCCGCGCTGGCCCTCGGCGCCTGCGCCGAGAAGACCGCCGACGACACCCCCGCCGCCGGCAGCGGCTCCGCGACCGCCACCTTCCCCGCCACCGTCGGCAAGCTGACGCTGGAGAAGCGTCCCGAGAAGATCGTCTCGCTCTCGCCGTCGGCGACCGAGATGCTCTTCGCCATCGGCGCGGGCAAGCAGGTCACCGCCGTCGACAACAACTCCAACCACCCGGCGGACGTGCCGAAGAGCGACCTCTCCGGCTTCCAGCCGAACGCGGAGGCGATCGCCGGCAGGAACCCCGACCTGGTGGTGCTCTCCAACGACACCAACAAGATCGTCGAGCAGCTCACCACGCTGAAGATCCCGGTGCTGCTCACCCCGGCGGCGACCACGCTCGACGACACCTACCGGCAGATCACCGACCTGGGCACGCTGACCGGTCACCCCACGGAGGCCGCCGACGTCACCCGGCGGATGAAGGACGACATCGCCAAGCTGACCAAGGACCTGCCGCAGCGGTCGAAGAAGCTGACCTACTACCACGAGCTGGGCCCGGAGCTGTACACCGCGACCAGCCGGACCTTCATCGGCTCGATCTACGCCTTGGCCGGCCTGGAGAACATCGCCGACCCGGCCGACGCCGACGGCAGCAGCGGCGGCTACCCGCAGCTCTCCCAGGAGGTCATCGTCAAGTCGAACCCCGACTTCGTCTTCCTCGCCGACACCAAGTGCTGCCAGCAGAGCCCGGAGACGGTCAAGGCGCGCAGCGGCTGGGCCGGGGTCACCGCGGTGAAGAACAACCAGATCGTGGCGCTCGACGACGACATCGCCTCCCGCTGGGGCCCGCGCGTGGTCGACCTGCTCCGGTCGATCGTCGACGCCACCGCCAAGGTGCCGGCGTGACCCTCACCGGCGGGCGTTGACCGAGGCCCACCTGATGCAGAAGGCGTTGACGGACGCCCCCACCCCCACCGGCCGGCCGACCCGGCTCCGCCCCGGCTGGCTGGCCGTGGGCGTCGGCGCGGTGCTGGTCGCGCTGGTCGCCGGGGTCTCGCTCGGGCCGGTCAGCCTCCCCCCGGGCAGCGTCGCCGTGGAGCTGCTCAACCTGCTGCCCGGGGTGCACCTGGAAAGCGGGCTCACCGAGCGCGAGATCGCCATCGTCACCGAGCTGCGGCTGCCCCGGGTGGTGCTCGGCCTGCTGGTCGGCGCGCTGCTCGCGCTGGCCGGCGGGGCGTACCAGGGGGTGTTCCGCAACCCGCTGGCCGACCCGTACCTGCTCGGGGCGGCGGCCGGCGCCGGCCTCGCCGTCACCGCGGCGATCGCGCTCGGTATGGGGGCGGGAGGATTCGCCGGGCTGTCGGCCATCCTGCCGCTGGCCGCGTTCGTCGGCTCGCTCGGCGCGGTGGTGATGACCTACCTGCTCGGGGTCGCCGGGGGGCGGGGACGCTCCCCGGCCACCCTGATCCTGGCCGGGGTGGCGGTGTCGGCGTTCCTCTCCGCCGGGCAGACCTATCTGCTGCAACGCCACTCCGAGAGCATCCAGCAGGTCTACTCCTGGCTGCTCGGCCGGCTCGGCACCGCCGGCTGGGACGACGTGCTGCTGGTCCTGCCGTACTTCCTGCTCACCGCCGTCGTGGTGCTGCTGCACCGGCGCGAGCTGGACGTCCTCTCCGTCGGCGACGACGAGGCCACCAGCCTCGGCCTGCACCCGCAGCGCTCCCGCTACCTGCTGATCGCCGCCGCCTCGCTCGGCACCGCCGCCGCGGTCTCCGCCTCCGGGCTGATCGGTTTTGTCGGCATCATCGTCCCGCACACCGTCCGGCTGCTGGCCGGGTCGAGCTACCGGGTGATCCTGCCGCTCTCCATGCTCTTCGGCGGGGCGTTCCTGGCGCTGACCGACGTGGTGGCCCGCACCGCCGCCGCCCCCGCCGAGATCCCGATCGGGGTGGTCACCGCGCTGCTCGGCGGCCCGTTCTTCGTCCTGGTGCTGCGCACCTCCCGCCGGGTGTTCGCATGACCGTCCCCGCGGTCGAGGTGCGCGACCTGCACGTGCGGCTGGACGGCGTGCCGATCCTCGCCGGGATCGACCTGACCGTCGCCGCCGGGGAGTGGGTCACCGTGATCGGCCCGAACGGCGCGGGCAAGTCGACCCTGCTGCGCGCCGTCGGCGGCCTGCTCCCCGCGCCGCACGCCGTCTCCCTCTTCGGTACGCCGTACGAGTCGCTGCGCCGCCGCGACCGGGCCCGGGTGGTGGCCACGGTGGCGCAGTCCCCGGTGGTGCCGGCCGGCATGTCGGTGCTCGACTACGTCCTGCTCGGGCGCACCCCGTACATCCCGCCGCTGGGCCGGGAGTCGGCCGCCGACCTGGCCGCCGTGCACGACGTGCTGGACCGGCTGGACCTGGCCGGGTTCCACCGCCGGGAGCTGGCCACCCTCTCCGGCGGGGAGCGGCAGCGGGTCTTCCTGGCCCGGGCGCTCGCCCAGGGCGCCACCCTGCTGCTGCTCGACGAGCCGACCAGCGCGCTGGACATCGGCCACCAGCAGGAGGTGCTGGAGCTGGTCGACCAGCTGCGCCGGACGCACGGCCTGACCGTGCTCGCCACGATGCACGACCTCTCGATCGCCGGCGAGTACGCCGACCGGATGGTGCTGCTCGCCGAGGGGCGGGTGGTCGCCGCGGGCCCACCCCGCGACGTCCTGACCGAGGAGCTCCTGGCCACCCACTACCGTGCCCACGTCCGGATCATCCCCGGCGACCACGGCCCCCTGGTCGTCCCCATCCGCCCCGCCGGCCCTGGCGTCAGGGCGTGAGGGCGGTGATGGAGAAGAGGGCGCCGTGGGGATCGCGCAGGGCGGCGGTGCGGCCCGTGGGGATGTCCCGGGGCGGTACGAGGATGGTGCCGCCGAGCTCCGCGGCGCGCGCGGCGGTGGCGTCGGCGTCCGCCACCGCGAAGTAGACCGACCAGTACGCCGGCAGGTCCGCCGGGTAGCCGTCGCCCAGCGGCGGCATCATGCCGGCCACGATCCGCGCCCCGCACCGCCAACCCGTGTACTCGATGCCGTCCATCGGCTGATCCTCCGGATGCCAGCCGAAGACCAGCTCGTAGAAGACCTTCGCGCCCTCCGGGTCCGGGGAGACCAACTCGTTCCAGGTCATCGCGCCGGGGACGTTGAACAGCTCGGCCCCGGCCATCGCCATCGGCTGCCAGACGCTGAACACGGCGCCGGCCGGGTCCGCGAAGACCCCCATCCGCCCCTGGTCGAAGACGTCGAACGGGGCGACCAGCACGGTCCCGCCCGCCGCCTCGACCCGGGTGGCGGCCAGGTCGGCGTCGTCGGTCGCCACGTACGTGGACCAGATCGGGACCTGGTCCGGCGTGGCGGGCGGGCCCGCGCCGGCCACCGACCGGCCGTCCTTGAGGAAGATGGTGTAGCCACCCGCCTCCGGTTGCGGGGAGACCTGCCCGGTCCAGCCGAACAGCTCCGGATAGAACCGCTTCGCGGCCTCCAGTTCCGGCGTGGCCAGGTCGGTCCAGCAGGGTGTGCCCGGCACGGCGGTGCTCACGGTGGCCCCTCTCGACCGGGGCGGCTCCGGTGGCACGCCCTGCCCGCATCGTGGCCGGTCCCGGCACCCGCCGGGCGGGAACGGACGAACGTCAGCCGAACCGGCGACCCCCGGCCACGGCCTGTTTCCCCGCCCCCGCGCCGGCTCGGGGGCGGCGGGGTGCGGCGGCGATCGCCTACTGTGTAGCCTCGGCGACCGCTCCGCCCGGCGGAGGGTGCCGAGTGGACACAGGGGAGGTGCCGGTGACCGGTCCGGGCAGGAATCTCGATGTGCAGGCGGAGGCGCTGACCGCGTTCGCCGCCGCCTCGCGGGACCGGGCCGAACGCTTCCGCGAGCTGCGCCGGGCGTTCCACGACGGGCAGGTGCCCCGGCACGCGTTCGGTGTCATGCCCGCGTCCTTCGGCCTCGCCGCGGCGTACGAGGAGCAGTTCGAGGCCGTCCTCGAGGGGCTGGCCGACGGTGCCGAGGTGATGGCCGACATCGCCGAGGGGCTGACCGACACGGCCGACGCCTACACCGGCACCGACGTGGCGAACACCGACCTCTTCGCGCCCGGCGCCGGGGTCGACCCGATCGCGCCCGGCCCGTGGCCGACGCGCGGCGCGTTCTGAGGGGACGGCATGAGCACCGAGGCGCTCCAGCGCAACAAGACCTACTTCGAGCAGATCGTGTCGGGCACCCCCGATCCGTTCAAGCCGCTCTCCAACGCGGTGCTCTGGCCCTTCGAGCAGCTGCTGGAGCTGGTCGCCGGTGAGCCGGACGACCTGATGCGGGCGGCTCAGGTCTGCCTGAGCACCGGCGAGGCGGTCCGGGAGATCGCCGGGCAGCAGATCGCCGACCGGGCCCGGCTGCGCGGCGCCTGGAGCGGCGACGCGGCGGAGAGCTTCCACGCCTCGATGGAGTCGGTGGAGGAGGCGATCGAGGAGCTGGCGAAGGGGCTGGACGGCACGAAGGAGGTGCTGGTCGAGGCGGCGAACGCCGCCGTCGACGCGTTCAACCTGCTGGTCGAGCTGATCCTGGAGTTCCTGCTCTGGTTCCTGACCGAGGTGATCATCGCGGCGGTCGCCGCGGCGCTGAGCGCGGGCGTGTCGCTGGCCGCGACGGTGGTCCGGGTGCTGGCCCGGCTCGCCACCACCGTGGGACGCATGGTCAAGATCGTGGCGCGGCTCGCCGAGGTCCTGACCCGTCTCGCCGCCCGGCTGGGCAAGGTCTCGGCGCAGCTCAAGAGGTACGCCGAGCTGGTCATGGACATCAAGAAGCGCAAGAAGCAGTACAAGCTGCTGAACAAGAACGGCTGGACGCCCGAGGGGCGCGCCTTCCAGATCGAGAAGTTCAAGACCCTCTTCCCGGGCAAGTTCGCCGTCAACTACGTCTCGCCGGTCAACATCCCCGGGTTCGGCGGGGCGTTGCTGGACACCGGCGTCGGCCTGCACGACATCTCCGACGGGCAGAAGGACCGCAACTACCTGGTCGACGGCACCTATCGTGAGGACCTCGGCCCGTACACCGAGGGTGTGCAGAACGTCTTCGACTCGATTCTCAACTGAGAGGGCGACATGACCTTTCCCGCGCTGGACCGGATCGAGGCGCTGGCCCGCAACCTGGACGGTTGGCAGCGCCAGCTCGCCGACCGGATGGCGGAGCTGGAGGAGACCAGCGCCGAGGGGGTGAGCGACTCGGGCCTGGTCCGGGTCACCGCGGCGGCGGACGGGAAGATCATCTCCTCGGAGGTCAACGCGCGGGCGATGCGGCTCGACTCGTACACCCTGGCGGAGGAGTTCACCGCCGCCGCCAACCGGGCCCAGGAGGCCGCCGCCGCCCGGGTCCGCGAGCTGGTCGGCGAGGTGATCGGGGACGGCGCCGGCGGCGCGCACCGCTCCGGCGGCCACGACGGGTACTGAGCCGGTGGTCGACAAGCGTGAGCGGTACGCGGAGGGCGTCACCCGGCTGCTGCCGGCGGGTGAGCGACTGCGGGTGGTCGCGGAGGCCACGGCCGGGTTGGGGCTGACCCCGCAGGACCCGCCGCAGCCGGACCGGCCCGAGCCCAGCGGTGGCGGGCCGGGCTTCCTCGGCGGCCTGCTGAACCTGCTCTCCCCCAACATCACCTTCGGCCCCGCGGACGCCTTCGCCCAGTGGCTCTTCTTCGGCGTCGGCGGCCGGGGAGCGGCCGGCTCGGAGGCCTCCCTGTTCCACCACGCCCTGGTGACCGGGGTGAAGGGCCCGGGCCTGCGTCAGGCCGTCCTGGCGGTCACCGATGAGCGGCTGCTGCTCGGGGCCACCGGCCGGACGGGCCTGACCTCCAGCCTGGCGGAGGACGAGCGGGCCATGGCCGACATCGAGCTGCTCCACGCGGCGCCGCGCAGCGCGGTGGCCCGGGCCGGGGTCGGGTGGTACCGGCTCAACCCGAAACGGCTGCGGATCGACTTCACCGACGGGTCGTGGCTGGCCCTGACCGTGCCGCTCGCCGAGTCGGGCCGGCCGCTGCGTGAGGTCGCGTCGGCTCTGTCAGGCTGACCCGGCGGCAAGCGGGTCGGGCAGCGGCGCGGTGTGCAGCACCGACAGCCGGGACACCGCCCGGGTCAGCACCACGTAGAGGCGGTGCAGCCCGCGCGGCTCGGCGGCCACGATCGCGGCCGGCTCGACGACCACGACGTGGTCGTACTCCAGGCCCTTGACGAGCGTCGCGGGGACCACGGTGACCCGCGCCGCGGTCTCGACGTCGTCGGCGGTCGCGGTGTCGACGCCGGCGGCGGCCAGCGCCGCGCGGAGCCGGTCGACCGCGTCGTCGGCGGCGATCACCCCGACCGAGCCGTCGTGCGCGAGCGCCGCCCGCACCTCGGCCACGGTCGCCCCGTCCAGGTCGGTCACGGTACGCACGTCGAGCGCGCCGTCGCGGCGCAACGACTCCGCCGGGGGTACGTTGACGGCGAGCGCCGGCAGCAGCCGGTTGGCGAACGCGACCACCGCGGCGGGCACCCGGAACCCGACGCTCAACGGCACCACCACCGCGTCCGGCTTGCCCAGGTGCGCCAGGGACTCCCGCCAGTCGGTGGCGGCCCACGGGGCGGTGCCCTGGGCCAGGTCGCCGAGGAGGGTGATCGAGCCGTGTTCGCTGCGCCGGGCGATGGCCCGGCACTGCATCGGGGAGAGGTCCTGCGCCTCGTCGACCACGACGTGGCCGAAGCCGCCCGGCCGCTCGATCAGCCCGGCCACCTCGTCGATCAGCACGGCGTCCGCGGCGGTCCATTTCGTCGCCTTGGGAGTACGCCCCAGCTTCGTGCCGGTCGCCGCCCGGTTGCCGCTCGCCGGCGAGGCGGGTGCCGTCGTGCCGAGCAGCAAGGCCTGCTCCTCGGGGCTGAGCAGGCCGTCGGCCGCCGCGGCGAGGGTGTCCGGTTCGCCGAGCAGCCGGTGCAGCAGCCCTTCCGGGGTGAGCGCCGGCCAGACCGCGTCGAGGAAGGCGGTGACCGGCTTGGCCTTGCCCATCCGGCGCAGCCAGGCGTCGCTCGGCGACTCGGCCCGGCGCGACTCGGACTGGCGTTGCAGCAGCCCCACCACGCGTGCCCGGACGCGTTCCCGGCCCGTCGCGTACGGCAGGCCCTCGCGGCGGGTCTCCTCGACCACCCGGTGCAGCGGGTCGAGGCCGATCCGCCACCGGAACGAGCCGTCCGAGATCATGATCGGCTCGGCCGGCTCCGCGATGTGCCCGTCGACCGCCCGGCGCAGCACCTCGGCCATCCGGGCGTCGTGCTTGAGGGTGGCGACGGCGGGGTCCTCGACGGCGCGTACCGGGACCCGGGTGACCAGGTCCTCGACGGTGGCCTGCGCGACCTCGACCTCGCCGAGCGCCGGCAGCACCGCCGCGATGTACGACAGGAACGCGCGGTTCGGCCCGACGATCAGCACGCCCGCCCGGCGCAGCCGCTCCCGGTGCAGATAGAGCAGGTACGCGGCCCGGTGCAGCCCGACGGCCGTCTTGCCGGTGCCCGGTGCGCCCTGCACGCAGATCGAGTCGGCCAGGTCGGCCCGGACCAGTTCGTCCTGCTCGGGCTGGATGGTGGCGACGATGTCCCGCATCGGCCCGACGCGCGGTCGTTCGATCTCGGCGGTGAGGATGCGACTGGTCGTGCCCAGTTCCTCACCCCGATCGAGACGCTCGTCCTCGAAGCTGGTCAGCGCGCCGCCGTTGAACCCGAACCGCCGGCGCACCGCGACGCCCTGCGGGTCGCGGGCGCTGGCCCGGTAGAACGAGCGGGAGACCGGGGCCCGCCAGTCCAGCACCAGCGGCTCGCCCTGCTCGTCGGTGACATGCCGCCGGCCGACGTGGTAGCACCGGTCGGCGTGGTCGGCGTCCTGTGACCCGAAGTCGAGCCGGCCGAAGAAGAGCGGGGTGCTGGGATCGTCGGCCAGTTCGACGACCCGGCGGGCCATGTGCCGCCCGAGCTGCTCGGCGGTGTACGCGTCACCGGCGACCTTGTCGCCGGTCGCGAAGAGCGCCTCGGCGCGTTCCCGCATCCGCCGCAGCGCGGCGCGTGAGGCGGCCAGATGCGCCCGCTCCCCGGCGAGCTCCCCGTCCAGCACCCGCCCCGCACCCTCCACGGCTGGCACGGTGCCGCCGGCGGCCGTGGTGCCGGTGGTTGCGGTGCCGGCGGCCGTGGTGCCGGCGGTCGCGGTGCCGGCGGCCGTGGTGCCGTTGGTGGGTATAGCGCTGGCGACCGGCGCAGCGGCAGCGACGGCGTCCTCGACGGCGGGCGCGGGGTCGACGGCGAGCGCGGGGTCGCCGGTGGAGGCGGGGTCGACGGCGGAGGGCGTGGCGCCCATGGCGGGTGCGGTGCCGGTGGTGGGGGCGGCGGCAGGGGTCATCCGAGGCGGCCTTTCGGTGGCGTTCGTATGATCGGTTGGCCCTGGGCCGCCCGGCGCTCCGTCAGACGCGGTGCCGGCTGTGCCCGGTGAGAAGGCGCGGATCCCGCGCGGCGCTCCACGTTACGCCCCGCTGACGCCGCCGGCCACGCATTTGCGCCCCGGCGCGGTCCGCCATGCCGTGCCGCGCGCATCCCGGCCCGCCGCCCGACGCGCAGCTTCCGAGCACATCCCGGCCCGCGCCCTGCACTGGCGGGCGTATGCCTTGCCTGTTCCTTTAGAGCTGATGTCGCAAACGATTCACCGAGCCCCCGGTCGGGCCTGCCCTCCCGGGGCCGGGTTGTCCCACGTCCGGCTTGCCCCGGGGCCGGGTTGTCCCACGTCCGGCTTGCCCCGGGTCCGGCTTGTCCCGGGTCCGGCTTGTCCCGGGTCCGGCTTGTCCCGGGTCCGGCTCGCCCGAGCCCGGCTCGCCCCGGCTTGCCTCCGGTCCGGCTCGGCCCGGCCCGGTCCGGAGTGACGTCGGTCGTGAAGATCGTGCTGCTTCCTGGAAGTAGTGGCCTCCTCGCAGCTTGGGCTCAAGTGGTTGTTGCAACGGGGTGGATTCTCGTGAGGATGGGGATTCATGCCGGGGAAGCGGTTGTCGTC
>NZ_JCADBL010000037.1:0-624 GCF_059359015.1 Micromonospora sp. LZ37 | reverse complement strand
GCCCTCGCGACCCTCCTGCACCGATCCGGCGCCGGCACCGACATCCCCATCGGCGCCCCCATCGCCGGACGCAACGACGAAGCCCTCAACCACCTCATCGGCTTCTTCGTCAACACCCTCGTCCTACGCACCGACCTCACCGGCAACCCCACCTTCACCCAACTCCTGCACCGCATCCGCCAACACACCCTCACCGCCTACACCAACCAACACATCCCCTTCGAACGCCTCGTCGAAATCCTCAACCCCACCCGCACCGCCGCCCACCACCCCCTCTTCCAGGTGGCGCTTGCGTCGGACGATGACATGACCCGTGAGTGGCACATTCCGCAGTTGCAGGCCCGCACCGAACCGCTGCCTCTGCCGGCTACCAAGTTTGATCTGACCCTCGGCTACCAGCAGCAGAGCCAGCCCGACGGCTCGCCGGACGGCATCACCATCACCCTCGAATACGCCACCGACCTGTTCGACCACGGCACCGCGGAGGCTCTCAGCCAGCGGCTCGTCCAGCTGCTGCGCGCGGTGACCACCGATCCCGGGCAGCCCGTCAGCGACCTGGACCTGCTGACCCCCGCAGAGCGGGAC
The DNA here is from genome assembly GCF_059359015.1 of Micromonospora sp. LZ37. Lineage (NCBI taxonomy): Bacteria > Bacillati > Actinomycetota > Actinomycetes > Micromonosporales > Micromonosporaceae > Micromonospora > Micromonospora sp. LZ37. The sequence goes on along the minus strand of NZ_JCADBL010000037.1, from coordinate 39 downwards.
CTGGTCACGCACCGGTGGAACGACACCGACCACGACGTA
>NZ_JCADBL010000036.1:0-717 GCF_059359015.1 Micromonospora sp. LZ37 | reverse complement strand
TCGACGTTGGGGATCAAGGCCGTCTCCGACGCCACCGCCTACTGCGCGGCGAAGTTCGGCGTGGTCGGCTTCACCCGCGCCCTGGCCGCCGAACTCGCCGGCACCGTCGGCGTCACCCTCCTCATCCCCGGCGGCATGCGCACCGCCTTCTTCGACGACCGCGACCCCCAGTACAAACCCGGACCCGACGCCATCCTCAACGACCCCACCGACACCGCCGCCGCCATCATGTTCGCCCTCACCCAACCCCCCGGCTGCGCCGTCCGCGAACTCGTCGTCTGCGCCGAACAGGAAACCTCCTACCCGTGATCCTCGCCCTCCGCGCCCTCGGCGTCGGCGACCTCGCCACCGCCGTCCCCGCCCTCCGCGCCCTCCGCGCGGCGTACCCCGACCAGGAACTCACCCTCGCCGCACCAGCCTGGCTGACACCCCTGGCCGACCTCATCGGCGGCATCGACCGGCTGCTGCCCACCGACGGCCTCGGCCCACCACCCCGCCCGGCGCCCGACCTCGCGGTCAACCTCCACGGACGCGGCCCCCAGTCACACCGCATGCTCGCCGACGCGGGCCGACTGCTCGCCTTCGCCAACGCCGAAGCCGGCCACCACGACGGCCCCGACTGGCACCCCGAAGAACACGAGGTCGACCGCTGGTGCCGCCTGCTCGCCTGGTACGGCATCCCCACCGACCGCACCGACCTCACCCTGCACCGACCAC
>NZ_JCADBL010000035.1:0-779 GCF_059359015.1 Micromonospora sp. LZ37 | reverse complement strand
CGGGCCAGCCGGCCCACCACGAAGAGCCCGAGGACCTCGGTCGGGGCCAGGTCCAGCCGTTCCCGTCGGGTCAGCCGGACGTTCTCCTCGGCCAGCCGCTCCTCGGTCATCCCGATGCCCTGGTCCACCACGGAGAGCCGGGCACCGGTCCCGGTGAGTTCGCCGGAGACCACCACCCGGGTGTGCGGCGGCGAGAAGACCGTCGCGTTCTCCATCAGCTCGGCCAGGGCCAGCACCAGGTCGCCGACGGTGGCGGGCGCGGCCGAGACGCCCGGCGGCACCTGCACGTCCACCCGGGTGAAGTCCTCGATCTCGCCGAGCGCCAACCGCACCACGTCGCCGAGCGGCACCGGGGCGACGTGCCCGTCGCTGCCGGTCGAGCCGGAGAGCACCACCAGGCTGCCGGCGTTGCGGCGCAGCCGGCTGGAGATGTGGTCGAGCCGGTAGAGGTCCTCCAGCCGGCCCGGATCGGCCTCCTGCCGCTCCAACCGGTCGATCAGCGCGATCTGCCGGCCGACCAGGTTCTGGGTACGGCGACCGACGTGCCCGAACATCTGCGCCACGTTGCGCCGGCCGGCCACCTGCCGTTCGACCAACCGGGCGGCGGTGCGCTGCACCCGCTCGAAGGCCCGGGCCAGGTCGCCGATCTCGTCGCGGGCCCGGACGTCGACCGGGTCGAGGCGGACCGGCGGGCCGGCCTCGGTCTCGTCGTCGGCGACCCGGACCAGTTCGGCCTCGGCGACCCGGGCGACCCGGTCGGCCGAGCGGGTGAGCCGGGT
>NZ_JCADBL010000034.1:0-832 GCF_059359015.1 Micromonospora sp. LZ37 | reverse complement strand
GCACGATCAGAATGGTGCGGGTCCGCGGCCTGCCAACGACATCAAAACCTGCGTGGCGAGTAGCTTGCGTATGCCGGTGACGGCGACTGTCCCCATCCGATCGTAGGGCAGTTCCAATTGCAGCCCTTCGACTGCGTTGCGAAGGTCTGTCGTGATCTCGTCCGGACGGAACGTGCCGCCCCAGCCGATGAGTCCTCCGCGCTGGTTGGTACTGAGGGAAGCCATGCCGGATATGCATGCCCCGTCGGCCAGGATCAGCCTCGCAGGACCCGAGTAGGTCGTCGTCATAGTCATCAACCCTTCAGGATGTAACGCCGCGCACCCAGGTCCCGGCTGTCTGACAGTCATCAGGAGGCGAGGCGTCGAGTCCGACCATGGTGTGCTCCACGTGGACCGCGACCGTACGTGCCTCGACCGTCAGGACGACGGCGGTGCGGAATTCGGCTCGTCGGCGATGAAGGTCGACGTCTGTGTCTGTCTGGTTCATGAGCCCAAGGCGCGCCTTGGGCGGGCTGACAGTCGGCCTGGGCAGACCAGCGCCCGAGGTCCGAATCGATCCAAGGAAGAGAACACGCCGGCAATGCTGAGCTGGCTCCACACCGAGATGGCCGGCCTTTTGCCGATCAGACGAGTTTCGCGGTGCCGTGGTGAGCGCGTGAAACGCCGAACGGCGGCCCGCTGAACCAGTCGGACCGCCGTTCGCAGTGTGGATCAGAGCGGGCGGATGTTCTCCGCCTGCGGGCCCTTCTGGCCCTGGGTGATGTCGAACTCCACCTTCTGATTCTCGTCGAGGCTGCGGAAGCCGCTCGCCGAGATCGCGGAGAAGTGGGCG
>NZ_JCADBL010000033.1:0-1055 GCF_059359015.1 Micromonospora sp. LZ37 | reverse complement strand
GAGTGCCTGATCGTCGGCGGCGAGGCCTGCCCGCCGGAGCTCGCCGCAGCATGGGCGAAGAACCGACGCATGTTCAATGCGTACGGGCCGACCGAGGCGACCGTGTGCACGACGATCAGCGGGCCGCTTTCCGGCACGGGCGCCCCGCTGATCGGCGGCCCCAACTGGAACGTGCGCGCGTATGTGCTCGATGACCGCTTGGACGTGGTGCCGCCGGGGGTGGCCGGTGAGTTGTACCTGGCCGGTACCGGTCTGGCGCGGGGCTATCTGGGCCGGGCGGGTCTGACCGCGCAGCGGTTCGTGGCGTGTCCGTTCGGGTCGGGTGAGCGGATGTACCGCACCGGGGATCTGGTCCGCTGGCGGGCTAACGGTGAGCTGGAGTACCTGGGCCGGGTCGACGACCAGGTGAAGATCCGCGGTTTCCGGGTCGAACTCGGCGAGATCGAGGCCGTCCTGGCCGCGCAGCCGGGCGTGGCCAGGGCCGTGGTCGTGGTTCGCGAGGACCGACCCGGCGACCGCCGCCTCGTCGGCTACATCATCCCCGAGCCGGGCCGCGACCTGGACCCGGCCGACATCCGCGCCGCCTGCGGACAGGCACTGCCCGGCTACATGGTCCCCGCGGCGATCGTCACCATCGACGCACTCCCGCTGTCGGTCAACGGCAAACTGGACCGCCGGGCGCTGCCCGCACCCGAATACACCGCCGGGCCGGGCCGGGAACCCTCCACCCCGGCCGAAGCCGCCCTGTGCGCCGCGTTCGCCGACGTCCTCGGCATCGACACCGTCAGCGTCGACGACAACTTCTTCGACCTCGGGGGACACTCGCTGCTGGTGACTCAATTGATCAGCCGGGTCCGCTCAGCCCTCGGCGTGGACCTGGACATCCGCGCCGTGTTCGACAACCCCACCGTGGCTCAACTCGCCCGGCTCCTCGACCACACCGGCCATGCCCGCCCACCACTTCGCCCGGCAGACCGACGACCCGACCGGCTGCCGCTGTCCTTCGCCCAGCAACGACTGTGGTTCCTCAACCAAATGGAAGGACCCAGCCCCAC
>NZ_JCADBL010000032.1:0-1094 GCF_059359015.1 Micromonospora sp. LZ37 | reverse complement strand
TGTTCTGTCCATGGACGTTGGTGACGCGTCCGGGATGTTGAAAGGGTGAGGACCTCCCGAGTAGGTGTGGAGCTACCAGACAGCCGCACCAACTCAGGGGGGTCCTCGTGCCCCACCGTAATGCCCCGTTGTCGGAGACCGGCAGGCTGCGTCTGGCCCGCTGTGTGGTGGACGATGGTTGGCCGCTGCGCCGGGCGGCTGAGCGGTTCCAGGTGAGCCCAACGACGGCGAAGCGGTGGGCGGACCGCTACCGGGCCGAGGGCGTGGCGGGGATGGTCGACCGGTCCAGCCGCCCGCGTCGGTCACCGCGGCGCACGCCGGCGCCGGTGGAGCGCAAGGTGCTGCACCTGCGGGCGAAGCGGCGGTGGGGACCTGCGCGTATCGGCGGGCGGCTCGGGTTGGTCGCGTCCACGTGTCATGCGGTGCTGCGCCGGGCCGGGGTGCCCCGGCTGGCTGACCTGGACCGGGCCACCGGCCGGCCGGTGCGCCGTTACGAACACGCCGCTGCCGGGGACCTGGTCCACGTCGACATCAAGAAGCTGGGCAACATCCCCGACGGCGGCGGCTGGCGCATCCACGGCCGCGCCCAGGGTGAGCGCAACAGCCGGGCCACCGCGAAAGCCCGCCGCAACTGCCATCCGGTCATCGGCTACGCCTACCTGCACACCGCCATCGACGACCACTCGCGGCTGGCCTACACCGAGATCCTCAACGACGAGCGCAAAGACACCGCGGTCGCCTTCTGGCGCCGCGCGCACGCCTGGTTCGCCGCCCACGGCATCACCGTTCGCCGGGTCATCACCGACAACGGCTCCTGCTACAAGTCCTTCCTCTGGCGCGACACCCTCCGCGAGCTGGGCATCAGCATGAAGAAGACCCGCCCCTTCCGGCCCCAGACCAACGGCAAGGTCGAACGCTTTCACCGCACCCTCACAGAGGAATGGGCCTACGCCAAGGCGTACTCCTCAGAAGCCGCCCGCCGCGCAGCTCTACCCGCATGGCTCCACGCCTACAATCACCACCGCGCTCACACCGCACTCGGCGGCCAACCACCCGCCAGCCGCGTCCCCAACCTCTCCGGGCAGAACACCTAG
>NZ_JCADBL010000031.1:0-1190 GCF_059359015.1 Micromonospora sp. LZ37 | reverse complement strand
GGGCGGTTTCAGGTGGCTGTTGCAACGAGGTACTTGTGGAGTGCTTGGGCGGGATTCTGCCAGTTGAGGGTTTGGCGGGGGCGGCCGTTGAGTTCTCGGGCGACTGCGTCGAGGTCGTCTTGGGTCCAGGTGCGGAAGTTGGTGCTGGAGCGGGGGAAGTACTGGCGGAGCAGTCCGTTGGTGTTCTCGTTGCTGCCGCGTTGCCAGGGTGAGTGGGGGTCGCAGAAGTAGACCTTGCAGTCGGTGGCCAGGGTGAAGGTGGGGTGTTGGATCATCTCGATGCCCTGGTCCCAGGTCAGGGTCTTGCGCAGCTCGGCGGGCAGGCGGCGCATCAGCCCGGTGAGGGTGTCGATGACCTGCTCACTGACTCTCGATTCGGGCAGGGCGCCGAGCATGACGTAGCGGGTGGCGCGTTCGACGAGGGTGATGATCGCGCTGGAACCGCGGGCGCCGATGACCAGGTCGCCTTCCCAATGCCCGGGCACCGCCCGGTCGTCAGCTTCGGCCGGGCGGGTGGAGATGTGGAAGTCCCGCACCCACGGCCGGGCGCCTCGTCCCGCGGTGGCCTGCCGGGACTGCGGCCGGCGCAGGGCCCGACCGGAGCGCAGCGCAACCTGCCGGGTCAGCTCTTGGCGCATCCCACCGCGGGCCTGGAAGTAGATCGCCTGGTAAATCGTCTCGTGCGACACCCACATCTCCGGTTGCTCAGGAAACTCCCGGCGCAATGACCGGGCGATCTGCTGCGGCGAGTGCCGCCGCAGCAGGCGCTCTTTCACTGTCAGCCACAACGGCGGCCACGGCCGACCCCACCCCGGACGCAGCTTGCCCGCACGCGGCCGCCGCGCCCGCTCATCGGCGTGACGCTGCGCCACCTGATGCGAATACCGCCACCCATAGGCGGGCCCCCAACCAGCCGGGTAACCCAGCCCGGGCACGTAACCCGGCCGCCGCCCCCGCGGATGCACCGCACCCCGCGCCCCTGGACCACGCCCGTTCGTCCGGTTCCGGCGCACTTCCCGCCACACCGTCGACCGATCCCGACCGATCACCGCAGCGATCTGCCCGAACCGCAACCCCTGCCCGAACAACACCTCAATCTGCGCCCGCTCCTCGGACGACAACCGCTTCCCCGGCATGAATCCCCATCCTCACGAGAATCCACCCCGTTGCAACAACCACTTGAGCCCAAG
>NZ_JCADBL010000030.1:0-1213 GCF_059359015.1 Micromonospora sp. LZ37 | reverse complement strand
CCTGCTTGACGTCGCCCCACTCCTCCGGGGGCAGGTCGTAGAGGTCCTTGTCGATCGGCGCCGGGGGTTCGATCTTGTTCTTGATGCCGTCGAGGCCGGCCATCATCATCGCGGAGAAGGCGAGGTAGGGGTTGCTGGACGGGTCCGGCACCCGGAACTCGACCCGCTTGGCCTTGGGGTTGCTGCCGGTGACGGGGATGCGGGTGCAGGCGGAGCGGTTGCGCTGGGAGTAGACCAGGTTGACCGGTGCTTCGAAGCCGGGCACCAGGCGGCGGTAGGAGTTGACCGTCGGGTTGGTGAAGGCCAGCAGGGACGGGGCGTGGTGCAGCAGGCCGCCGATGTACCAGCGGGCCATGTCCGACAGGCCGGCGTAGCCGGTCTCGTCGTAGAAGAGGGGTTCGCCGTTGAGCCAGAGGCTCTGGTGGGTGTGCATGCCGGAGCCGTTGTCGCCGAAGAGGGGCTTGGGCATGAAGGTGGCGGTCTTCCCGGCGGCCCACGCCTCGTTCTTGATCAGGTATTTGAAGAGTTGGAGCTGGTCGGCGGAGTGCAGCAGGGTGGAGAACTTGTAGTTGATCTCCGACTGGCCGGCGGTGCCGACCTCGTGGTGGGAGCGTTCGACGGTGAAGCCGGCGTCGATGAGGCGGCGGACCATGCTGTCGCGCAGGTCGGCGTAGTGGTCCACCGGCGGGACGGGGAAGTAGCCGCCCTTGTACGCGGTCTTGTAGCCGCGGTTGCCGCCGGGCTCGTCGCGGCCGGAGTTCCAGGCGCCCTCGATCGAGTCGATGTAGTAGAACGACTGGTGGGCCGAGGTTTCGTGGCGGATGGAGTCGAAGATGTAGAACTCCGCCTCGGCGCCGAAGTACGCGGTGTCGGCGATGCCACTGGCGGCCAGGAACGCCTCGGCCTTCTTGGCCACGTTGCGCGGGTCCCGGGAGTACGCCTCCCGGGTGAACGGGTCGTGGATGAAGAAGTTCAACGCGAGGGTCTTCTGCGCGCGGAACGGATCGATGAAGGCGCTGGCGACGTCCGGGAGCAGGAGCATGTCCGACTCGTGGATCGCCTGGAAACCACGGATCGACGACCCGTCGAAGGCCAGGCCCTCGGTGAGGAGGTCGTCGTCGACCGACTCCACCGGCAGGTTGAAGTGCTGCATCACGCCGGGCAGGTCACAGAACCGTACGTCGACGAACCTCACGTCCTCGTTCTTGAGGTA